>URAG01000005.1 GCA_900545755.1 uncultured Cloacibacillus sp. | reverse complement strand
TTATATGCAGATATTCCGCCGCCCGCGATATGCTTTCCTCGCGCGCGATGGCCAGAAAATACTGAAGCACCCTCAGTTCCACTACATCACCTCCGCGTCTAATTATATACCTGAAAAGCATAGCTCAATTTTTAATATAAGCATTTGATATTGATATTGCCATTAAATATAATGCGCTTAAAGGACGTGAGGCGATGAAAGATCCTGCAAAAAGCGTCGAATCAGCGGCGGAGCGCAATCTGCGAGACGCCGGCTGTGGCGACGATTTCATCCGCGAATTTACAAATCTGGGGCGAAGCGGCAAAGAAACGGAACAATGGCGGCTGCTTTCCAAACGCAGGGCGGAGCTGCTTGACGACCTGCACGAGAGCCAGAGGCGAATAGACTGCCTAGATTACCTTATCTACAAACGGCGCAAAGGCGAAGCGTAGAATTTACTAATAAAGCGAAAAGCATAAGAGATATCTTAAAAAGAGGAGGACGAATATTATGATGGACGGATTTAAAGCAAAGGCGACGGCCGCCGCGCTATTCTGCGCGGCCCTGCTCTCTGCAGGGGCGGCATACGCCGCCGAGAGCGAGGAATGGGACAAGACTTTCCCGAAAAGCAGCAAGGTAGAGCACAGCAAAGTAACTTTCCACAACCGCTACGGCATCACGCTCAAAGCCGACCTATACAAGCCGAAGGGCGTTAAGGGCAGGCTGGCGGCAATCGCGGTATGCGGGCCCTTCGGCGCGGTGAAGGAGCAGGCGTCGGGGCTCTACGCGCAGACGATGGCCGAACGCGGATTTCTGACGATAGCTTTCGACCCGTCGTTCACAGGCGAGAGCGGCGGCGAGCCGCGCTACATGGCGTCGCCGGACATTAACACGGAAGACTTCATGGCGGCGGTGGACTATCTATCGACACGCGGCGACGTAGACCCCGACAGAATAGGGATAATAGGGATATGCGGCTGGGGCGGCATGGCGCTCAACGCCGCGGCGCTTGACACGCGCGTGAAGGCGACGCTCGCCTCGACTATGTACGATATGACTCGCGTCAACGCCAACGGCTACTTCGACAAGGAGGACAACGCCGACGCGCGCTACGCGAAAAAACAGGCGATGAACGCCCAGCGTATCGAGGATTACAAGAGCGGAACCTACAAACTTGCAGGCGGCCTGCCAGACAAGCTGCCGGAGGACGCGCCGCAGTTCGTCAAAGATTACTACGCATACTACAAGACGGAGCGCGGCTATCATCCACGCTCGCTTAATTCGAACGGAGGCTGGAACGTCACCGGCTGCGAATCTTTCATGAACCAGCCGATACTGCGCTATATCAACGAGATACGCGGAGCCGTCTTAGTGATGCACGGCGAAAAGGCGCACTCCTGCTACTTCAGCCGCGACGCCTACGCCGCTATGATAAAAGACAACCCGTATACGGACAACAAAGAGCTGTTGATAATCCCCGGCGCGTCGCACACAGACCTGTACGACCGGCTCGACGTAATACCGTTCGACAAGGTCGCGGAGTTCTTCACGAAGTACCTGAACAAGTAAACGAAGCGGCAAATGCAAAAAAACAGGGCGGCTTGCGCGTCGTGCGCTGGCCGTCATGTTTTTTGCAAGAACCGCCAAGGATTGAGCGCCAAGCCGTTTTCGCTCCGCCCGCTACGCAATGGGTTCCATACAAAACGCAACCGTCGTACACGAAAAACGCAAAGGCGCCGCCGCTCTGCTGCTGTTGCAGAAACGGCGGCGTCTTTTGCACGCTTGAAGAAAAGATTACGCCTGTTTTTCTTCTTCTTTCAATATTTTCATAAACTCTTCGCCAGTGATAGTCTCCTTCTCGTAGAGGTAATTTGCGAGCTTATCGAGCTTGTCCCGGCGGGAGGCGAGGATTTTCAGCGCCTTCTCGTGCTGCGCCTTGACTATCGCGGAGACCTGGCGGTCTATCTCGGTCTGGGTTTCCGGCGAGCACTGAGAATAGCTTTCGCCTCCGAGGTAGCGCGCGCCTTCAGTCTCAAGCGCGACCATGCCGAATTCGTCGCTCATGCCGTAGCGCGTCACCATTGCGCGCGCAAGCTTCGTAGCCTGCTCTATGTCGTTGGCCGCGCCGGTGGACATCGTGCCGAAGACGGTCTCTTCCGCCGCTCGCCCGCCGGTCAGCGTGGCGATTTTGTTTTCTAGCTCTTCGCGCGTGACGATATAACGGTCTGCCTCTTCAACCTGCATAGTGTAGCCGAGAGCGCCAGACGTGCGCGGGATTATCGTTATCTTCTCGACGGGTGCGGAGCCGCTCTGTTCCGCCGCTACTATCGCGTGCCCTATCTCGTGGTATGCGACGGTGCGGCGCTCGCTCTCGGTCAGTATCGCGTTTTTCTTCTGATATCCGGCGATGACCACTTCGATGCTCTCCTCCATGTCGGCCTCGGTCGCCGCCGTGCGCCCAGCTCTGACGGCGCGCAGCGCCGCTTCGTTGACGATGTTAGCAAGCTCGGCTCCAGAGGCCCCGGAGGACATTCTCGCTATCCTGTTGAAGTCTACGCTGCCGTCAGTCTTTACGCGCTTAGCGTGTACGCGCAGTATCGCCTCTCTCCCTTTGAGGTCTGGCAGCTCGACGGGGACTCTGCGGTCGAAGCGTCCCGGGCGCGTCAGCGCTGGGTCGAGCGACTCGGGCCTGTTGGTAGCGGCGAGTATCATAACGCCGTTGTTGCTTTCAAATCCGTCCATCTCCGTCAGCAGCTGGTTCAGCGTCTGCTCGCGCTCGTCGTTGCCCAGCGCACGCCCGTCGCGGCGCTGGCCTATCGCGTCTATTTCGTCGATGAAGACGATGCAGGGCGCTTTTTCTTTCGCCTGCTTGAAGAGGTCGCGCACCTTAGCGGCCCCCATCCCGACGAACATTTCGACAAATTCAGAGCCGGAGATTGAGAAGAACGGGACGTTAGATTCTCCAGCGACAGCCTTTGCGAGCATCGTTTTTCCCGTTCCAGGAGGGCCGACGAGCAGTATGCCCTTCGGCATCGACGCGCCGATTTCCTTATATTTGCTCGGGTCGTGCAGATAGCTGACTATCTCGGACAGATTTTCCTTCGCCTCGTCTTCTCCGGCGACGTCGCTGAATTTTATGCCTTCGGACGATTTCACGTAGATCTTCGCGTTCGACCTGCCCATGCCGAATGACATGAAGTTGCCGTTTTTATCCATCATTTTCTTCGACATGTACTGCCCGATGAGGAAGAAGATGCCTATCGGGATCACCCAACTCAGCAGAATGTTGAGCAACGGCGACATCTGACGGATTATCTGTCCCTCAAATTTCGCGCCGGCCTCATGCAGGCGGACTACCAGCCCGGGGTCGTTGAGCGGCCCTGTTTTGTAGACGTTCTTTTCGTCCTTGTCGGTGAATATTATCTGGTTGCTCTGGATTTCGACGCGGCCTATCTCCTTATTATCCGTCATCGTCATAAATGTGCCGTAGTCAATGTTCTTCACCTGCTTCTCAGCCATATAGGGCATCGCTAGCAGATTGAAGCACATCAGTATGAGCAGCGCCACTCCGTAGTAATAATAGAGAGGTTTTTTAGGTTTTTGTACTTCGTGCAATTCCCCGTGCTCCTTTCATTTCGGCTATGATACAGCGCAATTTTATCATACGGCGATAAAGAATAAAACGATAAACCGTAAAACATTACAAATCAAG
This sequence comes from uncultured Cloacibacillus sp., assembly GCA_900545755.1. GTDB lineage: Bacteria > Synergistota > Synergistia > Synergistales > Synergistaceae > Caccocola. The sequence goes on along the minus strand of URAG01000005.1, from coordinate 52,586 downwards.
GCAAACCGCATGAAAAAGGCGGCCGAAAGGCCGCCTTTGCGTTCCGCTCTATCTGACGAAGTTCGTATATACTTTCGGTTCTAGCTCCGGCTCAGGCACTCCGGCTTTGCGCCCAGCCTCGATGCATTTCAGCAGCCACGTCATATTTTCAGCGAGGGTGCGCATCGTCTGTAGCCCTTCCGCATCATGGCGCACTTCATCCGGCGTGTTGCCGTGAACCTGGTTCCAGTAGTTGGAAGATACGACAGGCATACAGTTTATCGTGAAATACTTGTTGAGCCTGTCGAAGGCCGCCGTCGCGCCGCCCCTGCGGCAGGATACTATCGAAGCGCCGGGCTTTCCGGCCAGCTTGCTGTTCCCTGCAAAAAAGAGCCTGTCCAGGAAGGCGCATATCTGACCGCTCGGCCCTGCGTAATAGACCGGCGAGCCGAGCACCAGCGCGTCAACGCCGTCGAGAAGCGCGAGAGCTTCGTTCACTATGTCGTTCTGCACGCATTTTCCGATCCTGCGGCAGGCTCCGCAGGCCAGACAGCCGGCTATGGGCTTTTTACCCAGCCAGAGTATTTCCGCCTCGACGCCGCGTTTTTCAAAAACGTCCGTCATTTCTTTAAGAGCGGTGTAGGTGCAGCCGTGCTCGTTAGGGCTGCCGTTGATGAGAAGCACTTTCATTGAAAACCGTCCCTCCAAAATCAAGGAGCGCCGCGCGCCGTTAAGGCTTCCTCCGCGCGGCGCTCCAGTATAACGATATTTTATACTATTTTATAGAAGCGCCGAGCTTACGGGCCTCTTCAAGCTCCGGCTTGCCATCGATATCGCCGACGGCCATTACGCCGCCGCAGAGCACCTTGCCCCAGTCGTTCCAGCCGATATGCCCCATCAGGCGGTCGTACCAGTAGACAGTCTCCTCGAAGCCGTTCCCCTCGGCCGCCATAAGCAGCGCGCTCTCCTTGCGCGGGTTAGTATAGCCCGGGTCGCACTCGGCTACGGCGAATAGCCTGTCAAATGCGCACTTGAGCTGCCCGCTTATCGTCCAGTAGTAAAGCGGCGAGGCGAGGACTACTACGTCTGCCTCTTTATAGGCCGGGTATATCTGCTCCATATCGTCTTTCTGTACGCAGGGGCTCTCAGGATTTTTGCCGCCGGCGCAGCAGCCCCGGCAGCCGTTTATCTGCATGCCGCCAAGCCAGAATTCCGTGACGCTGTGTCCAGCACTCTCGGCGCCCTCGCGAAACGCTTTTACTAAGGCGGAAGTGTTACCGTTTTTCCTCGGGCTTCCGTTCAGTACGATTATCTTCTTTCCCATTTTTAATCCCTCCGCGCCTGTTGTAATGCTAGAAAAGGTCTGCGAGGGCCGCCGCCCTTGCGCAGCCGTCCGTTTTTTCAATGTCGCCGGCCGCGTTCACGCCGGGGACGAGCACTTCGCCGACGTTCTTCCACTCGATAAGAGCCGTGCTGCGTTCGTAGGCAAAGCGCACGCCGTCCATAACTGCCGGGTCGCTCTCCTCGCAGCAGGATATCAGCGCGCACTCCTTGCCGGCTATTTTGCGCTCCGCGACGCAGAACGAATAAAATTTGTCAAGCACGGCTTTGATCTGCGCCGGCATCGTGTACCAGTAGACCGGCGTTACGAAGACGACGCCGTCCGCAGCCTCAACCTCAGGCGCGATTTTGTTGAAATCGTCGTCGAATGCGCAGGCCTTGCCCGTCTTGTAGCAGCCGCAGCAGGCGCGGCAGCCGCCTACGTTCATCATAGCCGCGTCGAAACGCGTTACGCTGTGTCCTTTTTCTTCAGCGGCTTTTACGAACGCCGCAGCCATCGCGGCGCTGTTGCCGTTCGCACGCGGGCTTCCCGTTATAACGACTATTTTCTTCCCCACACAAATCGCCTCATTCCTGAAAATTCCGCCGTTTCATAATCGGCGTTGACTTTCTCGCAATTCCACGCTACAAATATATACCAAACATGGGTGTGCGCAAGTACGCACATATATGTGTAATACTTACCTGGAGGAAAGCACTGATGATAGAAGATAGAAAGCGCTGCATCGCGGCGGAGTCGCTTGGAGAGACTGGATTCAGCTATACGCTTTCGCTGATAAACGGGAAATACAAAATGGTGGTGCTCTACGCGCTGATGGAGTTCGGCGTCGTGCGCTTCAACGAGATGAAAAAATACATCGGCGGCATTTCGTACAAGACGCTGAGCGCGACGCTCAAGGAACTCGAAGCGGACAAGCTCGTCCACAGAGAGGAATATCCGCAGATCCCTCCCAAGGTCGAATACAGCCTGACAGAGCGCGGAAAATCGCTAATACCGATATTAGACGGCATGTGCGAGTGGGGGACGAGAAACCGCTTGCCGAAGTGACGCCCGCAAAAGATCCGGCCCGCGGGAGGAAGGCCGCGGGCCGGGATGTGTGGGGTGTGGAGTTGAACTCTATCGGAGGAGTTTTAAGCTTTCGCCTCGCCGCGCGCTCACGCGGCGGGGCGTAATCTGCAAATTATTTGGTTAAAATTTCGCGAAGCGCTTTCCGAACTCTTCGCACTGCTTTTTGCCCACTTCGTCCGGCGTCATGTTGATGATCAGTCCCTGCTCGAAGAGCGCGCAGTTGTCCGCCTTCATGCGGTCTTCCCAGTTGCGCATCCATTCGCCGTCGCCCCATCCGAAGGAGCCGAAAAGGGCGACCTTCTTGCCCGCAAGTTCAGGTTCTATGGAGCAGAGGAACGGCTCGAACTCGCACTCTTCGAGGACCTCGGCCCCCATCGACGGGCAGCCGAGCGCGAGTTTCGCATAGTCCGCGGTGCTGCGCGAACCGAACTCCGCAACCGAGAATAGGTCAGCGTGCGCGCCCTCCGCGCGGATTCCTTCGGCTATCGCGTTCGCCATAACCTCGGTATTCCCCGTTGCGCTCCAGTATATGACAGCTATTTTATCCATCTGATTTCCGCCTTTCCTGAATTTTATCCCCGCATCGGCGGGAGCAGTTCCTTCCCTTTTATGCCGGGCCGCCGCAGAGCTCAGTAAGATGGACTATGCGCGCACCGCGCTCTATCATCGCACAGAAATATTCCGTGCATCTTCTGTAGCTCTCGAAAAGTCCCGCCGCGCGTTCGCCGTCGCCGTAGACCTTCCATGTGCCGCAGGCCTTGAAATTTTTGCCTTCGTTCTCAATGAAGCCGCGCACGTCCTCAACCGGATAGCCGAGAAAAATTCCGATCTCGTGCGGGAATTCGCCGCACCTTCCGAGCCTCGACCTAAGGCGCGCAATTTTCTCCGAGAGCGCCATGCCGCGCCTGTAGCCGCAGCCGGCGAGAAAATCCTCGGCCTCGGGGCCTATCGCCGCAGCGAGAAGCTCTTCGCGGTAAACGAGGACGAGCGCGTAACGTTCGCACTCGCAGAGGATTTCCATCCTTACGCCGAAGGCGCGCAGCCCATCCGCCGCTTCGCGCAGTTCCCGCCACTCGGGCTTCCCCTCAGAAAAATGGAGCGTGAAGAGGTTCGACGGCTTGACGCCGGCCAGAGCGGGCGCGCAGTGAAGCGCGAGCAGTTTTTCCACGGGATTGTCAATCGTCATCGTTTTATCGGCCCTCGTATTTTTCTCTTTGCGTTAGTCTTTGCTAACCACGCCAATATAATAAGTTAGTCTACTCTAACTGTCAAGCTATAATTTCAAAATCCTCTTGGAAATTTTGCGCGCGTGCAGTGCACCGGAGCCTCGCGCACTACGGCGGCGCGAGGTGGGCGATCCGCGGCGCTGACACAAAAAGCGCGGCCTTCCCCACGTTTGAGGGAGGCCGCGCAGCGTTTCGCCCTGTTCGTTAATTTCCGAAGCCTTTGACGAAGAATTTAATGAAGGCCAGAGTCTGCGGCTGGTAGATGATGTCGACGAGGAATGCGCCGACTATCGGGACTATCATGAAGGCACGACGGGACATGCCGTAGCGGTCCTTGACCGAGGTCATGTTGACGATGGCCGAGGGGGTGGCGCCGAGACCGTGGCCACAGAGGCCCGCGCACATGACGGCGGCGTCGTAATTTTTGCCGAGGATGCGGAATACTACGAAGTACGCCACTACCACCATGAAGAGCACCTGGCAGATGAGGACGAGCAGGAGTCCGCCGATGAGTCCAGCGAGGTCCCAGAGCGCGAGCGTCATCATCGCAAGCGAGAGGTAGAGGTTGAGCATAACGTCGCCTATACCGTCGACAAGCGGGAAGTTGAACCTGTAAAGATGCAGCGAGTCGTTGATGTTGCGCACGATCACCGCAGTGAACATCGCGCCGACGTAGGTCGGGAAGCTCATGCCGATGACCTTGCCTATCGCGCCTGAGAGCTCCGTGCCTATCGCCATGCAGACGATGATCGCGACGACGTTCGTTATTACGTCGAGGGCGGAGAGCTCGCCTCCGGAGGCCGCGTTGACGCTTTTGATGTCGTCATAGTTCTGCTGCGTCTCCTCCGGTTTCAGATGGTGTCTCTCGATCAGCGCGCGTCCAAGCGGGCCGCCGACGAGAACGGCCGATATCAGCCCGAAGGTCGCCGCCGCCGCGCCGACGAGCGTCCCGTGCGGATAGCCCATGCGCACGAAGTCCCCACCGTAGCTGAGCGCCGCTCCGTGGCCGCCTATCATGGATATCGCCGAGGCGAGCAGCGCATAGGGAGCTTCGACGCCTACGAGCGTGCCGACTCCTATTCCTATAAGGTTCTGAAATACGGATATGACGCCGCAGCAGAGCCAGTAGACGATAAGCAGCAGGCCGCCCTTCTTGAGCAGCTTAAGGCTCGCGCCGAGGCCGACCGTCGTGAAGAAGGCGAGCATGAAGTAATCCTGGAAGATGTTCGTAAATTTAACCTGGAAGGTGCCGGTCGCGTGCCCTGCAAAGGTCACGAACATGAATATGAATCCGCCGATAACGGGCGCTGGGATGCAGTATTTCGCAAGCGCGGGTATTTTCTTCCTCACGTGATAGCCGAGCAGCAGAAGCAGCCCTGCGAGCGCGAGCGTCATGACGGCGTTCAGCGCGATGGTTGTGATGTTGTCTGCAAATTCAAAGGACATTGTTTTACCTCCGTCTGCGGCCTGCGCCGCGTCTGTATTATTTTCTTCCGCCGCCGCGCCTCGCAGTCGCATGGCGGCATATATGGATCAGCTCGGGAAACCATGCCCACGGCTTAGCCGTACGCCGGGCATACATCATTATGAGGTTTGGCCCTCACTCCTTTTCACAAAAAACCTGTCGGTTTTTAAGTAAAATTACTCATGCAAATATTCATATATATGCATTGCGTGTTAGTATAACATAAAAGACGGCGCGATGCCGCTGTGTCTCTTTCGTCTTCTTGTTTATGCCGCCTTTTGCCTGACTACGGGCGTTTTTGTTTTTGCTGCACGGCAGCCGTCCATGGCGCGCCGCTTCATGCTTGGCGGATGTTCTGATACAATGTAACGTTAGTGCTGATAAAATACGCCGCGTGCGGCTGGGATGGGGGAAAAGTTTTTGCAGGACGGAGGACATGTCAGGCTGAAAGCTCTTAGGGCGGCTTTTCCATATACGCTGCCGATTTTCGCCGGTTTTTGGTTTATAGGGCTGGCTTACGGGATTTTCATGAATGTCTCCGGGTTCAGCTTCTGGTACCCTATGATCATGAGCGCCGTTATTTTCGGCGGATCGCTCGAGTTCGTCGCCGTCTCAATGCTGCTTTCGCCGTTCGCGCCGGTGCAGACGCTGCTTGCGGCGCTGATGATACAGGCGCGGCATCTTTTTTACGGAGTGTCTATGCTTGAAAAGTTCAAAGGGCTGGGCTGGATGCGCCCGTATCTTATATTCGGAATGTGCGATGAAACTTTTTCGATAAATTATACGGCTTCAATTCCGAAAGGGGTCGACCGCGGCTGGTTTATGTTTTTCGTGACGCTGCTCAATCATCTTTATTGGGTATCAGGCGCGACGCTCGGCGGGCTGCTGGGGTCGCTTCTGACTTTTGACACGGAGGGGATTGAGTTTGTTATGACGGCTATGTTCGTAGTGATTTTCCTAGAACAGTGGCTGAAAGAGAAAAAACACTGGACCGGGCTTATCGGCCTCGCCGCCTCCGCAGTCTGCCTCGTCCTGTTCGGGGCGGATTCTTTTCTCGTCCCTAGTATGATTTGCATTCTTGTCTGTCTTTCGGCCTTTAGAGGCCCTATTGAGCGCGCCGGGGGGTGGGCGGAGTGACGGCGGCGCAGGAGGTCGTTACGATAGCGATATGCGCCGCTGGTACGATGGCGACGCGTTTCCTTCCGTTTATCATATTCCGCGAGGGGCGTCCCGTGCCGCGCTATGTGCAATATCTCGGCAAGGCACTGCCATCGGCTATTTTCGCTATGCTTGTGGTTTACTGCCTAAGGCATGTCGATTTCGCAGGCGGCAGCCACGGACTGCCGGAGCTTGTGGCGATAGCCGCGACTGCGGCGCTTCATCTTTGGCGGCGGAATATGCTTCTGTCTATACTCGGCGGGACTGTCTGCTATATGGCGCTCGTGCGGTTTGTATTTTAACGCGGACGTGCGTCTCACAATATAAAAATTCCCCGCGCCGGTGAAGCTCCATAGCGCGGGGATTTGTTTGCTTGCGCACGGTTCAGGCGCGCTTTTTCAGCACCGGAGAGAGACTGTAGCGTATGCGTCCTGGCAGATCGTGAACTATCGTTGACACAGAAAAAAACACGTACTTTTCCATCATCCTAAACAGCGCTCATCCCAACCGGCGGCGAGCAGGCAGCCCACGCACTCAGACCTCATATACAACGCCTCTTCGATATATAGTTACGACAGGCTAACTCTCCTATTCTAACGATAATTTCAGTTGCACTCCGTGACAATAAGCATCAGCTTACACATTTTGCGCTTTGTGAGAAAATTTGTGTCGCTCCTTGCAAGAAACGTTATTGGTTGCTAAAATGGACTATGTGATAAATGCAACAAGCTGCCTGCAACTTCCGCGCTCTTGGAAACACTCCGGGACGCACGGTATTTGGCTGCGAGAAAAACTATCTGTCTGATCGGACGTTCCGTTCGGAGAGAAGTAGCCGAGAAAGTAAGGATAATTGTGGCTCTTCGTCCGACGGACGAAGAGCCTTTTTATATGGACGGCGCAGGCGGAATACAAACTGGAGGGTGTGGAAAATATGTACGATAAGAATCAGTTTCAGGACGCTTCTTTCATCAACGATGCAGAAATACTAGGGACTCTGGAGCGGGCGAAGAAACTTGCCGCCGACAAAGGCGCCGTGCGCGAACTTATAGCAAAGGCGCGCGAGTGCCACGGCCTCGACCACCGCGAAGCCGCGGTGTTCCTCGAAATAACGGACCCAGAGCTTGAAGAAGAGCTCTACTCGCTCGCGAAGGAGATAAAGGAACGCATATACGGACGCCGCATAGTCCTCTTTGCGCCGCTCTACGTCTCTAACTATTGCGTGAACGGCTGCACCTACTGCGGTTTCTGCAAGAACAACACGATGATGTTCCGCAAAAAACTCACAATGGAGGAGATCGACCAGGAGACTGACGCGATACTCGCGCTCGGACATAAGCGCATAGCGATGGAATCCGGCGAAGACCCCGTCAACTCGCCGCTCGACTACATCATCCAGTGCATGGAGCGCGTCTACGCCTACCGCAACTCGCGCGGCGACTCCATCCGCAGGATAAACGTCAACATCGCGGCGACGACGGTCGAAGAGTTCAAGCGGCTCAAAGCGGCGCAGATAGGCACCTACATACTCTTCCAGGAGACCTTCCACCGCCCGACCTACGCGAAGCTGCACCCGACAGGCCCGAAGAGCATCTACAACTGGCACACGACGGCGCTCCACCGCGCGCAGGAAGGCGGCATTGACGACGTCGGCACAGGCGTCCTATACGGCCTTTACGACTACAAGTATGAAACGGTGGCACAGCTGATGCTCGCGGAAAATCTCGAAAAGGTATGCGGCGTCGGCCCGCACACGATATCAGTTCCGCGCCTGCGCGAAGCTGAGGGCGTCGATATTAAGACATTCCCCTACATCCCGACCGACGAGCAGTTCCTGCGCGTCATCGCCACGCTGCGCGTCGCCACGCCGTACACGGGCATGATAATATCCACGCGCGAAACGCCGGAGACGCGCCGCAAGGAACTCGACCTCGGAATCTCGCAGTGCAGCGCCGGCTCATGCACCGGCATCGGCGGCTATCATAAGGAAATCGGCCAGCCCGACAGCCCCGACACGGCGCAGTTCAAAATCTCCGACGACCGCACGCCGGACGAAGTGCTTACATGGCTCTGCGAGGACGGCTACATTCCAAGCTACTGCACCGCCTGCTACCGCCAGGGACGCACCGGCGACCGCTTCATGTCCCTCGCAAAATCGGGGCAGATACGCAACATCTGCCAGCCGAACGCGATACTCACATTCAAGGAATACCTCCTCGGCTACGGCTCCGACCATCTGAAAGAACTCGGAGAAAAGGTCATCGCGAAGGAAGTAGAACAGATACCGAGCGAGCGCGTCCGCGAACTGACGAAAGAGCGCCTCAAGAAGCTCGAAGAGGGCGCGCAGGATCTCTACTTCTAAAGACGACGCATCAAACCATAAAACTCCCTTCCAATGCGAAACAGGCCGGGGCGCAAAGCCACGGCCTGTTTCGCATATACGCGCCGCTCGGCGCAAATTTCCGCGGCTAGCCGCGAAGCTCGGGCTTCCTAGCGACTACGCAGAGCCAGCCTTTTTCGCTGCGGTGCGGCGTAATATCGGCAAAGCCGGCGCGCGTCAGGCGCGCCGTTATCTCTTCTTCGCCACGGACGGTCATGTTGTCGACCACGTCAGCCCATTCCGCGCGTTCTGGATCGCCCTGGTGGTTCGCTATTATGAAGGTTCCGCCGGGCTTGAGCGCACGCAGCACTTCTGCGAACGCGCCGTCTAGGTCCGGCCAGAAGTAAAGCGTCTCGAAGGCCGTCGCTATGTCGAAATATCCATCGGGGTAGGGTATCGCCTCCGCGCTGCCGGCGCGCACCTCGCACCGGCCCGCGGCTATCGCGTTTGCGTTGCGCCGCGCACTGCATTCTAGGCCGCACTCCGATACGTCTATGCCGCATACCTTGCCTTCATGGCAGCGCCTACTAAGCAGAAGCGCCATCGCGGAGCCTCCGCCGCAGCCTATGTCGAGCGCCCGTGCACGCGGAGCTATTTCGACAAGCGAGAGCGCCCACTCGTGCAGCGCCCTGTGCCCCCTGTTCATCATCGAGAGGATCATCTTCCCCACCGCCCCGCGCGGGCAGCCGCTGTCCTTAAACAAGTCTTTAAGCATCAAAAAGCCTCCTATCGGCGGAATTTTTATAATTAGCTGTAGCTTATGAATAACGATTATAACACGCGCCTCGTTCCGATAATATCGCAGCCGCGTCGCGAAGGGCAAAGAAGCCCAGACGCGCGCTTTTTTCTGCGATTTTATGCAGGCGGGCCGCTTCCCTCATTCCGCTCTTCGCTTTGAGCCGGCGCCGGCGATTTACGGCGCCGCCGCGAAATACGCAGCCCTTCGCGCTTGGATGCGCGCATAAATTTTTCCTTTTTATTTTCACAGAATGTGTTGACATGCCGGTTAGCCTCTGTTAATATAACAGTGTCATTGGTTAGCTAACGCTAACACAAGAAGAACGAAAGCTTCTCCCGCGAGGTTCCCTTCACCACGCGGTTCCAGAGCTCTCGTTGAATAAAACTCTCTCTCCTATAAGCCTCACGACCTTCCCAACACACGAAGCGCGCCCTTTGAATCCAGCAGAGGGCGCAAACCTTCGTTATGGGGAAACGGCCCTCCTGTGTGTGCGGCGCGAGATTTCCGAACAGTCCGCCGCCGCAAATGCGCGCATACGAAAAGCGCGGCCCGAAGGCCGCGCCATTGTGTCTATATTTGCAGCAAAAGTTACGCCGCTTCCTTGCCCGCCATCGCTTTGACGAACCAGTCCTTGCCTTCGACGAGACGCGTGATGATGAGGGACGAGCATGTGTCGCCGGTCGCGTTGACCATCGTCGCCGCCGGGTCTACGAGGAAGCCTATCGTCGCTATTATCGGGAAGGCCTCTGGCGGGAAGCCGTAGAGGCTGACTATGAGCATTTCGCCGACGAGTCCGCCGCCCGGGATGCCGGAGAGGACGACGCCGGAAAGCACCGCAACCGTGACGGCGGTCGCCATCGTTCCGATACCGTCGAAGGGCAGGCCGAATATGCCGAAGAGGAACGAGATTTTAAGAATCCCGGAGAGGCACGATCCCTCCATGTGCGCAGTCGCGCCTATGGGAAGCGTGATCTCGCTTATGTCGCGCGGGATGCCCATTTTAGAGGCCGCCTCAAGGTTGAGCGGCAGCGTCGCGGTGCTGCTTCCGGAGCCGAGCGCCATAAGCGCGGGCGGGATTATGTTCCCCCAGAAAGTGCGGACACCCTTGCCCTGCGTCGCCCACCACGAGTATATCGTGAATGCGATGAAGAAATAGCCGAAGGTGGCGATGTGGTAAATGACAATCGCGCGGAAGTATGCGCCGAGCAGCTTCGGGCCGTAGTCGCCGACGAGCGTCGCGAAGTAGGCCATGAGCCCGATGGGAGCGTAGTACATGAGGTACTGTACCATCTTCAGCATCGCGTCGGCGAATACGCCGATGCCGCGTCCGACGGCGCGGCCGCGCTCTCCAAGGGACTGGAGGCAGAAGCCGAAGAATATTGTAAAGAGTATCAGCGGGAGCATCGCGCTGCGCGAAAGCAGTTTGACGAAGTCGTCCGTCGTGACGGCCTTGACTATCTGGTCTGGCGTGCTGAGCGCCTGGATTTCGCCGGCCGCCTCCATCTCAATGTGGACGCCCTCGGCCGGCGGGAAGAACGTAACCGTGACTAACATCAGCAGGGCCGCGACAGCGCCTGTGACGATAAAGACGAGTACAAGCGATTTCATAACTTTGCCGAGGCGCTCCATAGACGACATGGAAGCGACGGCGCTGCATATCGTTGAAAAGACGAGCGGGACGACGACCATGAACATCGCGTTGATGAACAGGTCCCCGAGCGGTTTAAGGACGAGGGCCCTTTCGCCCATCACCGCCCCGATGACGCAGCCGAGCGCTATAGCGCAGAGCAGGATTATCGGGAAACGGTAAGACTTCATTACGCTGTTGGATTCCGACATGGCAATTCCCCTTTCGGTTGGATTAGATGACTGTTTATAATAAAAAGCCGCTGCACTGCGGCTCAGTATTCCTACTTCTCTCCGCATGAACGCGGTCAACCATAGGCGATTGTTTTGAACGCTTATTCGCGCATTGAAGAGCATTATACCCTATTGCCTTTAAAATTACTATGGAGATGATAAAAAATATTTCAGACACACAAGAATAGAAAATTTTATGTTAAATATGACGTGAATTGTTTCGCAATATCAAGCATGACGCCGTACAAACAAGACGAAAGCGCACGGCTCGCGTGGCGGGCTCAGAGCATCTTGTACGCTTCACCCAATAATCCCGCCGCCCATGGCGGGTTTATTCTTGTCACGGCGAGCTCAGGCCGGAGCGGACTTTGGATGATACTAGAGATACGAAAAAGCGACGGGCTTCACAGCCCGCCGCTTTCGTGTGAATTCGCCTATTGGAGTTAGTCGCAGCTGTGCGGCTCATGGCCGCAGCCGCGGCATTCGCCGTGCGGCGCGCCGTCGTGATGGCCGCACTCATGGCCTCCGTGGTCGTGGTGGCGGCACTCGGCAGACGGGTCGTCGTGAAGTCTGCCTTCCAGGTAAAGCTTCACCGCTTCGTCTACGGGGCCGCTGACGCCCGATATAAGTTCGATTCCGGCCGCGGCCAGGACGTTCTTCGCGCCGCCGCCGATGCCGCCGCAGATCAGCAGGTTGACGCCGTTGGCGCGCAGCAGGCCACCGAGCGCCGAGTGCCCGCTGCCCGCCGCGTCGAGAGTCCTGTGCGAGGCTACAGCGCCTCCCTTTATCTCGTAGAGCTCGAACCAGCGCGTGTGTCCGAAATGCTGGAAAATCTGCCCATCCTCCATAGTTACCGCTATTATTCCGTCTTTCATCATCGTTGCGTCCCCCGCTTCATAATTTGTATTCGTATCTGAATTTTCGCAGCCGCCACGCGCGAAGCGGCAGCGCGAGCAGAGCGCGCGCCGTCCGCACTTACGCGCCGCGGGGCTGAAGTTACCTCCGCCTATATGTATCGCCTTGCCCGTGCAGAGGGCATCTGCGACTTTACGCCGCGCCGAGTAGACGATGCGCTGGAGCGTGCCGCGCGAAACGCCCATCGACTGCGCCGCGGCGCTTTGGTCCGCACCTTCGAGATCGCAGAGCCGCAGGCTCTCAAGCTCCTCGACCGTCAGCCGCACGGACTCCTCCGCGCCCTCGGTCGAAAATCTCCGCGCCCGTGTGTCGCAGCAGACGCGGCGGCATTTTATGATTCCGGCCAAATCGATCGCCTCCGACGTTACGCCGTATATCATAGTGTGCATATGCACACTTGTCAAGCAAAACGCCGCAGGCAGCGCGCGTTCATCTTAGCGGCGCAGAATTTCGCGGCGAAGCCGCGTGCAGCCGGCATTTTTTCGTCAAGCTTCGTTTCGCCGCGTGCGTGATAGAATATGAAAAAACTTCGGGGCGTGTGTTTATGGAAGAGTTCAACCTTGTAGGTTTCGCGCTTTACGTTTTCGCTTCGGCCTTTACGCCGGGGCCGAATAATATACTTTCGATGTCGGCGGCTGGGCGCTACGGCATAGCGCGCGCGTGGCGCGTGCTCGTCGGCGTCTTCGCCGGCTTCATAATAGTCATGCTGCTCTGCGCGCTGTTCTCGGTCGCGCTCGCCTCATTCGTGCCGAAGATTATGCCGTTCATGGAGTGGGCCGGCGCGGCCTACATCCTCTGGCTCGCGTGGAAAACGTGGCGTTCGTCGGAGGCGGCGGACGGCGAAAGCGACGTCGACTGCGGCTTCTGGGCCGGCTTCGTGCTTGAGTTCGTAAATGTGAAGATAATGCTATACGGCGTGACGGCTCTGACATCGTTCGTCATGCCCGCCTTCGATTCCACCGCCGTGGTCGCGGCCTTCGCGGTGCTGCTCGCCGTGATCGGCTCGGCGGCGAACTGGACGTGGGCGCTCTTCGGCGTGCTTTTCCAGCGCGCTCTGCGGAACCACGGCAGGCTTTTCAGCGCCGTTATGGCGCTGCTGCTCGTTTACTGCGCCGTCGGAATCCTCTTCTAAAATCCAAGCTCGGCTATGGAGAAATTCCGTAGCGCGCCCTTCATCATCCGTCTTGCGCCCTCCCATGTGCGACTTATGTAAGCGCGATCACATCGCCGCGCAGTCAGAACGCAACGACTGAGCATAAAAAGCGGGGAAGCGCGCGGCCTCCCGGTTACGTCAGAGTGTTTTCGTCTTTTCTTTTTCTAATAGCCAGTCGCTTCGGAATGGCTTTTAAGCTGAGCCATGTTCTTGTTGACTTTTTTCAGATAGCTGCCGGAGATACCGCCGTAATACCTGTTGAGCGCCTTCTGCACCGTGCCGTAAGCCGTGATGTAGCGCGACAGTATCAGTACGCCGGCCTCGATTCCTCTTTCGGGGTCGAACATGTGGTCGCGCGTCGGCGCTATGCCTTTAGCGCGCAGCATTCCGTTATGCACCTTCCACATGACCTGCATGACGCCGAGCGCACCGGCGCTGCTCCTCGCATTGGGGTTGAAATGGCTCTCCGCTTTCGCTATGCCGACCGCGAGGTGCGACGGTACGCCGTACTTGATGCTGTAAAACACAAGCGCGCTGGCCTCGCGCCAGGCCGTTTCATGCGATATCTTCGAATTCACCTTTCTGATGAACGTCGCCGTGTTCGCCACGCGGCGCTGCATCGCAGGCGGCAGCTTGTCCAGCCTGTTGAGCGTGCTGAGCGGGTGGTCGTGACGCCATTTCGCAAGATGTTCCTCCGTCAGCCCGTGATGCTTCAGCGCGCTGTATATCGACTGATCGTACTTGGCCGACCGCGCCTCCTCGCGCCTCTTCTCCATTTTCGCTTTCGTCGCGGCGTTGTCCTGCGCGATACGGAGTATCTGGCTCCGTATTTTTTCCGCAGCCGTCTGCATTTCGGCGGATTTTTCCGCCGGCCCTATCACAGTTTGATCCGAGAGGGTGGTATGTGTTTTCGGCTGTGGTTCCGTGCTGCCCTTGCAGGCGTCCGGGTGAAGGACTATCGAGAGCAGAAGCAGGAGCATAGCTGCGATCCGCGGCAGATGGAAATGCCGCTTTCTCATTAGTTTCCGCATATTTACCTCCTTGAGAGTTCGAAGGCGGCATGGAGCTTTTTCTCCAAAAAGCGGACGAAGTCCGCCGTCTCTGGGATTTTTCAGTCGCATACGCCGCCGGCACTCTAAACGCGACTTCTATGATAACGGCAAGAGCCGAGAAGTCAAGGCGAAGAGGGCTAGCCCCGCGTTTTGCAAGGCGCGTCGGGCCGTCCGCCTAATTTCACGGCGCAGATACAGTCTTCAAAGAATGTTTTTCGTTAAAAAACGGCGGCGGAAGGCCGCTTTCGCAAACACATAAACGGACTTTTTACATTTTTATTAAGTTATAGCGAATTGTAAGAGGCCGAAAAAACAGTTGAATTGTACGCCGCGCGGCTGCAATTAAGGCCGCGGCGCGAGTTTTGGCTCATTCCGGCAAATTTACGAGAAGCTCCGCGGCTTTGCGCAGGACGGCTATGTCGCCGCCGAGACGCTCCTTCTGCGCGCGAACAGGCTCGTCTAGGGCGGGGACGAACATCCCGCGCCGTTTGACCGCGGCGTAGAGCTTTTCCCCGGAGAAGACTAGCGAGACGGGCGCGCCTGCCGCCTCCGAAAATTCCATAATCTTTCCGATCAGCTGCGGCGTGAGGATGTAATATGCGTTGTGCTCGTCCGCCGCGAAAACGTTGAATTTGTCGTTGAAAGCCGCGTTCTCCGTCATTATGCGGTACTCGGCGCGCGAGCCTCCGATGTCGGAAAAGAACTCGCGGCGAAAGACCTGTACGAATCCGTCACTGACCTTAGCGCCGTCGAAACGAGAGAAGCACATCACCTGCCCGTCGAAGAGCACCTCAAGCTCACGCTTTTTTCCCCTCCTCACCATGCGGCGCGCCGTCACGTCGCTGATGCGGAAGCGCGCGCCCTCGCAGAGGCCGGTCAGCAAATCTTCACGTTTGAAATATTTTTTGTCGCCGCATTTGACGACCGCGGCCTCGCGCACTTCTTCCCACTCGAAACCCTCGCGGCTGCGGAACTCGAGCTGCGAGAAGCCGGGGAGCGCGTCTATCACCGGCAGCACGTACTTCGCCTTGAAGCTCTCGACGAAACGCGAGTGCGCGCGCCGCACGACTACGGTATAAAGAAAGCCGAAGATCCCAGACGAAGCCACGGCCGCGGCTATGGCGTTGCTCACAATCGCCGCGCTTCCGTCGTCGGCGAGCTGCTGCGTGTAGAAGAGCCAGCAGAAGAATGGGAACGAAAGCGCCGCAAGCATGTATGCGAAGCGGGTGCGCTTCCTCGCGCTCTCGCGCAGAGTTTCAAGCTGCGCCTCGCTTATCGCCTCGTCCGCTGAAAATGCCCTGTCAGTCAAAATTTACCTTAAACTCCCTTTTCCTGTCGTCTATCTCGTAAAACTCCGCCTTCTCCATGCCGTGGATGCGCGCGACGACAAGCCACGGGAACGACGCTATCGTTTGGTTGTAGAGCGATACGTTGGCGTTGTAGAGACGGCGCGCCGCCTGGAGGTGCTCTTCGACGTCGCGGATGGAGCGCTGGAAATGTTCCATAGAAGCCGACGAATAGAGCACGGGGTACTGCTCCGCGAGCGCGTTGACTGCCGCTCCGACCCCTAATGATTTTTGTGTTTTGCCGGGCGGTTTGGTACTGCTCCGCGAGCGCGTTGACTGCCGCTCCGACGCCGCCGAGGCTCTGCTGGATAGATGAAAGAAGGCCTATTTTCTCGCCAGCGCCCAACTTGCGCCCAGCCGCGCCGTTTTTCTTTCCGCGCCTCTGCTGCGCCATCTGCGTTTTGATTTCCTCCATCTTCGCGGACTGCGCGCCGATGGCCTCGTTGATCGCCTCGGCCTGTTCGCGCGTCAGCGTCCGTTCCTCACACCGCCTGTCAGCAACGTCTATGCCGCTGCGCAACCCGGTGACTGCGGCGTAGGTTTCATATTCGTGCCTGAGAAATTTTTTCACGGCCTCGATTTCCTCGGAAAGCAGATCGTAGCGTTTTTCAAGCGCTACGTCGATGTCGGAGCCGCCCTCCTCGACCTTCACTGCTAGGCGGCGAAGCCTGTTGTAAATCGAAATATATCCTACGGCGGCGGCGAGCGCCGCGCCTCCCGCTATCATATACGTCTGCATGGCGAAATCTTCCTCCCTCCGGCGCCGGCCGCACGCGCGGCCCGCCGCCATAATTATACGACGGGCCCCGCCTCATGCGGCGGGACCCGTAAATTATGAGTGCAGCTTTAATTTTACGCGCGCGCCGTTATTCGTTTTTCTTTGAAAGCGCGAGCAGAAGGATGCCGGAGAAGAGCACCGCGACGCCTATGGAGCCTAGAATTGAAAGTCGCTCGCCCAACAGCACGGTCGAGAGGAACCACGCGGTCAGCGGTTCTGCAAGGCTCAGCGTATAGACGACGCCGAGCTCGACGTTCTGAACTCCGATGGTGAAGAGCGTGTATGGGATTACAGTGCTGAGGAAAGTCAGGAGCGCCATGCAGAGCGCGCCGCGCGGCTCGAGCATCCACGCCGCGTCCCCAGTGAGCAGCCACGGCAACGCCATGAGTCCGCTGACGGCGCTGACTACCGCAATTGTGTCGTACGGCCCTTTCTGTATCATGCGAAGGCCGACGCCTTCGAGCGCGTATGAGAGCGCGGCGCAGAAGGCGAGGAATACGCCTAAGAAGCTGATTTCGAGCGCGCCGCTGTTGCCCCCTAGGACGAGCATTACGCACCCTGCGACGGCGAGCACGGTCGCCGCGTACCAGCGGGGCGAGAGCCGCTCCCTGAAAAAGAGCCGCCCGCATATCCCAGCAACGGGCGGGGCCGCGCCGATCGCGACCATCGTGCCGACGGCGACTCCAGTCATGCGCACCGCAGTAAAGAATGTCAGCTGATAGGCGGCGAGCCCGGCTGCGGCGAGAATCACGCCGCGGACGCTCCAGCCGCCGGCGAAAAGCGCCCGCCCGCGCTTCGCCAACATAAACAACAGAAGAATGACGCCTGAGAATACGACGCGCGCCGAACCGACTGTGAGCGACGAAGCGCCCTCCGGCGCGAAGGCCTGTATCGTCCCTGTAGTACCCCAGCACATCCCGGCTGCGATGACGCAGAGCGTGCCCTTGAGAGCGTTTTTCGAAACAGCCATAAAAAATGCCTCCTTAAATCTTGCAACAGCTGCATGCCTCCATACGGCGTACAGGGTGCGCCGTATGCGGGAGCAGTTCCCATATAAGTTCGCGCTTATCCTTGACGGCGAAGAGCGCCTCTTCCGAAAGCGTCCATATTTCGAACGGCTCAGCCCCATCGGTCAGCGCGGGGCCGAAGCGTGAAAGCCGCTTTGCCCGCTCCACTGCCTCGCGTTCCTTCGCTGAGACCAGATAGACCACGCTGACGCTGTCCTGCTCCTGTTCGTCTATGTCGAAGTAGTCGATGAGCGCGACGCGCCGCATGAAATTCGTCCAGCGCCTGAATTTCCCTATCTCGGCAAGCTCCTCTCCCTCGTCGCCGCCGTCGAAGACGAAGGCGAATCGGTCTGTGTTCACAAGGCGCAGCGGATCGTTCGGGTGCGGCTTGAAATGTTCGTAGCAGCGGTAATCGTAACGGCAGACGTAAAAAACGTCGGGCGAATATACGTCTATGCGTCCGCGGTTCGCCTCGGCCCACTCAGCGGCCTTCGCGCACGCCGCCTCCAGCCTCTCCTTCCGCCCCCACAGGCCGCCGGGGACGAAGGTTTCTTCTATTTCGCGCTCATCCGCACCCTCCATGTACGGCCACGAGAGGCGGCCGCCGTCGACGCGGAAAAGGCCGCCGTCCGGGACTTTCGGGAACATTTCAAGGCGCGGCGAAGTGTAGTACTGTTTTATCCCCCAGCGCTGCGAATGCGCGGCGTCGAGCGCCTTCAGAAATTTTCCGGCGCGAGCCGAGCGCGCGCGATCCTCCGGCGCCTTTCCAGGCTTCTCGTCGAGGAAGTTCTCAAGCGCGACGCGGCGGAACTCCGCTGCCCCTAATGAGCTGAGAGAATATACGCCGCCGCGCCGTTCTAGCAACCCCTCATCCACGAGCCTCGCGACGGCCTCCATATCGGCTCCCTCGGCTTCGAGCATCTCCGCGTCCCAGCATGGATAAAGCGTGTCGAAAAGCGTTATCAGCATCATGTTGTCCGTCATGACGCTCCCCCCTTTACCATATAATTCATAAGAACCGCGTTTCTTGCATAAATGATAACTTGCACGCGTGCGCGAAGGAAGAGAGAGAAATTAACAGCGGCTGTGAAATTTTCTCACAGCGTCGGAAAGGCCTATGCTTTCAAAAAGCTAGCGGGGAAAAAATCCCGCCGCGCGTACAGTGCGGCGGGAGGTAAAGGGCTCAGGCGCGCGGGGCGCTACGCTTTCAGTTCGTCCGCGTAATGCAATTTCATGTATTCGACGCACTCCGCGACGTCGTATTTCGCGCTGTATTGCAGCAGCGCGTCATAGACGGCCTTCGCCCCGAATATTCCTACCGCGTCCTGAAGGTCGTATTCCATGCCGTCGCCGCTGCTCGCGGCGAGGCACATGACGCGCGACTCCATGTCGCGGTAGTCGGGCAGCCTGATGAACATACACCTCGGAGACTGGCCGCGATGCAGCCGCCACGCCGTTACCGGCTGCCGGAACGAGACCGCTTCGCAGAACATATAGCCCATATCTGTAACGTTTGAGACGTCCCAGCTGTCGAGCGGCTGATTAAATTGTTTCGCCTCGTTGAACATGCAGAACATATTCCGCACGTTCGAGACGTTCCAGCGGTCCAGCGGCTGGTTGAAGCTCGACGCTTTGGAGAACATCTCGCGCATATCCTGCACGTTTGAGACGTTCCAATCATTCAGCGGCTGGTTGAAGCTCGACGCTTCGCAGAACATCTCGCGCATGGTCCGCACGTTCGAGACGTTCCACTTTTCAAGCGGCTGGTTAAATGCCGCGGCCCTCCAGAACATCTGTCTCATATTCGTGACGGCGGAAACGTTCCATGCGCCGATAGGCTGGTTGAAGCGCTCCGCTATGTAGAACATGCCGTCCATGTCGGTAACGCTTGAGACGTCCCACGACGCTATATTCTGGTTGAAACTCGTGGCAAAACGGAACATATCGCCCATGTCGGTAACGTTCGAGACATTCCACGAGTTTAGATCCTGATTGAAGGAGAGGGCGTAGTAGAACATGCACCGCATGTTCCGGACGCTTGAGACGTTCCATCCGTCGAGCAGCTGGTTGAAGCGCTCCGCGTTGGAAAACATATCGCTCATGTCCGTTACGCTGCTCACATCCCAGGCCTCAAGCGGCTTATTAAATCTGTGCGCCCCCTCGAACATGCGGGACATATTCCGCACTTTCGAGACGTTCCAACTGCTTATATCGTGGTTGAAGTAGATCGCGCCGGCAAACATTTGCTTCATCGTTACGACGTTCGACGTGTCCCACGTCTCGATGCCGGTGAAGTTGCTGCGCTTAGACTTTCGGAAGAGGCCTTCCATGTCGGTTATCAGAGAAGTGTCGATATTGGCGAGCGGCATTTTTGCGCCCATGTCCAGAAGCTCTATAAGCTCGCGCTTTGAGCGGGGCTTGCGCTTCTCCGTTCCCACGACGGCGACGGCGGAGCCTTGCAGCTCGGGATGGGCCGCTTCAAGCTCGCGTTTATATTCCGCCGTGTGCTCGCTGCCGTAGCGCGAAAGTTCCGCGTACACCTCCGCAGGGGCGAGCTTGTCCAGCTTTTCTTTCAGCCTCGCGCGGCAGCTCTTTTTTGCGGCAAGGTGGAAGCAGAGCGTCAAAGTCTTGACGTCGGTGAATTTCGGAGCGTACAGGAACATATTGCTTATGTCGCAGAACCGCGGTATCAGCCACGTATCGAGCGGCTGGCTGAAGCTGCGCGCGTTTTTGAACATCCTTTCGGCGTCTTCGACGCGGCCCACGTTCCAGCGGTCGAGCGGCTGATTGAAGCTTTTCGCCCCGTCGAACATGCGTAACATATACCGCACGTTCGAGACGTCCCAATCATTCAGCGGCTGGTTGAAACGTACCGCCCCCTCGAACATCCCTTCCATCCTTGTGACCTTCGACGTATCCCACATGCCGATATTCTGATTAAACTCGAGGCATCCGGCGAAGGTCCACGCCATTTCACGGACTTCCGACGTATCCCATTTGTCGAGCGGCTGGTTAAACTTCTCGGCTTCGCAGAACATACACGAAATTTTCTGGACCTTTGAGACGTCCCAATCGTTAAGCGGCTGATTAAATTTGACGCAGCCGCCGAACATCGACTCCATATTCGTTACGGACGAAACGTTCCAATCCCCTAACGGCTGATTAAAGTCGCTGCATCCGCAAAATATGCACTCCATGTTCGTTACGGACGAGACGTCCCAATTCCCTATGGGATGGTTGAAATGCTTCACCCTGTGAAACATTCGTTCCATCGTAGTGACGTGCGACGTGGCCCACGTTTCAAGCCCGTCAAAGTCGGTACGTGCGGAATCGCAGAACAGCCAGCTCATATCCGTTACCAGGGAAATGTCGATGTCGCCGAGGCATATATCCTCTTGAACAAGCTTTCTCAGTTCCTTCGTACTGGTCGGCTTATACTTTTTGCTCATTTCGAGCCTCCTTTCGTATGTGGAACGCCGCGAGTGGCGTTATGCTTTCAGTTCGTCCGCGTAATGCGACGTTACGTATTCGGCGCACTCCTTGAGGCCGTATTTCGCGCCGTATTGCAGCAGCGCGTCATAGACGGCCTTCGCCCCGAAGATTTTTATCATCTCCTGAAGGTCGTATTCCCTGCTGTTACGGTCGAGCGCGGCGAGGCACATGATGCGCGACTCCATATCGCAGTAGCGCGGCGACCTGAGGAATATATGTCTTGGAGACTGATCGCGCAGCCGCCACGCCGTTACCGGCTGGCGGAACGACGCCGCTTCGCAGAACATATAGGCCATATCTTTGACTTTCGATACGTCCCAGCGGTCGAGCGGCTGGTTGAAGCGCTCCGCCCCGTCGAACATCAGCGCCATGTTTTCGACGTTCGAGACGTTCCACGAATTCAGCGGCTGGTTGAAGCTCAAGGCGCAGTGGAACATATCGCTCATGTCCCTAACATTTGATACGTTCCACGACGCAAGCGGCTGATTGAACGCATCCGCCTGATGGAACATCCTGCTCATATCCGTGACGCCGGAGACATCCCACGCTTCGAGCGGCTGGTTGAAGCTCTTCGCCGCGTCGAACATGCCGCACATGTCCTTCACGCCGGAGGTGTTCCACGAACTTATATTTTGATTGAAGCTGCATGCCCAGAGGAACATGAATTTCATGCTCGCCGTCTTTGAGACGTTCCAGCTTCCCAGGGGCTGGTTGAAGCCCCGGCAGCCGCAGAACATCCCTTCCATATCTGCGACGTTCGAGACGTCCCAGCAGTCGAGCGGCTGATTGAAGTGAAAAGCGCATTGGAACATATTGCTCATGTTTTCGACGCGCGAGACGTTCCATCGGTCAAGCGGCTGGTTGAAGTCTGTGGCGCTGTCGAACATCCCGCTCATATCCGTTACGGACGAGACGTCCCAGCCGTTCAGCGGCTGGTTGAACGTCCCCGCTCCGGCGAACATATTGGACATGTCCCGGACGTTGGAGACGTTCCAGCCGCTTATGTCGTGATTGAAGAACTCCGCGCCGGCGAACATGTGTTTCATCGTTACGACGTTTGACGTGTCCCACGTCTCGATGCCGTCGAAGTTTTTACGCTTCGACTTTCGGAACAGCCCCTCCATGTCCGTTATCAGAGAGGTATCGATGCCGCCGAGCGGCGCTTTGGCGTCCATATCAAGCAGCTCGATAAGCTCGCGCTTGCAGCCCGGCCTGCGCTTCGCCGTTACAGCGCGGGCGGGGAGGGAGCCTCGCAGTTCCGGATGTTCCGCTTCCAGCTCGCGCATATATTCCGCCGTGTGCTTGCAGTCGTAACGCGCAAGCTCGACGTACACCTGCGCGGCGTCGAAATTTCCGAGGACCTCCTTCAGATACTCGCGGTACTTCTTTTTGTTGGTCAGGAAGAAGTTGAGCGCCAAAGTCATGACGCCGGCAAAGCGCGGAGCGTTCAGGAACATATCGTTGACGTTGCAGGCTCTCGATATCTGCCACATATCGAGCGGCCGGCTGAAGCCCGCCGCGTCGTTGAACATCTTTTCCGTCGTTTCGACGCGGCTTACGTCCCAGCTGTCGAGCGGCTGGTCGAAGCTCGACGCCCCTCTGAACATGCCGCTCATGTCCCTGACGCAGCCGGTCCGCCACGAATTGAGCGGCTGATTGAAGCGGATCGCCTTTGTGAACATGCCGGACATGTCCTCAACTTTCGACGTGTCCCATGAATCGATATTCTGATCGAACTCAGAACACATGCTGAATGTCATTGCCATGTCCGTGACGCTCGACGTGTCCCATTCGTCCAGAGGCTGGTCGAACGACTGCGCGCCGCAGAACATACACGAAATGTCACGGACCTTTGAGACATTCCATGAGTTGAGGGGCCGGTTGAAGCTCTTCGCATAATAAAACATGCAGCGCATATTCTCTGCGTTCGACACGTTCCAGCCATCGAGCGGCCTGTTGAAGCTGCGCGCCCATGCAAACATGGATTCCATGTTCCTGACGTTCGACACGTCCCAGCCTTCGAGCGGCTGGTCGAACGCAGAGGCCTCGCTGAACATATGCGACATATCCATGACCTTCGACACGTCCCAGTATTCTATAGGGTGGTTGAAATATTTCGCGTAGCAGAACATCCCCTTCATCGTGGTCACGTTCGATGTGTTCCACGTTTCAAGGCCGTCGAAGTTTTTGCGCTTCGACCAGAGGAACAGTTCCGTCATGTCCGTTATGAGAGACGTATCTATATCGCCAAGACGGACATCCTTTTCCAGAAGCTCCTTCAGTTCCTTCGTACAGACCGGCTTATATTTTTTGCCCATTTTCCCTAGTTTCCTTTCGTCATGTAGAGCGCCGCGCTTCCGCGCTACAGCCCGCAGCGCCGCCAGTCGTCGAAACGTATCTGAACGTAGTCTATCTTCCAGCCCTCAGCGGTGCGTTTCATCAGAAAACGGTATTCGCTCTTCGCGCCGCCGGTCTCTTCGGCGTAGAGCCAGAGCTTGTTTTTCGTAACCTGCTCCGCGTCGGTGACCTTTACCGCCGCGTATGTCCCGGGGCTGGAATATGAAAGGCTGACGGGACGCCAGCCGGGCCTCGGCTTTTCGCTGACGAACTCGTCCCATATGGCGAGCAGCGACGGCTCGGTGTCCGGATGGTCGAAGCCGTTTCGCTCCGTCTCCGCCTCCCACTGCGTCATCGCGGCGAAGAAGGCGCAGAGGGTCTCCTCCGCTTCGCGCACGGAGTTCTGGTCGAGCACCGTTTTCTTTTTCGTTCTCTCGCGCTGCTCTATGTGAAAGGCCTCCGCCTGCTCGGGCGTGAAGAGGCTGTCTGCGATGATGTTCAGCCGCCGGTTGCCCGCGACGGACATCATGCCCTCGTAGGTGATGCGCGTGCGCTCCGCGTGCAGATAGGCAAGCTTCGGAAGCGAGGCCGCGAGCGTCAGTCCGCCGTCGTCGAGCGCCGTGTCGTTGAGCGATATTAAATTCACTTTGGAGCTTGCCAGCGCGCCAAGCCCCGCGCCGTTTATGGCTGCGTTGCCGTCGAGGGTCAGAATCTGTAATTTCGGCATCGACGCGAATATCGGAAAGCAGCCGTCCGTCAGCAGGCCGTTCGTCACGCCGAGGTTGACCATATTTTTCAGCCCTGCGAGCGGCTGTATCAGCTCGTCGGTCAACGGCACTCCGCAGGCGTGGAAGCTTACCATGCCGGAGAGCGCGCCCAACCGCTCCGTTATCTCAATCGTGGGGTCGCTGGCTTCTATTGACGCGCCGTTGTCGAATATGAAAACGCCGTCGCGCCAGTCGACGCATCTGGCTCTTTTCGGGAAATCCTTCATGAGGGGAGTCTCCTTCCTCCGTATCGGGCGATGTATGCGGAGAGCCGCGCGTCAGCCGCGCAGCTCGGGGATCATGCGTTTTGCGTAAGAGATGAATTCGAGGGCGGCGGGAGAGAGTTTTTCCGCCGAGGGGTAGGCTATGCCGAAATGTATCGCGCGCGGCGGGTCGAGCGGGATTATCGCGGCGTCGAGCGTGCGGCACTTCGTTATCAGCTCGTTCATGATGCTCATGCCGAGGCCGCATTCTATCATCGAGATGGCCGCGAAGTTTTCTATTGTGGAAAATACTATGCGCGGGGATATGCCCGCCTCTTCGAGCACCGCGGCGACGTCCTCGTCGCGGCCCAGCGCGGGCATGATGAAGTCCTCTTCGGCGCAGCGCGATAGCGGATAGGATTGCGCGTGCGCGAGCGGGTGGTCTTTGGGCAGTACAGCCATTATCGGATCGTCAAACAGCGGAATCCACTCCCCCTTCATACCCGGGCGCAACGTATAGAAGCACATCTCCACGCTGCCTTCGTCAAGCCAGTTCTGAAGTTCCTGCCTGATGCCCTCGCGTATCTGGATTCTTATGCCGGGGTAGTCGGCGCGGAAGGCCTTGATGACGTGCGGCAGCCACTGGATTGAGACGCTCGGGTAGCTGCCGACCGTGACGCTGCCGCTCTCGATGCCGCGTATCTCTTCCATTTTGCGCGAAAAGCGCTCGCTGCACTTCACAAGCTCGCGCAGCTCAGGCGTTATGCGCAGGCAGTTGTCGGTCGGCGTCACGCCCCCGCTGCCGCGCAGGAAGAGAGGAAAGCCGAGTTCGTTTTCAATCGCGTCTATCATGTGCCAGACGCCGGAGGGCGTGTAGCCGTAATCCTTCGCGACTTTGGAAAGGTTGCGGCAGTCTATCGCGTCGAGCAGTATCTTGCACTTTTTGAGATCCACCGGCGTGCGGCCTCCTTTTGCGGCGGTGCGGAGTAATTTTTATCTGCTAGAAAAATTTCGCTACCAGGCGAGCTTTACGACTATCTTTTTTACGCGCGACGGCGCGTCCCCGCACGACGCGCCAGGGCGGTGCCCGTCCCACGGCGCAAGCAGCGCCGCCGCGCCGCGCGAGAGCTTCACCGCGCTGCCGCTTCCCTTGTAAAACGCTATGTCGTTCGCTTCGTCGTAGGGCGCGGTCTCCGTCAGCGTTTCGAGCGGCGCTGCGCCGATCATTTCCTCGCCTTCGAGCACGAGCTGCAAATCCCAGAATTTTTTGTGCGCCTCGAAGGGTATCTCGGCCTCGGGCTTCGTCTCGTATTCGTTGAAGCGTAGGTCGAGCTGCGGGAAGTCCATGTTTTTCAGCTCGTCGAAGGATTTTTCGCGCGCGGCGCGCAGGAACTCCGCGAGCTCCGCGCAGCGCGGCATATAGCGCGGAAGATTTTCTATGAAATTGTCGAGAGAGTCGTAAACCATCGCCGTTCCTCCTATTTTATCTCTTCTATCTTGAGGCTGAGCTCCTCCCACTCGTCGTAGAGGGCTTTCAGTGAGTTTTCCTTTTCCTTGAGCTCTATCATAAGCTCCTGGATGCGCGCCGAGTCCGACAAAACCTCCTGCGAGCAGAGAAGCTCGTTTATCTCCGTCTTGCGCGCCTCGCCCTCTGCGATTTCTTCCTCGCACTTTTTGAGGCGGTCGACGAAGCCCTTCTTCGCGCGGTAGAGGCGGTTGCGCTCCTCGGCCTCGGCGCGCTTCTGCTCCTTCGTTTTGCTCTCGGCCTTCTCCGGCTGCACTTCGCCGGCACGTTCCGCCGCGGCGCGCGCTTCGCGTTCGGCGCGTTTTTCTATGAACCACGAGTAATTTCCCGGGTAGTCGTAGACGCTGCCGTCGCGTATCTCAAGCACGCGGTCCACAAGGTCGTCGAGGAACGCGCGGTCGTGCGAGACTATCAGTATCGTACCGCCGTATTCGAGCAGCGCTTTCTGAAAGAGCTCCTTCGTACCGTAGTCAAGGTGGTTCGTAGGCTCGTCGAGTATCAGAAGGTTCGACTCGGAGAGCAGCATCTTGAGCAGGCCGAGGCGAGACTTCTCCCCGCCCGAGAGGACGGAGACGGGCTTGTGTATCTCGTCGCCAGAGAAGAGGAACGCGCCCAGCAGATTGCGTTTCTCCCCTTCGAGCAGCTTCGAGCCCGTGTTGTTGACCTCCTGCCATATCGTGCGGCTGTAGTCCAAATTCTGCGCGCTTTCCTGCGAGAAGTAGGCTTTCTTGACGTTTAGGCCGAGCGACGCGCGCCCCGCGGTCGGCTCCTCTATCTGGTCGAGCAGCCGCATCAGCGTCGATTTGCCGGCGCCGTTCACGCCGACGAGCGCGACGCGCTGCCCGCGCTCGATGACGAAACTGACGTCGTGGAAGACGACGTGGTCTCCGTAGCGCTTCGCGAGCCCTTCGGCCTTGAGCACTTCGCGCCCGCTGCGCGGACACTCCGGGAACTTGAAGCTGACGCTCTTCTGCGGCCCTTCGAGCTCCGTAATCTCCATTTTTTCAAGCTGTTTTATGCGGCTCTGCACCTGGCGCGCCTTCGTCGCCTTGTAGCGGAAGCGCTCGACGAATTTCTGAATTTCCTCTATTTTCTCCTTCTGCTGCTCCCATTCGGCTTCGAGGCGCGCGCGGCGTTCTTCGCGCTCGGTGAGGAATTTTTCGTAGCCGCATGAATATAGGTGTATTTCCCCGTTCGCGAGCTCCGCGACGGTAGTCACCATGTTGTCGAGGAAACGGCGGTCGTGCGAGACCGCGATTATAGTGCCGCGGTAGTCGCGCAGCCACGATTCGAGCCACTCCATGCTCTCCGTGTCCAGATGGTTCGTCGGCTCGTCAAGCAAAAGTATATCCGCGTGCGAGAGCAGCAGCGCAGCGAGAGCTATGCGCATCTTCCAGCCGCCCGAGAATTCCGAGGTGCGGCGCGCCGCGTCGCGCTCCGGCGCGAAGCCGAGCCCCTTCATCACCTGCTTCGCCTCGACGTCGAAGCCGAAGCCGCCCTTCGCCTCAAACTCGCGCTGGAGCCTGTCGTGCTCCGCGAGCAGCGGCTTAACGGCGTCGCCGGAGGACGCGCTCATGCGCTCCTCGCAGTCAGCGAGCCGAGCCGCTATGTCCGTAAGCCCCGCACGCTCGCGCAGATAGTCGAGCAGCACCTCGTCCTTCACCTCTACGAGGTCCTGCGGCAGATAGCCGACGGCGTGGCCCTTCGGCATCGAGATGCTTCCTTCATAGTCCGCTTCGCCAGCGAGGACGCGCAGCAGCGTCGTCTTGCCCGCGCCGTTGCCGCCGACGAGACCGACGCGGCTCTTCGGCGGGATGAACCAGTCTATCCCGCGAAGCACCTCCTGTTCGCCGAAGCGCACTTTCAAGCCCTTTATCTCAATCATAGGAAATTGCTTCCCTCCGTTGCAAAACAATCCAGTCCATTATAAACGGAAACGCGCGCGGTGAAAATCTCGCGCGGCGGACGCATTTCCGGCACGCACCCAATCATAAGGCTGTAATCTGTAATCAAATGCCAGAGAGCGGACGGCCGGGAAAATGCGTAAACGTATGGCTGCGCAATGTTGCAAAATTATCTGGTTATGATAGAATACTACGTATTTATACTGACTAAAGAAGAAATTACAGAAGGGGGAAGAAATATGATTACAAATAGTTTACAAAAAAGTGAACTTGTAGTAATTACCCCCCCCCCTCAGAGTTTATTCTAGATTGAAAAATAAACTTCGATCAATTTATTCTGCACTAAGGCCGGCGCGCGTAAACGCCGTATGTTTTGCGCGCTTCGTCCTGATGCAGTACCTTCCGTATTTTGACGACGGGTAGCGCCGCGGCTGCACAGAGGTAAGCCGGCGTAGCCTGTCGTCAATTTTTTTATGAAAGGACAAGATAAATAATGCGTTTTATGAAAACAGCCTTAATGCTGCTGTTGGTATTGTGCGCTCTCGCCGCCGCCGTTCCGGCGCGCGCCGGGGTCGCGGTGGTCAACGTGGCGGAAGTCATAGATTCGAGCGCGCCGGGCAAAGCGGGACAGAAATACGTCGACAACCTGAAGAACGCGCTCGAAGGCGAACTGAAACGTTTCCGCGAGAAAAACGCGAAGGTTAAGGACGGTCAGCAGAAGATAGCTCGCAAGCAGGCGGAACTGAACGGAGAGTACCAGCGCGAATACAACCGTGTCAGCGCGCTCATCATGACCGCTCTGAGGAACTCCGTGCAGGACTGGCTGAAATCGAACAAAAAGGGCGTGACGGCGGTGATTCCGGCGAACACCGCGCTCGGATACACAAAAGGGGCGGACATCAGCAAGGAAATCCTGCTCAAGCTCAACGCGGTGAAGATCGACTTCACTAAAAAGTAGGCGACGCCGCCGGGACACGCCTAGGGAAAAGGAGGGGCGGATATGCGGCGTCACAGGCTGCTTGCATACCTCATAGCTGTCTTCGCAGCTCTGTCGTTCCTAACTGCCGCGGCGCTGTTCTTCGCGCTCGCCTGAACCGGTGCGGCAGAAGGAGGAGGGGAGGCCGGGACAGAACATCACACGGGACAAAAGCCAGGCAGACACAGACAGAGGACACAGAACAGATCAGCAAAGAGAGGAGCAGAAAATGATGAAGCTCAGGAACAGATCTTATGTAAAATATTCGACATACGCGCTGATTGCGGCGTTCATGGTTTCCATGACGCCGGCAGGCGCGATGGCCGACATATCGGCGGGTGGTGCACCTGTCGGGACGGGAGACGTCGAAATAACCGGCACTACTACAGTCACCGGAACATTAGACGCTTCGGGGGCTACTGAAGTAAGGCTGGGAACCACGGTGGCTACGGAACTGTTGGTCGGGGCAGGCTCCGGCGCCGACATCAACGTCGGGGAAGAGCTGAATAAATTAGGCGACGTGCTCGGCACGGACTACAAAAACCCGACATTTAGCACCCTCACCGCGACCGGCGACACGACGCTGGGAGCGACGACGGCCGACTCGCTGACCATCGGCGGAACCGACATCGGCGCCACTGTCGCCACAAACACTGGCGACATCGCTACGCTCAGAACGGATACCGATACTCTTAGAACAGACGTCGGTACACTCAGAACCGATGTCGACAACAACGCGGCAAACATCGCCGCGAACACGACGCAGATAGCCGCGAACACGACGCAGATAGCCACGAACACTGGGGATATCGGCGTTCTCAGAACGGATGTCGACACGCTCAGGGTAGACACCAATACTCTCAGAACAGACGTCAACAGCAATACGGCAGAAATCGGCAAGATAGGCACCGTGCTCGGCGCGGACTACAAAAACCCGGAATTTGACAGCCTCAAAGTAACCGGAGAGACGACGCTTGACGGCGCACTCACGGCGAACGCCGGCGCTACGGTCACAGGCGGCCTCACTGCCGACACAGCTGATGTAACCGGCAACGCGACGGTCGGCGGCAATCTTGACGTAACCGGCGACCTCTCCGCTGCAAACGGTACGTTCGGGACGAAGGTTGAAGTCGGAATGGCGGGCAACAACACCGTGATAGAAAACGGAACGGTGACGGCCACCGGTCTCGGCAAGTTCGGCTCTCTCGAAGCAGGCAGTGCTGAATTTAGCGGGCTTAAAGTCAACGGAGCCACCGAACTTAACGGCGCGCTTGACGTTAACGGCAATGTCGACGCTACCGGGACCATCCACGCGGCCGGCAACATCAGCACTGACGGCAACATCAGCGCGGTCAACGGCACGTTCTCCGGCGACGTAAGCGCGAAGGACGGCACGTTCACGGGCACAATGACGGCACAGGATGCTGTGATAAACAACAACCTGAACGTCGGGAATGACGCGACCATCGACGGCACACTCAGCGCCGGCGCCGGCAACGTCGTTGCGGATAGCAGCGGGCTCACGGTTGGAAACAAGGTAACAGTCGGAGCCCCCGGTTCGCAGACGACGATTGAAAACGGCGACATCACGACGGCCGGCAACGTCGGTATAGGCGGCATGCTGGATGTAGCCGGGAACACCACCCTCGACGGTACGCTCAACGTAGCGGGCGACGCCACCTTTGCGAGCAACGCAGCGGTTGAAGGAAACTTTGATGTCGCCGGTACGACCACGCTCGGCGGAAAGCTCACGGCCAACGGCGGCGCGCTTATCAACAACGGCCTCGAAGTCAACGGCGACGCGGCTTTCAATGACAACGCCTCGATAGGGAACGATCTCACAGTCGGCAACAACGCCTCGATAGAGAAGAATCTCACCGTCAAAGGCGAGAGCAGCCTTGAAGGCAAGGTCACAATAGGAACCGGCGACAATCAGACGATAATCGATGGCGACACTGTCAACACCGGAACCGTCAATACCGATTTTGCGAACGTAGACGAGAAACTGACCGTCGGTACGGCAGAGGGTAATCAGACGTTCGTCGAAGGCAGCAAGATAACCTCCGAAGCTGGTGTGCAGGGCACGACCGTGATCGACGGCGGCAAGCTGACGGTATCGAAACCTGTTACAACCAGAACGCCCGGCGACGATAAGACAGAAATCGACGGCGGCAACATCACCGCGACGGGCAAAGGCACATTCGGCAGCCTTCAGGTCAACGGCAACGCTAACATCGGCGGCGACGCGACTGTCGATGGTAAGCTCTATGCAAACGAAGGCGGAGTTTT
The DNA here is from genome assembly GCA_900545755.1 of uncultured Cloacibacillus sp. GTDB lineage: Bacteria > Synergistota > Synergistia > Synergistales > Synergistaceae > Caccocola. The sequence goes on along the minus strand of URAG01000005.1, from coordinate 21,628 downwards.
CTCGAACAGCACGGTAATCAACGGCGACGGTATGGAGATTAGCGAGAACGGCACAATAGCCGCTTACTATGGGAAATACGGTATGCAGGTCGGCAGGCTGACCTACGACGGAATGCGCAACACGCTCAATGTGGGCGGCGGAACGATCACCGGCCTCGCGGACGGCGGCGTTTACAGAGGAAGCAGCGATGCGGTGACGGGCAACCAGCTCTGGCAGGCCTATCAGCGCATGGACGACCTACAGGAGAGCATCAACATCGTCGGAGCGCACGCGGCGGCTCTCTCTGGTCTCGCACCTGTTCCCTATAATCCCTATCAGCCGACGACGCTCTCCGCAGCCATCGGAACCTACCGCGACGAGTACGCGGTAGCGGTAGGAGTCTATCACTATGTACGCGACAATGTTATGTTCAACCTTGGCGCTTCCATCTGCTCCGACGGAGACCTGATGGGACGCGCAGGCATCAGCTTCGCGGTCGGCAAGAAGGACAAGGACAAGCCGGCTCTCGCGCAGAACATGAACGACGTTCAGAAGCAGCTCATGGAAGTGCAGTACGCGCTGCAGGAACTCAAGGACGAGAACGCGGCCCTCAAAAAACAGCTTCGCAAGCAGTAACAGGCCGTTCATCGGTGCGTCCAATCCCGGGACGCGCAGGCCGGAGGGGATGCTTCCCTCCGGCTTTTTTGTGCTCTGTGTCCTCCATACTTTTGTCGCATATTATGTAAATTTTATTTTTCTTGTCGTTTTTTGCGTAAATTTGGGACAATTAAGCGGATACTATCTGTTGATTTTACGCTTAAAACGCGCTATAAAGATACGAGTGTATCAGCATTACTCAGTCTGGAGGATAATGTATGACCGAGATAAGAGAATACCCGAAGATGAAAGACATTTACGGCTCTCTCGTCTTTGACCAGAGGGAGATGAAACAGCGGCTTCCGCGCGACGTCTTCGACAGCCTCATCGCGGCTATGGAGGGACGGCAGAAGCTCGATTCGAGCATCGCGGACACCGTCGCGCTCGCGATGAAGGATTGGGCCGTCAGCAAGGGCGCGGACCATTGGGCGCACTGGTTCCATCCGCTGACTGAGCTTACCGCCGAGAAGCACACGGCGTTCCTCATGGCGGACGAGAACGGCAACCCGCTTAACTCCTTCCGCGGCAAGGACCTCATGCAGAGCGAGCCGGACGCTTCGTCGTTCCCATCCGGCGGCACGCGCAGCACCTTTGAGGCGCGCGGCTACTCCGCATGGGATCCGACGAGCCCGGCGTTCATAATCAAATCGAAGAAGGGCGGCACGCTCTGCATCCCGTCGATATTCATAGCCTACGACGGTTCGCCGCTCGACATGAAGACCTATCTGCTGCGCGCGATGCAGGCGGTTGAGACGCGCTCGATGAAGATGCTGAAGCTCTTCGGCAACCGCGGCGTCCGCTACGTCCACGCGACGGTGGGAGGCGAGCAGGAGTTCTTCCTTCTCGACCGCCCGCGCGCGCAGAAGCGCCCGGACATCCGCTTCTGCGGCCGCACGCTCGTCGGTTCCCCGCCGCCGCGCGACCAGAAGATGGAGGATCACTACTTCGGCGCGATTCCGACGCGCGTCCTCTCCTATATGGAGGACGTGCAGCGCGACCTTGCGCGCCTCGGCGTAGACCTCGCAACGCGCCACAACGAAAACGCGCGCTGCCAGTTCGAGTTCGCGCCGCAGTTCACCGAGGCGAATCTCGCCTGCGACCAGAACCAGCTCGTCATGGAGACGATGCGCAAGATGGCGCGCGAGCACGAGCTGCGCCTGCTCTTCCACGAAAAGCCCTTCCGCGGCATGAACGGCAGCGGCAAGCACATCAACTTCTCGCTTGAGGACAGCGAGGGGCGCAACCTGCTGAAGCCGTCTACGAACCACAGGAAGAACGTCATATTCCTGTCGTTCCTTTCGTCGTTCATACTCGGCACGGCGGAGCATTTCGGCCTGCTCCAGGCCTCCGTTGCGACGCCGGGCAACATGTACCGCCTCGGCGGTCAGGAAGCGCCGCCGAACATCATCTGCATCTACCTCGGCGACGCGATAGCCTCGCTGCTGCGCGCCGTCGAAGAGGGCACGGACGACGGCACGATGAAGCCCTCGCGCGGCACGCTCGACCTCGGGCTCTCCAAGCTGCCGGACATAGTAGCCTTCGACAGCGACCGCAACCGCACGAGCCCGATAGCCTTCACCGGCAACAAATTTGAATTCCGCGCGCCAGGCGCGTCGCAGGCGATGGCGATTCCCGTCATGGCGCTGCTCACGGTTTGGGCCGCCGGCATGGAAAAGTTCCTCGGCTTCTTCGAGGAGGAGATAAACGCCGGGCTCGACCCAGTAGACGCCGCGGTTAAGACAATCCGCAAGGTCGCAAAGATGAGCCGCAATATACGCTTCGAGGGCAACGCCTACAGCGCTAACTGGCACGAGGAGGCGGAACGCCGCGGCCTGCTCAAGGCCAAGACAATCCCCGAGGGCATAGACCTCTTCATTGAGCCGTCGACGATAAAGATGCTCGAAGAGATGGGCGTCTTCTCCAAAAAGGAAATCGAGGCGTTCCACACGATAAAGCTCGAACAGTTCGTCAAGAGCATCGAAATCGAGATGTCCGTGCTGCGCGACATGGTCTGGGAGGGAATCCTGCCCGCGCTCTCGAAGCAGATACTGCTCGAAAAAAGCTCGCGCGACGCCGTCGCTGGCTACGGCCTGCCGGCGCTCGAGAAGTGGGACAAGCTGCTCGTCCGCCTCGCCTCCGCGAAGCTCGACCTCATCGAGAAGACCGCGGAGCTCGCCGCGCTGCGCGAGAAGATGGCGCAGATGACGGCGCGCGACCACGCCGAGGAGATCGTGAAGTCCGCCGTGCCGCTCATGCTTGAAGTACGCAAGGCCGCCGACTCGGTCGAAATTTTCTTCTCCTCCGAGAATATGCCATATCCGAACTACAGAGATCTGCTCTCGCTCTCAGCCTAGAACGAAGCGCAAAACCAAAACGCAGAATTTTCCCCCGCCTCGCAGCGGGGGAATTTTTTATCGAGCCGCCCTATTGCTGCCGCGCTGTGCCGTGGGAAAATCATGAAACCGATGCGGAGCGCATGACTATGTTCGGCTGGGGCGTTCAAATCATGATCCGGAATTTTTTACGTCTCGCATACCTTATAGTGGACGAAGCGGCGCGTTTCGTGGTGATAAATGCCGCTTGCTGATGGACACTATGTGGCATTAAAATAAAAACGGTAGATAAGTCGTTTAGATTGCGCATTGGAGGAAACAACTTATGAAATTATTGAAAATATTAGCGGTGCTTTTGTGTTTTTGCGTCAATCTGGCACCGGGCTCTGGGGTAGCTTTCGCGGCCCTTGCGCCGCTTAATCCTGCGTATGTCGAGTATATGCGCGACGTAGAAGATGGTTCCTCGTCCATGGTCCGCACAGCCGGCGGTGCCCACAGCGGCAACGGCATGAGCAGTTTCGGCTACGTCCCTTCACCGCTTAGTTGGGCGCACTTAGATGGTAAGGTGTGGAACGTCGCGATGAGAAATGTGAATTCTACCGCGGCGGCGTCAGGCACAGAAACAAGCATTCCTACAAGCTACGATCTCCGCAAACAACAAAGCATGCTGCCTGAGGTCAGAAACCAATATGAGTTGGGCAACTGCTGGGCATATTCAGCTATGGCGGCGACAGAATCCAACCTTATTAAAAACGGGTTAGCCGATAGCGAAATTGAGTTGTCCGAATGGTATCTTACATATTACTCTTTCCATGATTTTATCGGGATGCCGGCTTTTACCGTGCCGGGTACAGCAAAATATTACGATGCAGGCGGGAACGACTGGCAAGCCGTTGCGCTGCTTTCGCGTGGAACGGGCTCCGTCTGCGCCGCTACAGTTAAGAACATAAATACAGTCGAGGCCGTTTATACGCCTCCTATAGTCAAAAGAAAGTACCGTCTCAACCAGGCTTTCTACTTAGGTAATTCTGGGAAAATGGAGATACCGGTATGGCAGACGTACGGCCGCGCCGAGACTCTCAAGAGGGCGCTGACGCTTTACGGCGCTCTTTCGGTCGGGATATACGCCGACGATCGATATCGCAATACTACGACAAACGCTTATTATACCGGCCTGAATTATGGATCTGACGGTGGCGGCGTAAGTACAAACCACGCCGTAACGTTGGTAGGATGGGATGATTCTTATTCAAGGCTGAATTTCCAAGAGGGGAATCAGCCGGAACAGGACGGCGCGTGGATAGTACGCAATAGCTGGGGGTCTGGTTGGGGCGACGGCGGGTATTTCTACGTATCTTATGAAGAACAGACGCTTTGCGACGGCGTCGCCTACGTGACATCCGAGGCCGCGGCAGAAGACCGTATATATCAGTACGATCCACTCGGTTGCGTAACGTGGTTCACTCCATATGACGATGATATGCAAAACGAGGCCGATGTATGGTTTGCCAATATCTTCACCGCAGAAAACATAGACAGGATAACCTCCGTTGCGTTCTATGTTCCCCAGGCTGGCACCGAATATGAGATAGCAGTCTATAGGAACTGCCGCGAAGACGCCCCTTTAAGCGGCGAAAAAGCTGCCGCTGTAACGACTGACGGGCTTCTGCCAGGCTACAACACAGTGACGTTCGAGGAGCCGGTGCAGGTTCAGGCTGGAGAACATTTCTCTGTCGTGGTAAAAACGCACGTAACCTACAAAGATTACCAATATGTAGTCCCAATCGAAACGGATATTTTCGGCGGCGTTTACTCGCAGGCTGAGTCGGAACCTGGCGAAGGATGGGTCTCAGAAGACGGGATCAGCTTTTACGACATCATGGACTGGGTTGAAAGCGGTCAGCATATAAGCATATGCCTTAAAGCGTTTGGCGAAGGCGAATATATCGCGCAGTCCAATCCTCCGTCTCTGTCAGGGACGGCGCCGAACGGAGTGGTAATAAACGCTGTTATAAGCGAAGAAGCGGAAAATAATGCGCTTGACAGGCTGCTTTCCGGCATATATAGCGGGGCTACAAATATCGATGGCATGGATGAAGAAGCTGCTGGCAGTATAAGCGTTCTAACGTCATTCACTCTTGAAATAAGTCATCCAGAGGACGCGACGGGGCGGATCACGGTCACCGCCGTCCTATCAGATCCTGTCGATACTGGAATAAACCGCAGGCTATATGCCTTGATTCCATACAAGGACGACAACGAGAAATTTGCGGCGTTCCCGTGCACGCCTGGGAACGGCCGTATAACCAGAGTGACGTTCACTATCGATGATTACGCACGCTTCTTTACAGATGCGCCGGTATTGCTTGCCGCGGTAAAAGACGGGGGAGCGGGCGGCACGGGCGGAGGCGGATGCTCAGCCGGGTTCGGAGCGCTTGCACTGCTTATAATCATGCCGCTTGCTTTAAAAAAATTAAGTAAGCTATAAGGTCAAATGTCCAAAGGTCGCAGGAATTTGTCCTCGGCCTTTGGAGATAGGGTTCTGATGTGTGAGCCGGCCATAGGAAAGGCCGCTGCGAAAAGCCGCGCGAAATCGCGAGCACGCCAAAAATTGCATAGAAGAGCCGCCTCTTCCGCGAAACAGCGGCTCTTTTTATACAAAAAACGGACGCGGCGAAGATTACGCCGCGTCCGTCCGTTCCGCGTAGTTCGGCGCGCCTGGCGCTATTTCGCGAAGCTTTTGACGATGCCTATAAGTATGTTAGCGATTTTCGCCATCGACTGAACAGGCACGTATTCGTAACGGCCGTGGAAATTATGGCCGCCTGTGCAGATGTTCGGGCACGGGATGCCCTCGAAGGAGAGTATCGTGCCGTCGGTGCCGCCGCGCATCGGCGTGTAGAATGGCTCGACGCCTTCGGCCCTCATCGCCGCCTCTATCGCCTCGACTATCTCGAAGCAGGGCTTTATCGCCTCGCCGATGTTGCGGTAGGTGTCTTCTATCTCGACCGTCACGCGCCCGTCGCCGTAAACCTTGTTAAGGAATTCCGCGACGTCGCGCAGCCTCTGCTTGCGCGCCTCAAGTTTCTCCGCGTCGTGGTCGCGCAGCAGCAGCCGCAGCGTCGCGAGCTCCACTTCGCCGCTGAATTCAAGCACATGGTAGTAGCCCTCGTAGCCCTCGGTATGCGACGGCGTCTCCGCGGGCGGCAGCATGTTGATGAATTCGTTCGCGATGAGTATCGCGTTCTTCATCTGATTTTTCGAGAGCCCCGGGTGGATGTTGACTCCCTTTATATCGACGCGCGCCGCGGCGGCGTTGAAGGTCTCGTAGGTTATCTCGCCAAGCGGGCCGCCGTCGAGAGTATAGGCGAACTTCGGGTTGAACAGATTTTTGTCGAGCGTCTTAGCGCCGAGACAGCCTATCTCCTCGTCGGTCGGGAAGAAGAACTGTATCTCGCCGTGCTTCTCGCCGGGGTTGTCGTGGAAGTACTGCGCCATCGTCATTATCTCGGCGAGCCCCGCCTTGTCGTCCGCGCCGAGCAGCGTCGTGCCGTCCGCCACGACAAGGTCCCAGCCTTTGTAGTTCCTCATGTGCGGGAAATTGTCGGGGCTTAGGACGACGCCGAGCTCTTCGTTGAGCGTCACGTCGCCGCCATCGTAGTTCCGCACTACGCGCGGCTTCACGTCCCTGCCGCTGAGGTCAGGCGAGGTATCAAGGTGCGCGCTGAAGCCTATCGCGGGCGCGCCGTCGCAGTTCGCGGGGATTTTCCCGTAAACGCATCCCGATTCCGAAACAGCAACCCCTTCAGCTCCAAGCTCGCGCAGCTCGCCAGCGAGCGCTACGGCTAGTGCACGCTGTTTCTCCGTGCTAGGCACGGCGGCCTGTCCGTAGGCCGACTCCGTGTCTATTTTTACGTATTTGAGGAATCTGTCGAGAAGCTCCGCCATTTTATCCGTCTCTCCTTTGTTCTATGCTCTTCTGCCTCTGTAGACCTGCGACAATGGAACGACTCCGCTTTCCTTCGTCATAGCCGATACTATAAAGATAACTGCAAACGATAAAGGCACTGTTATTATCGCACTCTTTATGCCGAAAGGCGATTTAAGCACTATCTCCCAGATTATAGTCCCAACTCCGCCCGCAAGGATGCCGCACACGCCGCCAGCCTTCGTCACGTTCTTCGCAAAAAGCGCGCAGACCAGCGCCGGCGTCACAGATGCGCCGTACATCGAGTAAGCATACATCTGGATGGACAGAATATCGGGGAAGAAACGCCCCATGACGTAGGCAAGCACAGATATCGCGACGGCGGATATGCGCAGCGTCATAAGCTTTTCGCGGTCGGTCGCGTCGCGATGTAAGAAGCGATGCCAGATGTCGTAAGTGACGTTCGAGGAAATCGTCAATATGTAAGAGTCCCCAGTAGTGATGATGAAAGACATACAAGCCGCCATCAGTACGCCTCCGAAAAGCGGCGGCAGGAAGTTGATAGCGAGTTGGAAGATGACCGTATCGGGGCGGTCGATGTTCGGTAGCAGGTAGATGCCCGTCGTAGTCACAGTTATGATGAGCGCGCAGACGATTATCTCCGAGATAACGAGGCCGAGGCCGGACTGCTTTGCCGTCTTTACGTCTTTAGCAGCGCCCATGCGCTGGATCATGTTCTGGTCGCCGAGGACTAAGAAGAATATCGGGAAGATGTAGCCGAGCGCCTGTACAAAATTCAGGCTGCCGATGAAGGAATCGCGCCCTTCTGGAAGGTTCGCGAAGACGCCGAAAAATCCGCCGTCGACCTGCCCCGAGAGTATCGGTATCGCGACGAGGAAGCCGCCGACGAAAAGGAACGCCCCGATAGCGTCAGTATATGCGACGCTTATCATGCCGCCCGTCACAGCGAGTATAAGCATGATGAGCCCCGAGACGATTACAGCGTCGTTGAGGCCGACGCCGGTCGTAAGGTTGATAAGGTTGCCAGCTGCTGTGAACTGCGACGAGAGGATGCCGACGTAGCCGAGGACGATGCAGACGGTCGCTATGACGCGCGCCGCCGTCCCGTAGCGTATCTCAAAAAGCTCCGGAATCGTGTAGGTGGTCGCCTCGCGCACACGGCCCGAGACTAGATAGAGAAGAAGCATACCTATCGGCGCTCCCATGAAGATCAGGATTCCGAAGAGCGGGCCGTTGCGCCAGATAAGGTTCGCCGACCCAGTGATGCCGCCTGCGCCGCACCATGTCGCCAGAAGCGTGCCGATGAGGACGATAGTCGGAAGGCTGCGGTTCGCGACGGCGAAGTCGTCGGAATTTTTGACCTTTTTCTTCGTGAGGTACAGCCCGACGCCGAGGACGCCGGCGAGGTAAAGGACCACACATGTGATGATAAGAGGGCTTGCGTGCATAAAAACAGCTCCTTATGAGAATTTATCGAAACTCCGCGGAATTCCGCGGCGCTCGCCCGTTTTGCAGTGCGCCGCCGAAAGCAAGGCGGCGCTGCGTGAGACGTTTGTGAAAAAATATTCATTAACGCCAATCGCGCATGCAATTTGTTCAGATATTATCATCTATCCATTCTTTGTCAACGACGTATAATCATTGAAAAGAGCGCCGCGGCAACTGGCGGCGCGCAAACGAAAGGCTGTGGCTTATGGTCGTAGTCCGCTACGTAAAAGCCCGAAGTTTGCTATCGCCGACGAGGCTCGGCGCGGACTTCGTGATAAACCCATATATCGGCTGCCCCCACGGCTGCCTTTACTGCTACGCCGCATGTATGCGCGGCGCCGCGGAGCGTGGCGAGCCGTGGGGGTCGTATCTCGACGTAAAACGTCCCGCCGCGCAGCCCGACCTCGCGAAGCTCTACCGCCGCAGCATCCTTCTCTCGTCGATGACCGACGCCTACAACCCATACGAAGAACGCGCAGGCGTGACGCGCGCCATCCTGCGCTCGCTCGTCCCCGCGCGGCCCGACGTAACGGTAATTACGAAATCCGCGCTCGTCGCGCGCGACGCCGACATTTTCAAAGAATTCCCGCGCGTCAAGGTCGTGTTCTCATTCAGCTCGCTTGACGACGATTTCCGCCGCAGGGCCGAGCCGCACGCGTCAAGCCCCGCGAAGAAGCTCGCGGCGATGGTGGCGCTGAAAGACGCAGGCGTCGAGCTGGGCGTCATGGCCGCGCCGATATTCCCCGGAATCACAGACTGCGCGAAAATCATAGAAGCCTGCGCGCCGTTCGTATCGTCGATGACCTTCGACACGCTGAACCTGCGCGCGGGCAACCGGGAAAAAATCCTGAACTTCGTCAAAAATCTGCGCCCCAGCCTCGCGCCGCTCTACCGCCGCATATACAACGAAGGCGACCGCACCTACTGGCGCGCGCTGAAAGCTCGCATAGAAGACGAGTGCCGCTCGCGCGGCCTCCGGTTTTCCGTATGCTTCTGAAATTATGAAAAGCTGCTACCTGTGACGCGCCGGCACTGCGGTGCAGGCTATCGCGACGAGTATCAGCGCACAGCCTATGACTTCGTGTATGGACGGGATCTGATGGACGAAGACCGCCGTCAGCACTACGGCGACGACTATCTCCATCGTGCATAGCAGGCTCGCCATCGCCGCGGGGATGCATTTGAGCGCGGCGAAGAAGACGCCGTATGCAACGAGGCTTCCCGTGAAGGCCTGGAGCATCATCAGCAAAAAAAGCGGCAACGTGAAGTTCGCAAGGTCGCCCCATCCGTACCAGAGCGTCTTGAAGGCAAAGAGCAGGACGATGCCGACGGCGTTCGAGAAGAAGAGCAGGCGGAACTCGTCCACCTTATGCCCAAGCGAGAAGCGGCGCGTAACGAGCGCCTGCCCAGCCATGCCGACGACTGCAAGCAGCCCCCAGAAGAGACCGGGCAGCGAAATATTCATCAGCGCGCCCAAGCTGCCGCCCATGCCGATGAATACGCCGCAGACTATGAGGAGGCCGGCGGCGCACTGGAGCGCGGTCGGGCGCTCGTGCGTGATGCAGAGCGAGCCCATTATCGCCGCGAGCGGGAAAGTATAATGGATGACGAGCGCTTCCGGTACGGAAAGATATTCGAGCGAGGTCAGGAACCCGCCGCCCGCGAACGCCACGGAGAGAAGGCCAGATATTATATAAAAGCGCCTGTGCCCGGCGTCGAGGCGAAAAGCTTCGCGCCCCTCGCAGAAGAGGAGAAAAAGCCCGGAGGCGGCGAGAGTGAAGAGCGAACGGAAGACCATAACTGACATCAAATCTATCCCCGCGGCGGCGAGCACCTTCGCTACGGGGCTGATTATCCCCCAGCAGACGGCGGCGGTTAGCGCGAGCAGCGCGCCGCGCCAGTAGTTGTTGAGCCTCATTTTCCCATCCCTTCGCATATCGGCGCCGAGGCGCGGATTACGCAGACTATAACATATTTATGCGCGCGGTCAATACGGCGCGCGAGAATGGAAAGAGCGCGGGCTCCGCGCATATGCGGAGCCCGCGGCGTGAATCCTGCTTCTATTTCGAAAACTCGGCCCTTTATATCGCTTTCACCATTCCGCCGTCGACGAGCACCGTCTGTCCGGTGATGAAGGTGTTCGACGGCGCGCAGAGGAACGCGGCGAGTTTACCGTATTCGTCGGGGCGTCCGTAGCGGCCGAGCGGGATTCCGGCAAAAGCTTTTTTCTGGAGCTCTTCTACTGTGAGTCCTGCCTTCTCGGCGCGCATTTTGTCGAGCTGCTCTATGCGCGCGGTGCCGATACGTCCCGGCGCTATTACGTTGACGAGGATGTTGTCCTTTCCGAGCTCCTGCGATAACGTCTTTGCGAGGCCGACGACGCCCATGCGGAAGGTGTTCGAAAGGATTAGGTTGTCGAGAACGGCCTTGACAGAGGACGAGGTGGAGCAGAGGATGCGTCCGCCGCCTTGCGCGCGCATATAGGGAAGAACCTCGCGTATCGTGCGGATGTACGAGAGCAGGCAGAGCTCGTAGGCGTCCTGCCAGTCCTTGTCGTTGAAGGCGTCGAAGGGGCCTGGCTTCGGGCCGCCGGTGTTGTTGACGAGCGCGTATATCGGGCCGCACTTCTCCGCCGTCGTTTTGACGAGAGCTTTTATGTCTTCTGGGTTCGTGATGCTTCCGACGAAGAACTCAGGGCGGTTGCCGGTTTCTTTGAAGATGTCCTCCTGCGCCTCCTTGAGCTGGTCCTCGAAAGGCGAGAATATCATCACATTCGCGCCCTCGCGCGCTAGCTCGCAGGCGATCGCTTTGCCGAGCCCGCTGCTCGAAGCCATTACGAGCGCGCTTTTGCCTTTAAGTCCGAGATCCATGTCTGTTTCCTCCTCTTATTTATTTCGGATTTTCAGGTCGATTACCGGGTTGACGAGCGGCTCGAAGGCGAAGCCGTCCGGCCCAGTTATGCGGCATTCGGCTACGTCGCCGTCCTGAATATGTACCGCGCGCGGCGTTCCGGTCGAGAGTACGTCGCCGGGCAGCCAGCCCTGCATGTGCGAGACGAGCGCGACGAGGCGCGATGGACTGAAGGTCATGTTCGAGACGGTGTTCTTAGCGTGTATTTCGCCGTTGTGGACGGTTGCGACCTCGAGCGCCGAGACGTCGGGAACTTCATCAGGCGTCACGAGCTGCGGGCCAAAGGTAAAGAATGTGTCGAAGCCCTTGACGATGGTCAGGTAGCGTGGGTTGAGGCGCAGTATCGACTCTTCGGTCATGTCGAGTATCGTCGTGTAGCCAGCGACGTATTTGAGCCAATCGCTTTCTTCGATGAATTTACATTTTTTGCCTATGATGACGCCGAGTTCGCCCTCCGCGGTCGTCTTCTGCGCCTCGGGCAGCGCAGGGATTTTTATCTCGTCGCCGGGACCCGCTATGCAAGAGGCGGGCTTGTAGAAACTTCCGGGGAAGACCTGCGGCGTCTTTTCTCCGAGGTCGCCCGCGTGGTCCTTGTAGTTGAGGCCGATGCCGAAAATTCTGGGCGGGTTCCTGTAAAGCGGGCCGTAGACGACTTCGCCGTACGGTATAGCCTCTTTTTCGGCAAGCGCCTCAGCTTCGACTCTGCCGCAGGCATTGTACCATTCGGTCAGCGGCTCAAGCTGCTCCTTCTCGATAAGGGGAAGCAGTTCGCCCTCGGGCTCGAAGCCCGCGCGCAGGCCGAGCGCCGTCAGCGGCAGGACGCCGGACTTAGTGACGAGCCCCGCGCGCTCGACGTTCCATTTGCGGAATGTAGCTAATCTCATTTATAAAAACTCCCTTCCGTTATTTTCCAGCAAGCCGCTCGAAGGCGGCTTTCATGCGCCCGCAGCCCTCGACGATGTTGTCGAGGCTGTTGGCGAAGCTCATGCGCAGATAGCCCTCGCCGTTGACGCCGAAGACGCTGCCCGGCACGAGCGCGATTTTCGCCTCGTCGAGCAGATATTCCGCAACCTCCGCGCACGGACGGCCGAGCTTCTTCACGTTGATGAAGATGTAGAAAGCCCCCTTCGGCGACAGGCAATACGCTCCCGGCATATCGTTTATCGCCTTGACCGCGTAGTCGCGGCGGCGTTGGAATTCGCGCACCATCAGCTCGACCTCGTCTTTCTCGTCGCGCAGCGCCGTTATCGCGGCGCGCTGGACGAAGGACGCGGCGCAGGTCGTGTTGTGCTGGTGTATTTTGTTCATCGCGACTGTAAGCTCCTTCGGCGCGGCCGCGTAGCCTATACGCCAGCCCGTCATAGAGTAAGCCTTCGAGAAGCCGTTGAGCGTCACGGTGCGCTCCGCCATTCCGGGCAGCGAGGCTATGCTCGTCTGTTTTTCCCCGTCGTAGACGAGCCGCTCGTAAATTTCGTCGGATATCACGAGTAGGTCGCGTTCCTGCGCAAGCTCCGCGATTTCCTCAAGTTTCGCGCGCGAGAGAACGCCGCCGGTAGGGTTGCACGGCGTAAGCAGCACGATCGCCTTGGTGCGCGGCGTTATTTTCGCGCGTATTTCCTCAAGGCTCGGCTCGAAGCCGTTCTCTTCCGTCAGTGAGTAAGAGACTGGCTTCGCGCCGAAAAGCGCCGGGACGTTGAGATAGTTTATCCAGACCGGGTCCGGTATCAGAAGCTCGTCGCCTTCGTCGAGCACAGTGCATAGCAGATCGAATACAGCCTCCGAAAGCCCCGCCGTCACAAGCACGTTTTCCGCCGCGCACGGGACGCCGTTCGCGGCGCGCAGCTTTTCCGCTATCGCTTCGCGCAGCTCCGTCATGCCGAAGTTCGATGTGTAAAAGACCTCGCCGTCCCGCAGGCTCTTCACCGCCGCCTCTTTGATGTAATCGGGCGTGTCGAAGTCCGGGCGGCCGATTTCAAAATGGATGACGCGCTCTCCTGCGCGCTCCATAGCGAGCGCCTTTTCGTTGACCTTGCGGATGCCTGACGGAGCGAGCGCGCCGACCCTCGCGGCTGTGAAATTTCTCATACTCTATTCCCCTTTTCATAAATCAAAACTAACTTTATTTTTTTTATTGTATCATCTGTCAATTCAAATATTAATTAGGCAATATCATGATGTAAAATACCTATTAACATATAATATTATATGATTTCCTCTATGGCTCTGTATGAGGAGGCGGCACTTTGCTTAAGGACATAGAATATATCTACGCTGTATATAAGGAACGGAGCTTCTCGAAAGCAGCTCGGCGGCTCTTCATCTCACAGCCGTCGCTATCCGCAGCGGTCAAGCGCGCCGAACAGAAGCTCGGCGTCGCGCTATTCAACCGAAGCACAAGCCCTATCTCGCTGACTGAAGCGGGCGAATACTATATAAAATCGGCGGAAAAGATAATGGAGATAGAGCGCGAGATGCGCGAGCACTTTGCGGCGCTCACAGGCGGCGGCCCGGCGCGGCTGCGTGTCGGCAGCTCGATGTTCTTCTGTTCTTACGTACTGCCCGATATCATCGAGGCGTTCCGGAGCGAGCACGGCAGCGTCGTCGTAACGCTTGCTGAGGGCAGCAGCGTCGCGCTCTCAGAAAAACTAAAGGACGGAAGCCTCGACTTCATGCTTGAGGCCGAGCCGCCGGACAAAAATATTTTCGAGTCCGCTGTCTGGACGACGGAGGAAGTAATTCTAGCCGTCCCTGCGTCTCTTGCGATAAACGGCGAGCTTGAGGAATACCGCTGCACGTTTGAAGAACTCGCCGCGTCGCGCAAGGGCGGAGCGCGAAAGCCCGCTGTGCCGCCGGAGCGCTTCGCCGGCGAAGAATTTCTGATCCTGACGAAATGGAACGACATGCACCGCCGCGCTATGGCGATATGCCGCAACGCCGGCTTCACGCCGAAAGTCTCTATGTACCTTGAACAGATGATGACGGCTTACTATCTCGCCTGCGAGGGCAAGGGCATCGCCTTCGTGCGCGACGCGCTGCCCGACTGCCTGCCGCCGACCGACAAAGTATTTTTCTATCGCATCGACAGCCCGGAGTCGGAGCGCGGGATTTATCTTTCCTACAAAAAATCTGGTCCCCTCACCCAGATACAGCGCGATTTCATAGAATTCATGAAAAAGGCGAAGCTCCCGCGTGCAGACGCGAAGGCGGCGGAAGAGTAGAGGCCGCCGCAGCGCGCGGAAAATTTACATAAACATATTAACCGCGAAGACGACCGCGCAGCAGAGGACGGCGACCTGAAATAGGCTGCCGCCGAACCAGGCGAGCACCGCGCCCGCGACGAGCGCCGCGAGCCCCGCGGCCTGGCTGCCGGTGGATTCCATGATCGCAGGGAAAGTCATGACCGCGAGCGTCACGTATGGGACGTAGTGCAGGAAGGCGCGCACGCGCTTGTTTTTTATCTCGCCGCGTATCACGGTGAGCGGCAGCACGCGGATGAGGTACGTCACCGCCGCCATGACGAAAAGATAAATGTAAACTTCTTTATTCATCCGCGGCTTCCTCCTTCAGCGGGAAGAGGAAAGCCGCCGCGCCCGCTATAGCGATCGTGAGGATGATCGTCCTCGTGCCGCCTGAAATATCCAGAGGATTGAAGCGGGAAAAGACGAAGCTCGCCGCCATGGAGACGGCTATGAGCAGCGCGACGGTTTTATCGCCGCGCGCCGGCGGCACGATGACCGCGATGAACATGCCGAAGATCCCCGCCGAGAGCGCGTCGACGACGTTCGCCGGCAGGACGTTGCCCGCTACGACGCCTAGCACCGTGCCGACCGACCAGCCCGGGACGGCGCAGGCCGCCATGCCGTAGCTGTAATAGGGATTGACCGGCGCTGGCTTCGTGACCGACAGGCCGAAAATCTCGTCCGTCAGGTACGCCGCTATCGCAAGGCGGTGGCGCAGCGGCGTGCCCGGCGCGAGCTTCTGGCTCATAGCGCAGGACATGAGCATATAACGCGCGTTGGCGACCAAAATCATCAGCGCGACGGCGGCGTACGAAGCGCACGACGAAATCATCATATATCCTGCGAACTGCCCCGTCGACGACGCCTGAGTCAGCGAGCTCAGAAACGCCTGAAACGGCGTGAGCCCCGCATTCTTCGCCGCGATGCCGAGCGTGAACGAAACCGCGAAATATCCGAGCATAACAGGCACGGCGTCACGCGCGCCGCGCGCGAACACAACAGCGTCGTCTTTCTTCATCTTTGCGCCAGACCTCCAAGCCCCGCGCCGCGGGAAGTTCTTGCGCATATCTTATCATAGGAAGCGCGCTCCGGCGCGCTAGGCGCACGAAGGCGAAAAAATTATACTCTGCGCGCGACTGCGCGCATATACACAGGCAGCCTGCGGCGATATACTTATCGCAACGTTTGTGGAACGGAGGGATTGTAATGACGATAGACAAACTTATAGAAGAAGCCAGAAAATTTCTTGAGGGGCCGATGAACTTCATCGCGGAGGAAGACGCGCTGCGCCCAGACATAGCGGGCATGAGAATATATGACGAGCCGCTCTTTGGCGTGGCATCGGCGGACGACCCGCTCTTTCTCGAGCTGCGCCGTCCCGAAGTCGTACACCCCGGCGAAATGACGCCGCGCGACTGGGTGCCGGAGGCGAAAAGCGTAGTCTCTTTCTTCCTGCCATTCTCGGATCGTGTAGTAAGCTCGAACGCCGAGGGGACTCAGACCTCGGAGGAATGGCTGCATGGACGCATCGAAGGCCAGCTCGCTATGGCTGCGCTCGGTGAACGGCTCAAAAAATTCCTGGAAGATGCAGGCTTCGCCGCGGCCTTTCCGACGACCGACGCGCGCTTCAAAATGCTCGAGCCCTACGCCTCGAACTGGTCTGAGCGCCACGTCGCCTATGTCTGCGGACTCGGCACCTTCGGCCTCTCGAAGGGGCTCATCACCGAGCGCGGCATGGCGGGACGCTTCGGCAGCATCGTCACGGACGCGGAGCTTGCGCCGACGCCGAGGAGATACAGCGACCCGTTCGAATACTGCACCAAATGCGGGGCCTGCCAGTTCCGCTGTCCCGCGAAGGCGATAGACAAGTCGCGCGGCCCCGCGCTCGCAAAAGATCAGAAGCTCTGCGACGCCTGGGTGACGTCGACGAAGCGCCCGCCGCATGGGCCGCACGCCCGCGTCCGCTTCGGCTGTGGCAAATGCCAGATCAAAGTCCCATGCTCGCGCGGGATACCTAAAGGCGCGCGCCGCGGCTGATACGCCGTTTCGCTAAAGCGAACTAAAAGCAACAAAAGCGTAAAGGGCGGCTTCAAAGGCCGCCCTTTCATTTGACAATCAGCAAAAAAGATATACAATGAACGTGTATGGATTAAAAGATTCATACAATTTATAAAAAAAGGAGGCGGTTGTATGAGCAATAAGCTGGTCTACATAGGGGGAGTCCCCTACTGGATGACTCCCGAAGGCGGATTCGTCGCCGTGGAGCTTAAGGACGGGCTCCCCGTCGAGCGCGTAGTCGTGAAGCAAAAGTAACGGCGAAGCCCGCAAAAGTTTCACCGAAGCGCCGCACGGCGCGAAAAGAAAGCACAGGTTCAGGGTTTCCGATGTCAAAACCGCTGAACCGTGCCGGGTGAAAACCCCGAACCTATCATAAATTCCCAGAAAAACACAAATCAACATAGGCTTTCGGCTCAATCGCCGGAGGGTTCATGTGTGCGCGTCACCTTTTACCGCGTAGATATATAACGCAACATGCCGCCGCCGCAACAGCGCGAGACGGTCCCGCTACGCGTAGTTACGCCGAAGCTTTCCGCGTTTTTTATCGTCGCGGCGTGCGGGCGCGCGCGAAGCGGCAACCAACAATTTACTGAAGTTTCAGCGATTATACTTGCGCAAGCGAAAAGGCCGCCACTCGGGCGGCCTTTAGTCTGTCTCGTGAATTTTACGCCGGAGCGTTAGAGTCCGCGGCGTATCGTGTCTTCGCGGCCTGCGCCGACGCCGATGAGGACGACGGGGACTTCCGCGTTGTCTTCAATGTATTTGACGTAGTCGCGCGCAGCCTGCGGCAGTTCTTCAAAAGTGCGGCACTTGGATATGTCGCTCTTCCAGCCTGGCAGCGTCGCGTAGACGGGCTTCGCCTTCGCGAGCTCGGCGCAGCTGCTGGGGAAGGTCTTTCGGATTTTGCCGTCGATTTCGTAGGCTGTGCAGATTTTTATTTCGTCGAAGCCGTCGAGCACGTCGAGCTTCGTGAGCGCGAGTCCGTCGAGGCCGTTGACCTTCACAGCGTAGTCGACGGCGACGAGGTCGCACCAGCCGCAGCGGCGCGGGCGTCCGGTAGTTGCGCCGAACTCGCCGCCTTTCTGGCGCAGCTCCTCGCCGACCTCGCCCGTCTCCTCAGTCGGGAATGGGCCCTCGCCGACGCGTGTGCAATAGGCCTTCGCGACGCCGATCGAGCGGTCTATGCGCGATGGGCCGAAACCGGAGCCGGTGCAAGCTCCTCCCGCGCATGGGCTGGAACTCGTGACGAATGGATATGTCCCGTGGTCGATGTCGAGCAGCGTAGCCTGCGCGCCTTCAAAGAGGACGTTTTTGCCGTCGCGCACCGCTTCGTCTATTTCGAGGAACGCGTCGCCGAGCATCGGCGCCATGCGCCGCCCCCATGCGAGAGCCTTTTCGTATATTTCATCGAAGTCTAGCGGCTCGACGTTGTAAATTTTCGTGAGTATGTCGTTTTTGATTTTGAGCGTGGGCGAGAGCTTGTCGCGCAGCACCTCCGCGTTGACGAGGTCCTCGGCGCGGATGCCTATGCGCTCGTACTTGTCTGCGTAGCATGGCCCGATGCCGCGACCCGTCGTGCCTATCTTCGTGCCTTCGGAGCGCGCCCCCTCGGCTAGCCTGTCTATTATTTTATGGTAGGGCATAACGATATGCGCCGCGTGGCTGACGACGAGCTTCGCAGTTTTTTTGCCGCGGGACGCGAGTCCGTCGAGCTCCTCGAAAAGAGTATCGGGGTCGATAACGACGCCGTTGCCGATCACGCAGCTCTTGCCCGTGTAGAGTATGCCGGAGGGCAGCAGATGAAAGACGTATTTCTCGTTGTCCACGACGACGGTGTGTCCGGCGTTGGCTCCGCCCTGGTAACGGACGACGACTCCGGCATCCGCGGCGAGGACGTCCACGACGCGGCCCTTGCCTTCGTCGCCCCATTGCACTCCTATGACTATATCAGTGCGTCCTTTCATTGCGATACACCTCTTTAACCTGCCTTAATTTCACGGCCCTTAACTATTAGGCCCAAACTTTGCTATTGTAATCACAGACGCTGAAATTATCAAGCGCGCGCTAAGATATTTTACCGTTGCTTAACAGAAGCTTCTCCTCGCGCGAGAGCTTTTTTATTGCGGCCTCGCGGCTCATCGCCTCATGCTTTGAGTCGCATTCCTCGCTGTAGAGCAGAGTCACCGGCCTGCGTCCGCGCGTATATTTCGCGCCGCGCCCAGCGTTGTGCGCCGCGAGCCGCTTTTTAATGTCGGTCGTCCAGCCGGTGTATAGCGTGCCGTCGGCGCAGAGCAGTATGTAGGCGCAGGGGGTCATATCGAAAACGCGCCGGGCGGCTCTGGTGCGAGCTCGTAGTACCAATGCGGTATGAGTCCTAGGCGCAGCAGCATAGAGAGGAAGTCCCACAGGCCGTCGAGCTCGCTCACGGCGTCGCATGCCTCGTATACCGCAGAGCCTATCCAATACGAGAGTCCCGTGAACGCCGAAAAGTGCGCAAGTATCCCGAGCCAATCCGAAGCGTTCCACTCGCGCGCTGCGCTTACGTCAGGCGCGCAGAATTCAAAGGCCGGCGCGGGCGCTGCGCATAGATGCTGAAGCGCGATCACAAGCGCGAGGATAATCGCAGCGGTTTTTTTATGTTTCCAGAAAATCATCGTTTCACCACAAAAACGGGCGGAGCAGAGCCCCGCCCTCAATTTTTCGTTTATTCGACGGTGACGCTCTTCGCGAGGTTGCGCGGCATGTCTATGTCGCAGCCGCGCTGGCGCGCTATGTAGTAAGCGAAGAGCTGGAGCGGCACGACGGCGACGAATGGGAAGAGCTCCGGCTCCGTCTCGGGCGTGAAGATGACGTTTGGGGTGTAGTGGCCGATCTCCGTATCGCCCTCAGTCGCGAGCGCGATTATTGGAGACTTGCGCGCCATCGACTCCTCGATGTTGGATATGGTCTTCTCCCAGAGCTCGTTCTTTGGCACAAGCGCGACGACGGGCAGTTCTTTATCGAGTAGTGCTATCGGCCCGTGCTTCATCTCGCCCGCAGGGTATGCTTCGGCGTGGAGGTACGAAATCTCCTTGAGCTTGAGCGCGCCCTCGAGCGCCGGAGGATAGGCTATGCCGCGCCCGATGAAGAAGAAGCCGCGCGCGTCGGCAAAATTGCGCGCCAACGTCTCTATCTCCTTCTCGCGGTCGAGCATCGCGGCCTGCTTGCCAGGTATGTCCATCATCGCGGAGACTAGGCGCTTCTCCGTATTCGGGTCGAGTTCGCCGCGCAGCTTCGCGAGATAGAGGCCGAGAAGAGTCAGTATCGTAATCTGAGCCGTGAAGGTCTTCGTAGCCGCGACGCCGATTTCCGGCCCGGCGGGCGTGATGAGCGCGTCGCCGACCTCGCGGTGGATAGTCGAGCCGCGGACGTTGGTGATTACGAGGCACTTTGCGCCGCGGGCCTTCGCCAGCCGCGCCGCGTGCAGCGTATCCGCCGTCTCGCCGGACTGCGATACGAATACGGCGAGAGTGTCAGGCCCGGACGGGATGTTCCTGTAACGGTACTCCGAGGCGACCTCCGTGCGGATTTCGAAATTGCCGAAGGTCTCCATTATGTGCTGAGCGACTATCGTCGCGTAATGCGACGTGCCGCAGGCGACGAAATGGATGCGCTTCCACTGCGCCGCGTCATCCGGCGTCCACGCAAGCTCACGGCTCAGGTCGACGGCGTCGTCGGCGACGCGGCCCAGCAGAGTGTGGGCGACGACGTCTGGCTGCTCGTGAATTTCCTTGAGCATGAAGTGGGGGTACTTGCCGCGGTTCGTCATCGCGGCGTCCCAGTCGAGGTGCATAGAAGCCTTCTCATGCTGCACTCCGGCAAAGTCGAAAAAGCGGCAGCCTTCGCGCGTTATCTGCGCCATCTCGTCGTCGTCCATGAACCAGACGTCGTGGGTGAACTCGAGCAGCGCCGTGGGGTCTGATGCGCAGAAGCCCTCGTTCCCAGCGTGGCCGACGACTAGCGGCGAGCCTTTACGCGCGACCCATATCTCTCGCGGCTTGTCGTAAAACATTATGACCAGCGCGAAGGCGCCCCGGATACGCGCCGTGAGCTTCACAATGGCCTCTTTAGGGTCTCCGTCGTATACGTAGCCGAGATACTGCACGGCGGATTCCGTGTCGGTCTCGGTGTGGAATTTGATGCCCTTCGCTTCGAGCTCCGCGCGTATCTCACGCGCGTTCTCGATTATACCGTTGTGGACGAGCACGACGCGGTTGTCGCTCGAAATATGCGGGTGCGCGTTGTTCTCCGTCACGCCGCCGTGCGTCGCCCAGCGAGTGTGGCCTATGCCGATGTCGCCGGTCAGCCCCGCAGCAGCCACCTTCTCGGCGAGCTGCGCGACGCGCCCTACGGTGCGAAGCTCCGAAATCTTGCCGTCTTTTATAACCGCTATGCCCGCGGAGTCGTAGCCGCGGTATTCATGCTTGGCGAGCCCTTCGAGGATTATCTTGGTCGTATCCCTGTCGCCTACGTAACCCATGATTCCGCACATTTATAATCATCCTTTCGCTGTTCGCAAAATGGTGGCTGTCATATTAAACCCATGTTATTTTATATCATTTTACCGCGCGGCGCGCAATTGCCGGCGCGCGCCCAATCAGAGCCAGCGAAGTGAGGAATATGAGAAGGAGAGGAAAATCTCTGAGGATGGACACAGCGAAAGGCGCGCCGTATCTTCGGCTGAGATGCGCGCCTTTACGACGCAGCCCGAAACGTCGGCCGAGAGCAGCACGGCTCCTGAGGCGCGCTCAAGCGCGAGCTGCGAGACTACTCCGTGCAGGACGTTAGTATTCTCCGCAAAGGGCGGAATTTCGTTGGAAACGGTTATATCAGACGGGCTGAGCACCGCGGCGCGCGCTGAAGCGCCGGGCCAGGCGAAGAGCGCCTGCCCGCCCGCAAAGGGGCGCGTCATGAAGCCGCCCTCGCGCCGCCAGCCGCCGCGGAATATGTTCTCAGCGCCGGCCCCCGCGACACG
>URAG01000004.1 GCA_900545755.1 uncultured Cloacibacillus sp. | reverse complement strand
TCGCCGCTTCGTCGCGCAGGCAGCGCAGAGTATAGAATGCGTTTTCCGCGCGCGGTCCGTCGGCGCCGAAGATTTCGCGGTACATCATGAGGTCGACCGGCATGTCGAAGCCGTCTTTCACGGCCTCGTAGCCGTAGAGCATCCAGACTTCGCGGAAGCCGGCCCACGCAATCGCCGAGGCGCACATAGGGCACGGCGCGTGGCTCGCGACGAATATGCAGTCCCGCGGAGCGGGGCGCTCCGCGAGCGCGAAAAAGCGGCGAAGCGTGTCTATCTCGCCGTGGTATATCGGGTTCTCGACGCGGTCGTTGCTGCCCGCCGCGACGACGGAACAGTCCTCCGCGCGCAGCACGAGGCCGCCGAAGACGTGGTTTCCAGCCTCGACCATGCGCTCCGTCAGCGGCAAAAGCCCGCCGCGTATCGCGCGCAGGATTTTCTCTATTTTTTCGGCTTCCGTCATTATCTGTCACTCCCGATATAATACGCATACAGCGGCCGCGGCGGGGCGTCTGTTATGCTCTTATGTTGAATTATATAGTTTTTGTGGATTACAGTATATCTATGTTGAATACCGCCGCCCATGCCAGCGAAAGTATTCAACCACAGCGCTTCAGCTAAGCTGCTGCGGGACGGCGCGTTTGGTGCGCCTTCTGCCGCCGCGCCTTCTCGGGCGGCGCGGGGCTGGCGTTTCGTTTTCGGCGCGCATCAGCCAGTTGTTGAGGGCGTTCGCGCTCATCGCCGTTTCTTTCGCGAGCGGCGCTTCCGGGTTGTGGTGCAGGATGCGCTTTGCACGGCCCAGCTCGCGCGCCTTGGGGCAGTCGGCGAGGCGGACGTTTTTCTTGCTTTTGAGGCGGCTTATATATTTTTCAAGCTCTTCCAAATCTGCGTAGGAGAGCGTATCCGGCAGATCCGGCTCCGGGACCTCCGGCGGCTGCGAAAGTTCGGCGAGCTTGCGGAACGAGTCTATGCCGAGTTCGCCCGCTATTTTGAGCGCGAGCCGCGCGCAGCCCTCGGCGTCGGAGCCGGCGTGGTGCGCGCGCAGCGGCACGGAGTAGCGTTCGCATAGCGATTCGAGGCTGTATTTGTTGTTTTCGCCGTGGATGCCGGCGCGCAGCGCGAGCTCAAGCGTGCAGATGTAGCCCGCGGCCTTGTAGTCGTATTTGAGGCGGAAGGAGCGCAGCGCCGCTTCGAGCGTCTTCGCGTCGTCGCGGAAGCTGTGCGCGGCGAGCGGGCGTCCCTCTATGTCGGGCAGGATTTCGCGCCAGACCTCGGCGAATGATGGGGCGTCTGCCACGTCCTCGTAAGTTATGCCGTGTATCTCGACCGGCTTCTGCTGGAAGAAGCAGATGCGCTTCGGCGGCTTCACAAGGTATTCGGCGCATTTGACGACGCGCCCCCGCTCCACCACGCAGAGCCCTATCTGGCATATCGAGCTCTGGCAGTTGTTGGCGCGTTCGAAATCTATAGCGGTGAAGGTAAATTCGTCGCTTTTAGGGAGGTTGTCGGCGGTTTTGATTATCATGCGCGCTCCTCCGAACCGGGCAGGCTGTCCGCAATGTAGGGGCGCGTCACGGATTTTTCGCAGGAGAGCATGTCGCGAGGCAGCCCGCTGAATATTATCTCTCCGCCGGAATTCCCTCCTCCGGGGCCGAGCTCGACGATGTAGTCGGCCTCTTTCATTACGTCCACGCTGTGCTCCACGAGGAACAGCGTGTTTCCCGCGTCGGTCAGCTCGTTGAAGAGCTTCATCAAAGTCTTTATGTCGTCGAGGTGCAGGCCGTCTGTCGGCTCGTCGAGGATGAATATCGACCCGCGCAGATTCAGGTGCGACGCGAGCTTTACGCGCTGGAGCTCCCCGCCCGAAAGCGTCGTCATCGACTGGTTCAGATGCAGGTAGCCGAGGCCCGTGCGGCGCAGCGAGGTGAGTTTTTCGCAGAGCGGGCGGCCCGCGAAGAACTCCGCGGCTTCGTCGACGGTCATGTCCATGACCTCGGCGATGTTCTTCCCTTTATAAGCGTAGGCCAGCGCTTCCTTAGAATAGCGTTTTCCGCCGCAGAGGTCGCATACGGTCTCGATTGAGTCCATGAAGGCCATGCCCGAAACTATGACCCCGGAGCCTCCGCAGGCAGGGCAGGCGCCCTTCGAGTTGAAGCTGAACCACGCGGGTGAGACTTTGTTTTCCGCGGCGAATATCGCGCGTATGTCGTCGGCGACGCCGAGGTATGTCGCCGGCGTGGAGCGCAGGTTAATTCCTATGTTTTTCTGTCCTATGAAGATTACGTCTTCCTTTATCTGATTCTGGAAGGATTCCATCAGCGAACTCTTGCCGGAGCCCGCGACGCCGGCGACGACCGTCATGACGCCCAGCGGCAGGTTTACTGAAACGTCCTTGAGGTTGTGCAGGCTCGTCGGGCCGACGCGGAACCAGCCCTTCGGCTCGCGCAGCGACGTTTTGAAGGGGCTCTTCATCTGGAGCATCCGCCCAGTAACTGTGCCCGACTTCAGCAAATCGTCGTAGTCCCCCTCGAATACTATCTCGCCGCCGCGGCTTCCGGCCCCAGGCCCCATGTCTACTATGTGGTCCGCGAGTTTTATGACCTCGCGGTGGTGCTCGACGATGAGCACCGTGTTGCCGTGGTCGCGCAGCGCGCGCAGGGACTTCTTAAGCAGGTCGATGTCCTTCGCGTGCAGGCCGACGCTCGGCTCGTCAAGAACGTAGGCCATGTCTGTGAGCGCCGAGTTGATGTACTTCGCTATCTTGATGCGCTGCGCCTCGCCGCCCGAGAGCGTCCCCGTGCCGCGCGAGAGCGAGAGGTATCCGAGCCCTATCTGCACGAGCGCGCCGAGCCGCCGTCCGAGCTCGCGCTTGATGTCCGCAGCCATCGGGTCGGTTATCGAATTTACGAATTCGAGCGCCTCGGGCACTGGCATTGCCGTGACGTCCGCAATGTTTTTGCCGTTGATAAGGCAGCTTCGAACTTTCTCGTTGACGCGCGAACCGCCGCAGTCGGGACATGTGAAGGTCGTCACCATATTGTCGAGGATGTGTTTGAAGCGCGCGCCCTCTTTCGTATTTATGATGCTGCGGTACATGCGCGGGAAAAGCCCTTCGAACTTCGCGCTCTTGGGCCAGTTCGAGGGAGGATTCTTAAGCCGTATCTGCGGAGAGTGGAGGAAGAGCTCCAGCTCCTCCGGGCTGTAATCCTTGATTTTCTTGTCTAGGTCGAAAAGCCCGCTGTAAGCGTAGCGCTTCCAGCGCCAGAGGCCGCGGCCGAAGGTCGGGAAATGTATCGTGTCCTCGTCGTTAAGGCTTTTATCGAAATCGACGAGCTTGTGTATGTCAAGCTCGGTCACCTCGCCTAGGCCGTCGCACCTCGGGCATTTGCCGGCGGGATGGTTGAACGAAAAAGTGTCCGAATAGCCTATGAAGGGCCGCCCGACGCGCGAGAAGAGCAGGCGCAGAATCGAATATATGTCCGTGTACGTGCCGACCGTCGAGCGCGTGTTCGCCGCGGGCTTCTTCTGGTCTATCACTATCGTGACGGGAAGGTCCGCTATGCGCTCTACCTCCGGGCGCCCATACTTCGGGAGAAATTGCTGCACGAAGCTCGGGAATGTCTCGTTCAGCTCGCGCCGCGACTCAGCGGCTATCGTGTCGAGGCAGAGCGACGACTTGCCGGAGCCCGAGACCCCCGTGAAGACCGTAACGGCCTTCTTCGGTATCCGAACCGATACGTTTTTCAGGTTGTTTTCGTAAGCGTTGGTGATCTCTATAAAATCGCGAAACTCGCGCGGCATTTTCTGTCCCGCTCCCCGTCCGGTTGTTTACCTTTGTTATTATAGCACCTGCGCGCCGCACGCCGCGCAGGTGCGAACGCGGCGAAGTTCAGCCCGGTTGGGATCGATAAGTAAATAAAATTTTAAAATAAAATTATAATAAATATCATTAAATATTATTTTTGTAGAAAATCATATAAATTTATTTAGCTCCTTCAACGCGTTTGTAAACATAAGACAAAACAGATATTCCTGTTTAGGTGTATTGATGGTGTGAATAACAAAGATAAAAAATTTTTTTATGCATATTAAAGAGCATAAAAAACAGGCATACAAAAAACGACGATAATTTTTATTCTGAATAGACAAATTACCTGCTATTTCTGTCATAAAACACTTCGCATGACGGCAAGATTGATAAAAAGAAAAGAGAACAACATTTTTAACATATTAAAGTTCGTGATTTGCTTCGTTATTTACTTTATTAAGGCAATATGGTATATTTCCATTGGCAGGGGTTATGTCTTACAAAAATGACCAAAAGGTCAAAAATATCAGAAAGAATGGTGATAATTGTGAGAAAGTTCATGTCTTTACTATTATTGGTCGCCCTCTTAGCCTGTGCCTTTACACCGGCGTACGCCGACGCCGCCTCCAAAGAAGGATGGCCGGAACAGCTTAAGTTCTCCGCCGGACCTCCAGGCGGCAACTGGTTCGCCCTCGGAAGCACCCTTTCCGACATGTGGTCTAAGAACACCATCCCCGTGACGAGCAGCTCCGGCGGCGGCGTCTCGAACATTATTAACTGCGACCGCGGACGCGGCGACTTCGGCTTCTCCAATACCTCGATACTAGGCGCTGCGATCAAAGGGGAGCAGGATTTTGAAGGACGCGCGACGAAAAACGCCACCATCCTCGCGAACCTCTACACGCAGTACACATATTTCATTATGAATAAGGACTTCGCAGAAAAGCATCAGATTAAGACCTTCGGCGACATCCTTACAAAGAAGATCCCGACCAGAATGGCGACGCTGAAACCCGGCACCGGCTCTGAGTTCGTCTTCAAATCCCTGCTCGCGAAAGGTTACAACACTAACTACGACGAGCTCAAAAAGATGGGCTGCTCCATAGAGTTCGCCTCTTACGAGGGCGGAGCCGACCTCATGGCCGACGGTCATCTCGACCTCTTCGTATTCTCCGTCGGTAAGATAGCCTCTATCGTCATGAACATCGAGAGCAACACCGACATCGTATGCCTCGACGTCGACCAGCCAGCGCTCGACGCGCTCGCGGCTGCCTACGGAACGGTCACTTTCACAATCGAACCCGGCATATACAAGAGCGTTACGAAGCCTGTCAAGACCGTTGGAGACTACACCTGCATAGTCGTACGCGACAACATCCCCGACACGCTCGCCTACGAGCTCTGCAAGTCGATGTGGGAGCACAAGAGCGAGCTCGCTCAGGCAGTCAAGGACATAGACGAGCTCAACCCGCAGATAGCGATTCCCGACGGCGTGCCGATGCAGGCCGGAGCGAAAAAATACTGGGAAGAAATGCGCGCCCAGTCCAAATAACCCTACCATCACCGGCGGCGGAGCCTGCCTCCGCCGCTTTTCCCTAAAATCCGATCTCTGCACGTTCTTTGTCCCCTGCGCATAAAAATCCACAGCCTGTCCGCAACGGACAGAGCAGGAGTGTGTATGTAAGAAATGAGAAAACTCAGCGGCTTAAGCTATAAATTCATCTACGTCTATTTCGTGATAATCGGACTCTTCCATCTCTACACGTCGGTGTTCGGAGCCTACGAATCGTACCTCCAGAAAAACATCCACCTCGGCCTCGTGCTGCCGACGGCGTTCTTCCTCTTTCCGATGTACAAGGGCGCGCCTAAGGATCGCGTCCCCATCTACGACTGGATACTAGGCGCGCTCGCTGCGGTGCCGTCTCTCTACGTCGTACTCAACTACGACGACATTGTGATGAGGGTCGTACAGGTGGACCCTGTCACGCAGGCGCAGTTCATCTGCGGAATCCTGCTCTTCGTGCTGCTTCTCGAAGGGACGCGCCGCGTCGTCGGAATCCCGCTGACGCTCATAGCCTTCCTCTTCGCCGCCTACATGTATTGCGGGCAGATGCTGCCCGGCGACCTCAAGGGGCTTTCGTTCTCGATGCACGAGGTCGTAGAGCAGATATATCTCACCGACGAAGGAATATTCTCGATGCCGCTCGGCGTTTCCGCAACGCTTGTAGCCTCGTTCTTGATATTCGGCGGATTCCTTGAAAAATGCGGCACCGGCCCATTCTTTATGGACGTGGCGCAGGCCTTTACCGGCACCGCTCCTGGAGGCCCCGCGAACATCGCCGTCATGAGCTCCTGCCTCTTCGGCTCGATCTCCGGCTCCGCAGTCGCCAACGTCTACGGCACCGGGACTTTCACTATTCCGCTTATGAAGAAGATAGGCTACGCGCCGCACTTCGCAGGCGCGGTTGAGGCGGTCGCAAGCTCCGGCGGCCAGATAATGCCTCCGGTCATGGGCGCGGGAGCCTTCCTCATGGCCTCCTTCCTCGGCCTGCCGTTTACCGACATAATCATCGCGGCGCTCGTCCCAGCACTGCTCTATTATGCGGCGGTGTTCCTCATGATCCGTCTTGAAGCTATGAAGAACGGACTCCGCGGCCTCTCCGAGGACGAGCTTCCCGACAAAAAAGAAGTCCTCAGAAAAATATACCTCTTTATTCCGATAGTCGGCCTCGTCGCCTTCCTCTTTATGGGAATGACGCCGATGCGCGCGGCTGCAATAGGCGCTTTCCTCTCGTGGCTCGTCTCGCTTCCGCAGCCTGAGAACCGCATGGGGCCGAAGGAAATAGTCGACTCCATCTACAGCGGCGTAAAGAGCATCACGCTCGTCTGCGTAGCCTGCGCGACGGCCGGCATCGTCCTCGCCTCAGTATCGCTGACCGGCGTCGGCGTCAAGCTCGTCGGAGTCGTACTTGCGCTCACTGCCGGAATACCTCTTCTCGCCCTCGCGCTCGTCATGGTAGTCTCGCTCATCCTCGGAATGGGCCTTCCGACGACGGGAGCTTATATCCTTGCCTCTGCGCTCGGCGTGCCGGTCCTGACCAAGCTCGGGTTCGAGCCGCTTGCGGCGCACCTCTTCGTCTTCTACTACGCGATAATATCGAACATTACGCCGCCAGTCGCGCTTGCAGCCTACGCGGCGGCCTCGATAGCGGGCTCCGAGCCGAACAAGACGGGCTTCACCGCCTGCCGCCTCGGCTTCCTCGCATTCGTAACGCCCTTCGCCTTCTGCTACGACCCCGGCATCCTGCTCCAGAGCTCTATCGGCGGCAACCTCTACGGCATCCTCGCCTGCATCGGCGCATGCTTCGGCTTCGCCTTCGCAATAGAGGGCTACCAGAACCGTATGCTCAAGCCGTGGGAACGCATCGTCTACCTTGTGCTCGGATGCATGGGGCTCCACCCGAACCCTCTCATCACAACGATCGGAGCCGGCGGCGTGCTGCTCTACGCGCTCTTTATCTGGAAGACGGGCAAGAAAAACACTCCTACGCCCGCCGCGGCATAACGGCGGCTGCCGGAAAAATAAAACGCAGAAAGTACGGGAGCCCGCCTCCCGTACTTTTTTATATCCATGCACTAAGCTCCGCGGCTTTTAAGTGCGTCTTTAAGATATAATTGCGGCGAGGTGTGTTGAAGATGAAAAATGCTGTAATAGATATAGGGACGAACTCTGTGAAGCTGACTCTCGGCGAGGCCGCGGCAGATGGGCGCGCGCGCGTGATATGCGACATGAACGTCATCACGAAGCTCGGCGAGGGGATGCGCGCGAGCGGCGCGCTTTCTGCGGAAGCGTTGGAGCGCACGGCGCAGGCCGTCGCGAAGTTTGCGGCTTTCGCCCGCGCCGAGGGCGCCGGCGAGATTCTATGCGTAGGGACTATGGCGCTGCGCAAAGCGGCGAACGCTGCGGATTTTTCTTCGCGCGTGCGCGAACTATGCGGCCTCAGCGTGACCGTGCTGGCGGGCGAGGCCGAGGCGGAGCTTTCGAGCCTCGCCGCAATACACAGCATCGGCGGCGCAGACGAGGGGTATGTCACGATTTTCGACACCGGAGGCGGAAGCACGGAGTTAGTATTTCTGCGCGACGGCGCGCAGCTTGGCGCGGTGAGCATCGAAGCCGGAGCCGTGACGCTGACCGATGAATACTTTCAGCGCACGCCTGCGAATCCGCAGACAGTCTGCTCAGTTACCGCGTCGCTGATTAAAAAATTTACCGAGGCGGGGGCGGGACGCGAAGAGGGGCGCGTCATAGGCGCTGGCGGCAACGTCACCGCGATGGCAGCCGTCGCGGCTGGAATGGCGGAATACGACCGATCGAAAATCCACGGTGCAAAGCTCTCAAAAGCGGAGGTCATGCGGCAGGTTGCGTTATATGCGCAGTCTACTGCGGAGGAACGGCGCGCTATCCCCGGTCTATCGTCTAAGCGCGCAGACATAATCCTCGGCGGGGCCTGCATAATACTGGCGGCGATGGAGGCGGCGAAGGCCGACGAAATCACAGTCAGCGACCGCAGTCTGCGCCACGAGCTGCTGCGCCGCCTCTGCGCGGGCGAAAGCCTGACGGAAGCCTAAAAGACGGGGCGTGAAGTGAACTTCGCAAGGCTTTCCCCCTACGTCATACTTTCGACGGTCACGCCATGGCCGAACGGCGTCATGTCTGTGAGCAACGCCGAGCGATACGGCCTTATGCCGTAGCTGCCTTTCCAGACGGCGAGGACGCCGGCGATCTCCGCGCCACACCGGCCTGCGCGCTCTTCAGCCCGCTGATCTGCGGACCTATCCAGACTATAAAGCCATTCATGCTCTGCGCCGGAGCGGCCTACATCCTGTTGCTCGCCGCACCCGTGTTGCGCTCAAAGCTGCGCGAGGCTCAGAGCAGAGATTTCGCCGACAGCTTCTCAGCTGGCGCAAAGCACGATTCATCAACGTAAAGATGTACTTTACGGCGTCACGATGCTGTCGTACTTCATTCCGCCGTACTAACGAGAACCATGAACTTCGCAGACTTTATGCTTTTCCTGTGCTTCATAGGCTTTGCCGGGACAATATGATGGGTTTGCTTTGGCGCAGTCTTCGAGCTCTTCTTCAACAAATAACAAAGCTGGCGGGGCTACGGAAATAGGCGCGGACGCATAAAAACGCCCCGGATGCGGGATTCCGCGGCGGGGCGTTTTTTATATCGTGCGCGAAGCAGCGCGCAGCGATTTAGCGCTTTCTATATCCGCATTTCGGGCAGACGCCGTTTTCGTCGAGCGCGATGCCGCAAAGCGGGCAGCGGTCGATTTTGTTGTGCGTCTGGAACTCTGCGGAACCTGCGTTGACTCCGCTGGTGAAGGTTATCTTCGCAATGTTGAGCTTGTCTTTCAGAAGGTCGTAGACGATTTTGATCATTCCCTCTACGGTCAGGGTTTCTTTCGTCACGACGAGGCGGCAATCAGGGTAGGCCGTCGCCAGCTCGGTCTTGAAAGCCTCACCCTTCATGGTGTTCTGCGGCGAGCCGTTGCGTATTCCCTGCTCTTCGTAGACTTTGAGGACTGCGGGCAGCAAGGGGTCGTCTTCCCTCAATATCAGCGCATGGTCGAAATTTTTAAGGAGGTTCCACGCTGTCTTCTGTATTTCGTTGCACGGGAAGACCATATTCACACCTGGTTCGATAGAGTCTTCCACCTCTATCGTAAGAACTCCTGTATGTCCGTGCAAGTACTGCGCCTCTCCCCTGAATCCATAAAACCTGTGCGCGTACTGGAGGTCAAAAGTCGTTATGCTTCTCATTCAAACACTTCCCTTTCGATATATTTACGGGATTGCGCGCCCGCAGCGCGTATCTAACCGCGGTTCCCTTCTCCCGCGGGAGATTGCTTTTTCTGGCATTCCGGGCATATGCCGCGGAACATAAGGTCGTATCCGCTGAACTCGAAGCCGTGCTTGTCGCGGATGTTCTGTTGCAGGTCGTCTATATAATCCATATCAACGTCAAAGACGCGCCCGCATTGCAGGCATCTTACGTGATAATGGTCGAACGGCCTGTGGTCGAAGCGGTCCGCGCCGCCTGGTACTTCCATCCGTCGGATTTCGCCGCTTTCCGCAAGATGGTATAGATTGCGGTAGACTGTCACCTTGCTGATTGACGGATGCTCTTTCGCTATCAGGCTGTATATCTCCTCAGCCGTCGCGTGGCATTTTAATTTGTTTACCGCTTCAAGCACCAAGGCCCGCTGGATCGTGTTGCGGCGCATTTTTACGCACTCCTTAATAAAACTATTTTCTAATAAGAATACTAACACACATAAAATTAGCTGTCAATAATAATTTTATTTAATAGAGTCTGCTGCACACAAAACGGCGGCGCGGTGTTTTGCAGCCCGCGCCGCCGTTCATGATTGTTCATACCACAAATATATTTTTGTGCCATCCTATACACAGTTTTCCGCTTATAAATTCCTATGACGCGAAGAGATAGCCGCGGCGGGACGGAGCCTCGTCAAGCCTGCCGTAGCGCGGAATAGCGCTGCCGTATTGTCCGCCGTCTGCCGGCAGACTTTATCGAAACCCATGCAAATTCAGCGTCATCCGCGTCGCTGCGGGTTTTTGTTTATAGCTCCAACTGCGCTCCAATTGCGGCGCGTGCCGGAGGTTGCTGCCGTTTTCTGCCTAACGTGGGGCTTCATTCCTATTTTTTCCGCAGCTTGCCGCTGATGAATTTGTGTCCGCAGTAGACCGCCGCGCCGATGAAGTATATGACGAGGAACGCCGAGAAGGCGTAGAACATCGAGCCTGTGGAATCGCCCATTTTTTAGCCATGTTTTTCTTCTTTGAAGAGATCTTCGCAGCCGCAGCGGGCGGAGCACGAGCGGCCGCATCCGGCGCAGCCTCCGCCGCAGCCGCAGCCCGCGCCGCCTTCCTTCGATTTGCGGCGGCGGCGCGCTATTACGTAGAGACAGTATGCAGCTATGACGGCGATGATTATTATGTCGGCTTTCACGAATTTTCTCTCCTTTCCGCTTGATGGCGGAGGCGGGCAGGTCCGGCGCGTCCGCCTCCGCGTTTTGTCTGACTTATTATACTTTTTGCGGCCTGTTACGCGGCCTGCTGTACAGAGCGCTTCGAGTAGACTTTCTGATTCTTGTAAGGGTCGGGCCGGAAGAGCATGTAGAGGAAGAAAAGCGCTACCGCCAGCGCGACTCCCGTCCATACCGTGAAGCCGCCGCCCATAAAGAACGTGCCGAGCTGGTAGATGCAAAGGCATACGAGGTAAGAGAAAATGTTCTGGAAGAGTATCGCAAACCAGAACCATTTCCTGTCCTGCATCTGCTGCGCCATCGTCGCTACTGCGGCGAGGCAGGGGGAGTCGAGCATATTAAAGAGCAGGAAGCTGAATGCCGCGAGAGTGCTCGGGAACCATGCGGCGACCGCTTCCGCGACCGTGACGGCGTCTTCCACGTCGCCCGTCACGTTGGCGAGGACGCCCATCGTGGAGACGATGGCCTCTTTAGCCGTGAAGCCGGAGAGCGAGGCCGCGACCGACTGCCAGTTGCCGAAGCCGAGCGGTATGAAGAGCGGGGCTATCGCGCCGCCTATCTTCGCGAGAAGGCTCGCGGAGCTATCTTCGACCATGCCGAAGCCGCCTTCTGTAAAGCCGAAGCCGCCGAGGAACCACATGACGACGCAGGCGACGAACAGTATCGTCCCGGCCTTGACGATGAAGCCCTTAAGGCGCTCCCAGACGTGCATGAGCACTGTCTTGGCCGAGGGGACGTGGTACTGCGGCAGCTCCATGACGAAGGGTGCGGGCTTGCCGGAGAATGGCGCGGTCTTCTTGAGCATTATCGCAGCGCAGAGCACCGCGGCGATGCCTATGAAGAACATGAGCGGCGCTATTACTCCGCCTGCCTCGTAGCTGCCTGTCGCGTAGCTTGCTATCACTCCGCCCATGAGCGCGATGACTGGCAGCTTCGCACCGCACGGGATGAAGGTCGCCGTCATTATCGTGAGGCGGCGGTCGTTGTCCTGTTCAATCGTGCGCGAGGCCATTATCCCTGGGATGCCGCAGCCCGAGGAGATGAGCAGCGGGATGAAGCTTTTGCCCGAGAGGCCGAAGTGGCGGAAGACGCGGTCCATTACGAAGGCGATGCGGACCATGTAGCCGCAGTCCTCGAGTATCGAGAGGAAGAGGAAGAGTATCGCCATCTGCGGCACGAAGCCGAGCACCGCGCCGACGCCGCCGATGATCCCGTCTACGACGAGGCTCGTGACGAGGCCGCCCGCTCCAACCGCTTCAAGAGCGCCGGAGGCTATGCCCTGCACCCAGCCGACGAAGGTGTCGTTCGTCCAGTCCGTCACCCACGTTCCAACTGTCGTGACGGATATGTAGTAGACAACGAACATGACGGCCATGAATATGGGAATGCCGAGCAGCCGGTTGGTCACTATCTGGTCTATCTTGTCGGAGACTGTCATCTGCTCCTTGCCTTTTTTTACGGCGGTGGAGACTATTTTCTGTATGAACTTATAGCGCTCGTCTGTGACGATGCTCTCCATGTCGTCGTCGTGCTTCTCCTCGAGCCCGCGCCGCGTCTCGGCGAGCGCCGCCGCGCCGTCGCCGGACAACGCCATGGAGGCAGCGACCTTGCTGTCGTTCTCGAGAAGCTTTATCGCGTACCAGCGTTTCTTGTCCTCGGTGACGGAGGCGGGCAGCAGCGCCTTCACGGTATCTACGGCGCGTTCCGTCTCCTTCGAGAATATGCCGCGCGGCAGCTCCGCTTCATTTGCCTTCGCGGCCTTGACCGCCTCTTTGACGAGCGCGTCGAGCCCCGTCTCTTTTAGCGCCGAGGTCTCGACTATCGGGCAGCCCAGCAGCATCGAAAGGCGCTCCGTGTACACCTTGATTCCGCGCTTCGCGAGAAGGTCGGACATATTGAGCGCGATGACGACGGGGATGCCTGTCTCAATGAGCTGCGTTGTAAGGTAGAGGTTCCTCTCGATGTTCGTCGCGTCGACGAGGTTGATTATAACGTCGGGGCCGCCCTTCAACAGATAGTCGCGGCTGACGACCTCCTCAAGCGTGTAGGGCGAAAGCGAATAAATACCGGGGAGGTCGGTGATGATTATTTCCTCGCCTGTTTTTACGCTTTTCAGCTTTCCTTCTTTCTTCTCGACCGTGACCCCGGGCCAGTTGCCTACATACTGGTTCGCGCCGGTCATGGCGTTGAACATGGTGGTTTTGCCGCAGTTGGGGTTGCCGGCAAGCGCGAATCTCATGGTCATTGCTGCTGCCTCCTTGAAAAATTCATAAAACAAAAAATTAGCAGGCTATCTCACCTGCACGCACTGAGCGTCGTTCTTGCGCACCGACAGTTCGTAACCGCGCACCGTAATCTCGACCGGGTCGCCGAGCGGGGCCACCTTGCGTATGTAAAGCTCCGTGCCCTTCGTTATTCCCATGTCCATGATGCGGCGCTTGTACGCCCCGTCCCCTTCGATCTTCGTCACGACGACCGTGCTGCCGACCTGCGCTTCGCCTAAAGTCATAGCTGCGTCTCCTTTCCGTTCCGGCAAAAAATCTATAAATACAACGGGCTACACCAGAATGTGACGCGCCATGCCCTCGTTGAGCGCTACGCGCGAGTCTCTGACGTTCACAATGACGTTTCCCCCGATTGCCGAGATTACCGTGATTTCCGCGCCGTTGATGATTCCGAGATTGCCGAGGAACCGTCTTGTCTCCTCGCTCCCCCCGACGCGCCCTATTACGTTTCTCTCCCCGATTCCGGCCAATGTAAGCGGCATCATTTCGCATCATCTCACTTTTAATCTCTGCATTCGCGCACGCTGCGTTAGCGGCGACTAATTTACCCATTCGTTAGTTTATGCTAACGTATTCGCCGCGTCAAGGGGGTTAGCCGCAATTTACTGAAATTACATAAAAAATATCGCCGCCGTCGTGATGGGAGTAGCGTGGTTAAAAGAATGGGAAACAGCGGCAAATTGGGACGAAAAGCAAATTCGCAGAAGCCTCGCGGATTTTACGAAAGAGCCTCCGGCGCACGGCTGCGGCGCGGAGGCTCCCAGATGCCTGAATTTTTGCGAAAAAAAGGACGACTCTTAGCTGTACTGCCAGTAGCCGATGATTATCTCTTCGCCTTTTTTGTAAAGATACATCGCGCCGAAGGAGAGCGGCATATTGCCGTGAATGAACTTCTTTTCGCGCTCGAGCGGATAATAGCCCTCTTCGTTGATATATCCCCATATTTCGTAGCCATCCCGTATCAGCGCCTCGCGGTAATAATCTTTGTCCTGAACATAGAAGATATCGTCGCCTATTGTCAGAAACGCGGCGCCGTCTTCCGGCTTTTCCGTATAGGGCGCGATGAAAACCTTCTTAAACACGGGGCGTGAATAGTCGAACCTCCTCTGATACCCCGTCAGCCTCTCTCCGGCTTTCGGCTTCTCCGGCATCAGCCTGAAATAATCGTCTGCGCTTTCTTCCGCCGTCGGGTGCGTGAAAGCCTTGATGGAACAGTTAGGGTAAATATTGTCGTTCAGCAAGCGGTCTAAGTTTTCGGGAATAAAAATCGACAGGGAGCGCTCCGCGCTTTGCAGCTTAAACGTGCAGTAAAAGCCGTAATGGCAGCCCGGTTCGTCGATCAAGTCTCTTTTATCGTCGAACCACTCCGGCGCGCTGCCGCCGAGCCGGCCTACGCTGCCTTTTTCTTCCTCCGTTAAGTAGTAGTATGTCGAACTCATGGAATCGCCTTTCTTTGCTTCGGTTTCATTCCGCATCATTCGTGGCGGAAACTTTTCCTCCGGTCCTATATAATCGCCTTCTCCGCGCCTTTGTCGTTTCTTCCGGTTTTATTTACCGAGGAAGCCGCCGTCCACGGGGATGACCGCGCCGGAGACATAGTCGCTCGCGGCGCTCGCGAGGAAGAGCGTGACGCCTTTGAGGTCGTCGGGGCGGCCCCAGCGGTGCGCGGGGATGCGGTTTGTTATCTCTTCGTAGTATCGCGGGTTCGTCGTCTTGATGTCTTTCGTGAGTGCCGTCTCCATGTAGCCGGGCGCTATCGCGTTGACGCAGACGCCGCGGCCCGCCCATTCGTTCGAAAGCGCCTTCGTGAGCTGCGCTACGCCGCCCTTGCTCGCGGCGTAGGCCGGGACGCGCTCGCTGCCGAAGAACGAGGTCATCGAGGCGACGTTGATGATTTTGCCGCGGCCGCGCGCGAGCATGGAACGCCCGGCGAGTTGCGAGAGCGCGAATACGGCGCTGAGGTTGACGTTTATTATCTTCTGCCATTCGGAGAGCGGGAAGTCCTCCGCAGGCGCGCGGTGCTGTATCCCAGCGCCGTTTACAAGGATGTCCGGCTCGCCGAGCTTCGCGGCGGCCCTCTCGTAAAGCGCTTCTATACCGTCGAGTTCGCCGAGGTTGCCCGCTTCGTACAGCACCGGCGCGCCCTCCGCGCCCATCTCCTGCGCGGCGCGCGCGAGCGTATTTTCGTCGCGGCCTATTATGAGGACCCGCGCTCCCGCCTCGTGCAGCGCCTCGGCCATCGCGCGGCAGAGGCCGCGCCCCCCGCCCGTGACTATCGCATTTTTGCCTTCGATGTCGAAGAGTTCTGTCGCTTTCATGTTTTCTGCGCTCCTTCCGTAGATTCGTGACGCTTTGCCGGATTTCATGGAAAATCCCGCCGCCCGGCGGCTTGCCCTGCGTTGCTGCCGGGGCGCGTGCGGGTGGCGGGGCGTCTGTATTTTGCGGCGCTTCCGGCTATTTTGCCTCCGCGCTTAATTTTTCGGCGATGCGCACCGTTTCCATCGCGTCCTTCGCGTAGTAGTCCGCGCCCGCGTATTCGGCGAGGTGCGGCGTGAGTACCGCGCCGCCTACGATTATCTTCACGTCCGGGCATTCGCGGCGAAGCAGCGCGATCGTCTCTTTCATGCTCGCGACGGTGGTCGTCATAAGCGCGGAGAGTCCGACTATCTTCGCGCCGGTCTCGCGGACGGCTTCTGCGACGCGCTCCGGCGGCACGTCGCGGCCAAGGTCGGTCACGTCGAAGTTGTAGTTTTCGAGTATGACGCGGACAATGTTCTTCCCTATGTCGTGTATGTCGCCGTAGACCGTCGCTATGACGAACTTCGCGCCTTTCTCCGCGCCGCCGTCGCGCGCGAGCGTCGCGCGCAGCACCTCGAAGGCCGATTTCGCGGCTTCTGCGGATTTTATGAGCTGCGGCAGAAATATCGCGCCGGTCTCGTAATCTTTGCCGACGGCGTCGAGCGCCGGGATTATTTTCTCTTCTATGACGGCCATCGGCTGCGTCCCGGCAGCGAGCAGCTCTCCGGCTGCCTTCGCGGCTTCGTCTTCGAGGCCGTGGGTTATCGCGTAGTGTATGTCGGCGAGGCTTTCCCGCTTCGTTTCTGGTTTTTGCTCAGGCGCGGCGGCGGAGCAGCGCGCTATGTAGGCGGCGGCCTCCTTGTCCTCTCCGAGCAGGACGCGCGCAGCGGCGACCGTTTCCGCCATGCCTTCGTCGCCGGGGTTCATTATCGGAGCGTCGAGCCCCATGGCGAAGGCCATCGCGAGCATAGTACGGTTGACGACGGGGCGCATCGGCAGGCCGAAGGATACGTTGCTGACGCCGAGGACGGTTTTGACGCCGAGCTCTTTTTTGACTAGCGCGAGCGCCTTCAAGGTCTCGGCGGCCTGCTCCTGCTGCGCGCTCGCGGTCATCACGAGGCAGTCTATGAGCACGTCTTCGCGCGGGATTCCAGCGGCTTCCGCTGCCGCGACTATTCGGCGCGCGATTTCGAGGCGCGCTTGGGCGGTTTTCGGCACGCCGTTTTCGTCTAGCGCGAGGCCGAGGACTGCGCAGCCGTATTTTTTCGCTATCGGCAGTATCGATTCTAGGGATTCTTTTTTGCCGTTGACGGAGTTGAGCAGCGGTTTGCCGTTGTAGACGCGCGCCGCGCGTTCGAGCGCCGCTGGCGAGGAGGAGTCGAGCTGTAGGGGCAGCGGCGTGACGGCCTGGATTTTCTGCGCCGCCTCCGCAAGCGCCGCGGCTTCGTCGATGTCCGGCAGGCCCGTGTTTAGGTCTAGCGCATGCGCGCCCTGTTCCTGCTGGCGAAGCGCCTCGCGCAGCAGGTAGTCTGTGTCGTGCGTGCGCAGCGCGGCCTGGAGAGCTTTTTTGCCGGTCGGGTTGAGCCGTTCGCCTATTACCGTGATGCCGTCGTCGAAGCATACAGTGCGCGACGGCGAGCAGATTACCGTGCGGCGCGGGGTGTCGGGCTCCTTCGGCGACAACCCCTCTATCGCCGCGCGCACAAGACGGATGTACTCCGGCGTCGTGCCGCAGCAGCCGCCTATGAAGCGCACGCCTTCGGCGACGAATTCGCGCGCGTAAGCCGCGAACTCCTCGGGCGTGATGTCGTAGGTCGTTTCGCCGTTGCGTATGACGGGAAGCCCCGCGTTCGGCTGAACTAGGACGGGGATGTGCGCGCATGCGAGGATGCGCTTCACTACCGGCGCAAGCTGTTTCGGTCCGAGCGAGCAGTTGACGCCGAGCGCAGAAACGCCGAGCGCTTCGAGCGTCGCTACCATCGACTCGACGCAGGCTCCGAAGAAGGTCGTGCCGTTTTCCTCAAAGCTCATCGTCGCGAATATCGGCAGCTTTGAATTTTCCTTCGCCGCTATGACGGCGGCCTTGAGTTCGTAAAGGTCTGTGAAGGTTTCGAGCAGTATAAAGTCCGCGCCCTCGCCCTCTCCAGCGCGGACGACTTCGGCAAATACCTCGACGGCCTCGTCGAATTCGAGGTCGCCTGAGGGCTTTAGCACGCGGCCGCAGGGGCCGATGTCGAGCGCCGCGTACCTGCCGCCGTATGAGTCCGCCGCGGCTTTCGCGTTGTGCACTCCGGCGCGGACTATATCCGCGAGCGGGGCTCCGGCCTTTTCCGCCTTGAAGCGGTTCGCGCCGAAGGTGTTGGAGAGCACGACGTCGGCCCCCGCTTCGAGGTATTCCTTGTGTATCGCCGTTATCTCTTCTGGCGCGGTCAGATTCAGCGCCTCCGGCACCGCGCCCAGCTTGAGGCCGCGGCGCTGGAGCATCGTCCCCATCGCGCCGTCGAAGAGCAGGATTTTGTCGAGCTTTATCATCGCGCCGCCCCCTAGCCGCGTTTGACGCGCAGCGAATAGAGCACTCCGCGGATGTTTTCGCAGATGCGCTTCGCTATCTCGGGCTGGTTCATCGTGTAGAGGTGAATGCCGTCTACGCCGCTGGCCAGCAGGTCTATTATCTGCGCCGTAGCGTAGGCTATGCCGGCCTCGCGCATCGCCATCGCGTTATGTCCGTAGGCGCGCAGCAGCTTCTGCACCACCGCGGGCACCGACGCGCCGCAGAGCGTCACCATCTTGTTTATCTGCGCTGGCGATGTTATCGGCATGATGCCCGCCTCGATGCGCTGCGTTACGCCGAGCGCGCGAGCTTTGTCGCGGAACTCATAGAAATGCTCGTTGTCGAAGAAGAGCTGGCTTATCAGCGCGTCTACGCCGCAATCGCATTTCGCCTTCAGATACTTCAAATCCTCTTCCATCGAGTAGGCTTCTATGTGTTTTTCCGGATAGCAGGCGGCGAAGATATGGAAGTCGTAATTTTCACGGATAAATTTTATAAGGTCGCTCGCGTGCGAAAAATCCTTCGTCCCTTCGCCGACGATGTCGCCGCGCATAGCGAGGATGTTCTGTATCCCCTTGTCGCGCAGCGAGTCGAGCGTCGCGCGCATTTCGTCGCGCGTCGAGCCGATGCAGGTCAGGTGCGCGAGCGCCGGTATTGCGTAGTCGCGCTGGATGCGCGAGGCTATCTCCGCCGTGTTTTCGCGGCTCGAACCGCCAGCGCCGTATGTGACGCTGATTAAATCTGGATCGAGGCTTGCGAGCGCGTCGACGGTGTTGAAAATCTGCGAAAGGTCGCCCTTGCCCTTGGGCGGGAAAATTTCAAATGAAAAGGTCGGCTTATCGAGCTTGAAAAAATTCTTCACGTTTCTCGGTCTCCCCTATTCCTTCGCCGCCAGAGCGGCTTCGACTATCTGCGCGGCGCCGTCTTCCGTATTCGGCGGGGCTACTATGTCCGCGGCCTCCTTCACCGAGTCGCGCGCGTTGCCCATCGCGACGCCGGTGCCGGCCCAGCGCAGCATCTCCGCGTCGTTGCCGCCGTCGCCTATCGCGAGGACGTCCCCGCGCGCTACGCCGTAGAGATCGCATACGCGGCGCAGCGACTCGGCCTTGTTCACTGACGGGTGCACCATCTCAATGAATGCGTTCCACGAAGTCGCCTGATAGATGCGCGTGCCGAACTCGCTGCGCACCTCGCAGCACATTTTTTCAAAAATCTCCTTGTCGAACGAAATACCGAGCATCTTCGCCGAGTCAAGGCCGCAGCTCCAGAAGCGTTCGCCGAGCGCGACGGCTTTCTGCCCGCAGATGTTCTCGTAAAATTTGCAGCGTTCGTCCGCGTCGTCCATGACGACTAGCTTGTCGTCGCAGTACATCTGCACGTACCAGCCGCGGTCATGAAAGAACGAGAGTATATCCGCCGCGAGTTCGCGCCCAAGGTAGCGCTGGTATATCGTCTCGCCTGTCGCCGTGTCGCGTATCAGAGCGCCGTTGTAGAAGATGCAGGGGCCCTTTATGCCGACATCGTTGATATGTATCATCGCTGAGGGGTACATTCGCCCGGTCGCAGCAACTACTCGGATACCGGCCTCCTGCGCGGCGCGCAGCGCGCGCTTCGTCCTCTCAGTAAGGCGGCTCTCACCGTCAAGCATCGTACCGTCCATGTCAAGCGCAATAAGTTTCGGCCTTTTCATATCGCCCACACCGCCATTGCAATAATTTCCGAGGCTACGGCGACTGCTCCCATCACGTCGCCGTTGACTCCGCCTAACCGTTTATTCATATATTTAGCCGCCGCGAATCCGGCAAGCCCCGCCGCCGCCGCGCATATCGGGAGCCTCAAAGGCGCGAAGGGGAGAAAAATCACGAGAGAGACGAGTGCCGAAAAAAGGTCGTAGAGAGTGTATCCGTCGACCCAGCCTTTCGCCATGCCGCTTTCCCACGGGTATTCGCCGAAGTATGCCGCGGCGTTCTCGGAGAAACGCGCAGCAGCAGCAGCCGTGACGCACGCTGCGAGCCTTTCGCCGGGAGTGATGGAGGCGAGCAGCGACGTCCAAAGGCCGAAGGCGATGACGAGCGACGCGCCGCCGAAAGAACCGAGGCGGCTGTCTTTCATCACCTCGCGCAGTTTGTCACCCGAGCGTCCAGAACCGATCCCGTCCCAGACGTCGCCCCAGCCGTCGAGGTGCAGCGCCCAGCCTATTACGAAATAAAACGCGACGCCAAGCCACGCACAGGCTAGCGGCGCGAGGCCGAGGACGTCCGCAAGCGTCGCTACGAGCCCCGTCAGCAGCCCCATAAGGCCGCCTGCGACGGGCGCGAGCGTCAGCACTCGGTCGCCGGGCGGCATCGTCTCGGGCCACCACTTTTGAGGCAGAGGAATGCGCGTCAGCAAAGTCCATATAACGACGAAGCGCGACGCTATGTCGCGGCGCATCGACGGCGAGGCCAGCTCTGACTCGAGCCGTTCGGAACATTCGCGGAATTTTTCTTTGAAATCTTCTATTGGAGCCACCTCCGTAAAATGCAGAAGAGATCGTAAATCTTAAAGGCCGAGCGACGCGCCGCCCTTGAACCAGAGCGGACAGCCCGCGACGACGAGCGCGACGTTCTCCGCGCAGCCGGCGCAGAGTTGGTTCATGCGCCCCTGCATGTCGCGGAAGCGCCGCCCCATACGGTAGGATGGTACGAGCCCAAGACCGACCTCGTTGCTGACGACGACGAGCGTCGACTCCGGCCTCACGCTCGCAAACAGCTCCCGAGCGAGCGCCGTAATCTTCGCCTCCTCGGCGAGCCACTCGTCTTCGCCGCCATCCTCCGAGGCGCTGGAGGCGAGGAAAAGGCGCGTCAGCCACATCGTCAGGCAGTCCATGAGCATCAGCCCGTCAGTGCGCGCGACGGCGGAAGGCAAATCGCGCGGATCTCCCTCCCACGTCGCCCACAAGGCTGGGCGGCGCGCGCGGTGCAGCTCGATACGCTTTTCCATCTCCGCGTCGGCGCAGTCAGCCGTCGCGAGGTAAGTCACAGGGCCTTTATAGGCGAGCGCTATCTTTTCGGCGTATGTGCTCTTGCCGCTCCTCGCGCCGCCGAGGATTAAAGTTATATGTCCCATGTTAGAGCCCGAAATCTATATTGTTGATGAGGTTTTCGAGCGTCTGACCGACGAAGTTGCCCTTGCTCATGCCGCCGCCCACGTCGGCTCCTGGCCCCATCGGTATCTCAAACTTGAAGCGGAAGGTCGTGTTGCCGTCCTTCGTCGATTGATTGTCCTCCGGGTCGCCTCCGCTGGACGGTATCAGAGCTTTCGACGAGCGCATATTCATCGTCTGGGATACGCGCAGATGCATAATCTCCGGCTTCGACACCGTGCCCCCTATGCCCATGCTGATAAACTTGAATTCGTTCTTCGTAAAGCCCGAGATGACTCCGCCAAGTATGTTCTGAAGCGCCTCTTCCTTGTTGAGAGAGCCGGAGGCGAGGTCTGCTCCAGCGCTGATAATGCCCTGGAACGCGCCGAGCACCGAGTTCAATGCGCGGATGTTGATTTTGCCGAGCGCGAAGAACGAAAGCTCTTTATCGCTGTTTATCGCGCCGTCTACCATGACGTTGCGGTAGAGCATATCCCCGTCCGGCGCGACGGCCTGGCTGCCGGGCAGCAGCGTGAAGATGCCGTCCATGTAGGTAAAGGTCGCCTGCACCGTCTTATAGCGTATCGGCTTGCCTCCAGTGAACTTCTTCGCTTTCTCGACGAAGCTGAAGCCGGATATCTCTCCGTCGGTCAGAGAGAGCGCGCCGCCGCCGCGTATCGTCGACATACGTCCGGACGCTCCGCTGCCGCGTATCTTGAGGTCTGCCTTACCGCTTATCGAGCCCTTCATATTCGGCGCTAGCTGGTTCATGAGCGCCTTGAGGTCTGTCCCCATGACGGTGAGGTTGCCGCCCCAGCGGCTGTTTTCAAAGTCGAAGCCGGCGCCGCCCGATAGCGTGCCGCCGTTGGTCTTGGCCTTGAGGTCTTCGACGATCATGTAATGCTTCGAAACGTAGAACGGCGCGCTGAGGTCCTCGAACTTCACGCCGAGCAGGCGCAGATACGGGGAAGTTATCAAGCCTGAGCCTGAAATGTCTGCAAGCTTGCCAGAGCCCTCCATTGAGAAGTCCGCCGTGCCGCCGAGGCGCTCACGGAAGTTGTCCGGCATGTAGGCGCTGAACTGGCGGACGTCTATGTCCGAACCCTTGATGTCGAAATCGCCGTACCATTCGCCCTCTTCGGACCAGAAGCGTCCGTGCGCACCAAAGTCGCCGTCGCGCAGGACGGCCTTCGCCTCGGTGATCTCGACCTCTTTCATATTGCCGCCGCATTTTACGTCTATAATCGGCAACATGAATCCGCGGTATCTGAGCGGGGCTACGCGTGCTGTCGCGTCGAAGCGCGGATTGCCGACAGTGCCGCTGACTACAACGTCGCCGTCTACGAGCCCCTGTACGGAGCGTACTGACGGCAGATGGCGGCGCACGAGCTCGTAGAGGTTGAGTTTTTTGATGCCGGCGCGTATTTCAAGCTTCGCGTCGGCGAATGACTGCCCAGGCGCCGGCATTTCTATGCGTCCGGAACCGCTCGTCTCTCCCTTGAGGAACACGCCTGAGCTGCTTTTTATGAGTATCTCTTTCGGGCTTCCTGTTATCAGGCCGGCGAGCTCGTCGACTCTGAATTCGCGCCATGCAAGTTTCTTGCCGGAAAAGTCGAAGCTCCAGTTCAGGCCGTCCTCGGCGGAGCCCGCCGTCACCTTTCCCGAGACCTCGCCAGATATATCCTCGTTCGCTTCTAGCAGGCCGTTGATTATCGAAAAGTCGACCTTCGAGA
This sequence comes from uncultured Cloacibacillus sp., assembly GCA_900545755.1. Taxonomy (GTDB): domain Bacteria; phylum Synergistota; class Synergistia; order Synergistales; family Synergistaceae; genus Caccocola. Next base: position 34,928 of record URAG01000004.1, on the reverse strand, counting down.
ACTGCCCGTTCATCTTCCATGACGCCGGGACTGGCGTGCCGTCCGCTTTCTTCGACGGAAGCGTCACGTCGCAGTTCACAGTCCCGGAGCCGCCGCCTACATATGCCGTCAGCGGCGACAGCTTGAGCGAATTGCCGGAATAGGCGACGCCCGCTTCAAGCTTCGCTATTTTCAGGGTGCGGAACTGCGCCGTTCCGGTGGCGACGTTCGCCTTGACGACGGGAGCGGAGGGCGTGCCAGTTACGCTCCAGCTGCCGCTTGCGACGCCCGCGATTTTCAGAGACTTGAGTATATCTGCGTAGGCGTAGAAACGCTTCACGTCTGCGTTTTTGAACGTACCCTTAAAGTCGAGCGCCCCGCCGTCTGCGCCATTCTGCGAGAAGCTCCCCGCCGCCGTCGCCGTGACGCCGTTCCACTGCGCCGAGGAACGCTCCAGCGAGAATACGCCGGTCTCCATCGCGTATGACGCAATCACGCTGATATTTGAAATTTTGCCTATTTTGTCTACGCTGACAGACGGCGTCGAAGCGCGAAGGCCGACGACCCATTTGCCCATCAGCCCCTTGCAGGTACCGGAGACTGCGATGCTGCCCTCCGTATTAAGTTTCGCCGTCTGCGGGAAACTTTTTAACACTTTGTCGAGCACGATACCCTCGCTCGTGAATGTTAAATCGGTCGGTATTTTGTCTCCGAGGCTAAGCGTCCCCTTCAAGGCGAGCGCGCGCCCCTCGGAGGTGCCAGTGAGGTCGAGTACGCCCGCAGGCTTGCCGTCGAAAACCGCGCTGCCGCGGAGGTCCTTTAATTTGATCTGTTTATAACCGAGCTGCGACGGCCCAAGCTCTACGCGGCCTTTGAGCGCGTTGAGCGGCCCTTCGAGGTTGGCCGTCAGTGACGAAATTTCGCCGCTCGCCGATGCCGCGGCTCCGTTTGCACCGCCGCCGAGCCGGTTCTTCCAGTCGTCGAATTTCAGATTTTTAGCCTCGGCTGAGAATTTAAGGTATTTGTCAGGTTTCGTCATATCAAGTTCGAAGCTTCCGGCGAGTTCCGAATCAAAGACCTTGCCCTGGTTGAGCTCCGCTTTGATCATCTCCGGGGTGACGTTCCACTTTACAGATACGCCGTCGAGCGGCATACCGCGCACGACCGCTTTGTTGAGCGTCCCCGAGCCCTCGGAGACGAACTTCCCGTCTATCAGCGAAGCCGAGCCCTCGCCGGAGAGCAGTCCCTTGACGCCGTATTCGTTTATCTTGGGAACGAGCTGCGCCGCAACCGAAAGGTCAAAATCAGCGAGCGCGAACTTCACGTCCTGCGACGGGAAAAGCGCGCCCGAAAGCTCCGCCCTGCCGTCAGCAAGATGCACGGCGAGGCCGCTCGAGCTCCAGCCGCCGTCGGGCCCGTTCTCGACCGCGCCGTCTATCCTGAGAGGCACGCCGTTGACCGAGGCGCTGACGTCCGCGTCAAAATGCGAGGAATCTTCTATGCGCACCGCGCCCTTATCGACCGCGACGGCGCCGTAAGGCGTGTCGACTTTGACGTCTCTGAGGAATATCACGTCTATCGGGATGTTGAGCGGCGCGTCGCTTTTCTTTTCTGTTTTAGGAATCAGCGCCTGAATCTTCTCCATCGACGTGTCTACGCCCGTGACGGAGATGCGCGAAAGTCGCGGCGAGCCGCCTATGAGGCTCGGCACAGAGAGCGACGCCGTTACGCGGCCAACTGACAGCATCTTTTCGCCGCCGCGCGCGACCTCGATATCGCGCACCGAAAGGCCGAATATGGGATGCCAGCGAAGCGCGCCGACAGTGAGGTCCGCGTCGAGATACTGCTTCGCGTACTCCGATATCTTGCCGCGGGCGAAGGCGCTCAGCGCGTCCATCTTGTAATAGGCGGCGCCGCCGCCCCCCGCGATGAGGAAAACGAGCAGCACGAAAAATACGAGCCACCCGCGCCCTCTCGCGCGCGGCCTCTTTGCCTTTTTATCTTTATTGTCGCTGTTCTCCACGGCTACCGCGTTTTTGTTCTCTTCTGCGCCGCTCTGCAAAATAATCACCTTGTAACGCCGCGCCTCCGGGCAGCTCTCGCAGTCCTGCGCGGCACGTTTTCGTCCCACGGATACATAGTGAGACATAGTAATTTTATCACGTCATGAACGTTTTTTACTTTCCCGCGGCCCCTTCGCGGCGCGCGGCTTTTTATCCGCCGCAGGGTCTGTGACTCCGGGCAGAGCTCCGCCAGCGATCTCCCAAATATACATCGCGGCGAGAGTCCCGCATGGCGAGTAACGCCTGCGGTAGCGCTCGAAGCGTTCGCGGTCTACTTCCTTATGACGGTAGAGCATCCGCAGGCCGCGCCTTATGCCGAAATCTCCAAAGCTCAGTACGTCGCGCCGCTGGAGCGTAAAGGTCAGCAGCATCTCCGCCGTCCACAGCCCTATGCCGCGCAGCCGGCAGAGGTACTCTGCGGCATCCGCGTCGTTCATTCCGCGCAGCGCCTCAGCGTCGAACTCCCCAGACGCCGCGCGCCGTGCTAGATCGAAAATATAGTCCGCCTTGCGCGCCGAGAGTCCGAAAGACATAACGCCGGCGGCGCCGCGCGCAAGTATGTTCTCCGGCGTCACCTCGCCCAGCCCCTCGCGCACGCGGGCCCACACCGCTCGCTGCGCCGCGCCCGAAATCTGCTGGCCGACGATGTGATGCACGAGCGCGGGAAAAATCTCCGGTTCCGCCTCGCGCCTTATCGGCCCGATTATTTCAATCGCCGCCGCGAGCTTTTTGTCGCGCTTTTTCAGATATTCGATTTCTTCGTCAGTGTAGGAAAAGTACATAACGCAGCCCTCCCGCCGCAAGCTTACGAAAATTATAGCGTCGCTGCGCGCCGCGGTCGAAAAGGAAAATGGCGAAACGCGCCAGGCGGCGCAAAACCTGCGACGCGGGCGCTGAATATAAAAACGGCCCCGCAGCGCGGAGTCGTCCGTTTTCGTCAGACTTTACGAATTTTCGATACTTAAATATGGATAGAAAAAGCGCAGGAGCACAGGTTAGAAGAGCTTTTTCTTCCACAGCAGCCACGTCGCCGCCATCGTAAGCATTATCGCGATGCATCCGACGATGATGAAGCCGGCCGGGTTGTCAGTCCACGGCACAGGGACGTTCATACCCCAGAAGCTCGAAACTAAAGTAGGAATCGCCATGACTATCGTTATCGAGGCGAGCACCTTCATGACGATGTTGAGGTTGTTCGAGATGACGGAGGCGAAAGCGTCCATCATGCCGGCGAGTACGTCCGTCTGAATCTGCGCCATCTCTATCGCCTGGTCGTACTCGATGCGCACGTCGTCCAGAAGGTCCTCGTCCTCCTCGCGGAACTTGATGAGGTGGCTGACCTGCGAGTTGGAACAAAGGCGTAGGAGACGCTCGACGACGGCCTTGTTAGAACGAAGCGCGATAGAGTAGTAGGTAAGCCCTTTCTGAAGATCGAGCAGCTGGAAGAGCTCGGCGTTCTTCATAGACTGGCGGAGGTCCTGCTCTATCTGATCGGAGCGCCGCGTCATCTGGCGCAGGTCTTTCAGGAAGAGCATCGCGGAGCGGTAAAGGATCTGGAAAAGGAAGCGCGTCCTCTTCCACGTATTAAAGTAGCGGAAGCGAGACTCCGAAAAATTCTGGATGACGTCGTTGTGCTCCTGGCAGACCGTCACGAAGTAGTCGGGCGTTATGATTATGCCGAGCGGCAATGTGTCGTACTCGGAGATGTTGCTGTCGTGGTTCACAGGAACGTTGATAAGGACGAGGATATGATTGTCTTCTACTTCTATACGCGAGGATTCTTCGGGGTCGAGAGCCGAGCGCACAAAATCCTGCGGCGCGCCTGTTATGTCCTCAACTTCGTTGAGCTCGTCCGCCGTGGGGCGTATAAGCGATATCCATGCCCCGGACTCGATGTTCTCCGGCGCAAGCTCGACCAGATGAGTTTCTGTCGTCTTGATTATCTTGAGCATTGAATTCCCTCCATACCCGGCTCGCCCGGGTATGGAACGGCCCGGGAGAGGCTAACCGTAAATAAAACGTGATTGTCCTACAGGTTCAGGACTAGGGCCGCTTGCGTCCATACAGGAAATTTCTCCTTCATAAAATTTAGGCCGGCGAACCGGCGCAATAAAAGTTTAGTCTCTTAATGTAACGCGGTCAAGCCGCTTTTCGTATTCCCATAATGGCCATTGATATTGAAGCCATACCTGGAAGCCATGACTACATCACTCCATTCTTACTGCAATTGACGGTTGGCAACACCACACCGCAGTTTCGTGCGCTGCGGCTTGACATTCCGGCCATTCAGCGCCACAATATCATTTGGTGATATAGGCTAAACGCGACGACGGGAAAGAAGTAAGCCCGGGACCGCTCCAGCAGAGAGCCGCCGGTTGGTGTAAGGCGGCGGAGGGACGGGCCGAAATACATTCCAAGAGCGGCGCACCGAACGAATCGCTGAATTTCAGTAGGCTGCGACGGGTCCGCCCGTAAAAGCGGACAGGGTATCCGGCTTCGGCCCGTACCCGACGAGGGCGGCTCCCGCGAGGGAGCGCCAAACTGAGGTGGTACCACGGGAATACAAGCCCGTCCTCTGATTAAGGAGGGCGGGCTTTTTTGTTGCCGCCGCTCCGGAAAAGAATAAAGACTTTAAGGAGGAATACAGTATGCCTATTACCGACCTGCTGGAGAGGAACGCCCACGAATTCTGCCACGAGACGGCGCTCGTCGAAATCAACCCCGAAGTCAAGGAAATCCGCCGCGTCACGTGGAAGGAATACGAGCTCATAGAATCCAGCCCGACCGAAAGCTACCGCCGCGAAATAACGTGGGGCGTTTTCGACGAAAAGGCCAACCGCTGCGCGAACCTGCTGCTCTCGCGCGGCATAAAGAAAGGCGACAAAGTCGCCATCCTGATGATGAACAGCCTTGAATGGCTGCCGCTTTACTTCGGAATACTCAAGACCGGCGCGCTCGCCGTGCCGCTCAATTTCCGCTACACCGCGGACGAGATAAAATACTGCCTCGAACTCGCCGACGTGGACGCGCTCTTCTTCGGCCCAGAGTTCATAGGCCGCGTCGAGGACGTCTGCGACAAGATACCGCGCGTCAAGCTGCGCTTCTTCATAGGCGACGGCTGTCCGCGCTTCGCGGAAAACTACATGCACCTGGCGGCGAACCTTTCGAGCTACGCGCCGCGCATCCTGCTTTCCGACGACGACGACGCGGCGATATACTTCTCCTCCGGTACCACCGGCTTCCCGAAGGCGATACTCCACTCGCACCGCGCGCTGATGCACGCGGCGAAAGTCGAACAGGCGCATCACGGTCAGACGCACGACGACGTATTCCTCTGCATTCCCCCGCTCTACCACACTGGCGCGAAGATGCACTGGTTCGGCAGCCTAATATCGGGCAGTAAGGGCATACTGCTCAAGGGCACCGACCCCAAGACTATAATCGAAACAGTCTCCAACGAAAAATGCACGATAGTCTGGCTGCTTGTGCCGTGGGTGCAGGACATCCTCGACGCGATAGACGACGGCAGAATCCGCCTCGAAGACTACGAGCTCTCGCAGTGGCGGCTCATGCACATCGGCGCCCAGCCCGTGCCTCCGAGCCTCATCACGAGATGGCGGCGGGTATTCCCCAAGCACAAATACGACACCAACTACGGCCTCTCGGAATCCATCGGCCCCGGCTGCGTCCATCTCGGCGTCGGCAACATCGACAAGGTCGGCGCTATAGGCATTCCAGGCTACGGCTGGCGCGTCAAGATAGTCGATGCGCAGGGAGACGCGATAACCGACGGCAGCGTCGGCGAGCTCGCCGTCAAAGGCCCCGGCGTCATGAAATGCTACTACAACGACCCAGAGGCGACCGACGCCGTGCTCAAAAACGGCTGGCTGCTCACAGGCGACATGGCGCGTCAGGATGAGGACGGCTTCATATACCTAGTCGACCGCAAAAAAGACGTGATAATCAGCGGCGGCGAAAACCTCTACCCGGTCCAGATAGAGGATTTCCTGCGCTCGAACAATGCGATAAAGGACGCCGCAGTCATCGGCCTGCCAGACAAGCGCCTCGGAGAGATAGCCGCAGCGATAATAGAGCTCAAGCCAGGCGCTCAGTGCACCGAGGACGATATAAACGACTTCTGCATGGCGCTGCCGCGCTACAAGCGCCCGCGCCGCATAATCTTCGCGGACATCCCGCGCAACCCGACGGGCAAGATAGAGAAGCCGAAGCTGCGCCAGATGTACCGGGCAGACCACCTCGTAGCGCGTCAGACGAACGCATAAAGACGCGCCCGCGCGGTTTGACAAGGCACTCAAATAGGCTATAATATTTTGCGTCGCTCTTTCGGAGCGCCGTCGCCGGTGTAGCTCAGCTGGTAGAGCAACTGACTTGTAATCAGTAGGTCGGAGGTTCGAATCCCCTCGCCGGCTCCAGAGATACCAAGGGTTTTCGGGACTTTACCGAAAACCCTTTTTTAGTGCCGTATGCTGAGCGTATGCAGGGCTGATTCCCAACAAATTTTCATCTCTTCATCGTCTTTAATCAAGTGAACTTTTTATGTCAGCTGCTTCTAATTTTATCTCCAACTTTTTGATTTCGCAGTAATCTCTCTCCCTAGCTTTGACATAGAAAATCTCATTATGTTTTTATCCATAAAACAATGTCTTCTCACACATATAATGAACTTACACCCACTAAAGTTCAGCCCTGGCATCATGATTGGACATTTCCTAAACTCTTGTAGTCTCTTTAAGCGAGTAGACTTTAAACACGAGCTGTCTCAGTGCTCTTGCCTTTGAGTACAAAGCTTCGGCTTCATCTGGGCTGAAAAATACGTATCCGGTGTCCGCGGCAATCGTATCCTCCAGCTTGGACAAGGCGAGCATGGCCGCAAGCAATTCGGTGCGCGCGTCTATGTTCGATTTAGGCACTGTGGTTGCCGGCTGCACAAATATATCAGAATCGTCAATATCCAGAATACGGCACAATTCATCAAGCCGCTCGTCGGTCGGCGTATATAAGTTGCTCTTCCACCCAGAAATCGTTGCACGCGAAATCCCCATTTCTTTTGCCAGCGAAATCTGGGTAAAATGCTTTTTCTTCATTTGTCTCTCTATTAAAGCCCAATTCAATTCTATGCGCTGTCTTTTTTTCGTGTTTATAATCTCCACCGCCATTTCGCAAAAGCTTTCTTGTCAAGGTCATGCATATTAACTCTACTCTATTGACAAAATAAAGTCAGAAATCATATTATGAACAGCAAAGACTTAACATAGCTCTTAAATTCTCGCTAATGTTAAGTAATATCTTTCTTTATGTTGCAAATTATAGCAGATTACAGTAATGCTTTGCAATGCCTGTGTAAAGAAAAAGCTAAACATTATAAATGAGAGGTGTCGCAAATGTTAAAGACAAATGTACCGTGAAGCAGTATTGCAGCACCGTCACTTACGGGAGACATGTTAGCCGCGCCAGCGTCGGACATCCAGCATGTGAATGAAAACCACACGTCATATTCAACAGGCGAACGTTGAATTTAATGAGGAGGGTGAATACAAGTGAACAATTCCTAATTGCATTTCAAATAATGGCACACGGCTGGAGGCGCGCCGTTTTTTATACCTTTACGAAAATCGACGGAGGAAAAACGTTATGCGCGACGATATGTGGATGAAGAGCGCAGGGGAAAAGATAGCGCGAGAACTAGGGGCGGAGATAACTGCGTTCCTTGACGACGAAAGCGTCACGGAAATCATGCTCAACCAAGATGGGACGGTCTGGATAGATCGTATGGGGGAAGGAATGTCGAGAACCGGCGTCGTGATGGCGAGAGAAAGAGCCATGCTCGTCATAGGCTCAGTAGCGGCATACAAGCACACGACGGTCAATGAGAAAAAGCCGCTGCTCTCGGCGAACCTCCCAGGCGGACAGCGCTTTCAGGCGATGATAGAACCAGTTACGACGGCTCCCGTGTTTTCAATAAGGTGCGGCAGAAAAGTCGTGCTCGATCTGCTCGACTACGTGCCGGAGAGAATGACGGAGCGGATATACCGGCTCCTTCAAAAAGCCGTCTCGGAACGGCGGAACATAATCGTATCCGGCGGCACCGGTTCAGGCAAGACGACTCTTTCGTCCGCTCTGCTTGCAGAGATAGGGAGACTCTGCCCTGACGACCGAATCGCCGTAATGGAGGACACTCCTGAACTCCAAATCGTCAACAGAAACGCAGTCTTCGAACGCATAACGGACAACGCCTGCGCAAGCGCTCTGCTCGCCGCGAACCTGCGGATGCGTCCAGATAGGATAATCCTCGGCGAGACGCGCGGCGCTGAGGCGATGGAACTGCTCAAGGCGTGGAACACCGGACACCCAGGCGGAATATGCACGATACACGCAAATTCCGCCACGTCCGCGCTCTCACGCCTTGAAACGCTCATTCTCGAGTCGAACATCTCCGGCATGACGCTCCCATTTATCAGGAGCCTAATTGCAGATGCCGTGAACCTCGTCGTCCACGTGCAGAAAGACAGGCGGATAGGTCCGGTCGTATCGGAAGTGCTTGAAGTATCCGGCCTAGACATCAACGGCGCGTACCGGACCTCCGTCGTAGAAAAGAGAAAGGATTGAAATATATATGGTAAACGACAACATCTCATACCGCAGCGTTTTATTCGTATTCTTCTGTGCAGTAGTGCTGTTTGTTATAGCAGCCTCGCCTTCTTTAGCAGGTACCGCCATCGGATGGGAAGGGGAAACGATACTTGAAAAGATAGCGGAGTCATTAAGCGGCCCGATCGCTAGGAACCTGGCCATAATATGCCTAGTCGTCGGCATCGGAGGCCTCGCCATGCAGGGGATAGACTTCGCCTCATGGGGAAGCAGGCTCAGCTGGCTGTTTCTCGGGATAAGCGTTTTCTGCTTCGCGAAGAGCTGGCTCGACAAGCTCGGCGTAAGCGGCAGCCTCATCTTCTAGGCGCTATGGAAAGGACGGTAATCCATCAGAGCCTCGTGCGTCCGCAGCTTTTCATGGGCTGCGACCGCGAGCTCTACTTTGCTTTAGTGGCTCTCGCGCTCGTCCTCGGCGGCCCGTCCGGGATAATGGAGATGAATTACGCGAACGTGGCATACGCCGCAGCCGTATGGTTTATCGGGCAGAACATACTGCTGCGCATGGCGAAAAAAGATCCTTACATGAGACAGGTTTTCAACCGCAGCGTGCGCTACAGACGTTTTTATCCTGCCTGCGGGCGTATCTGGGAAGATCTGCCGGAATATAAAAGATGGTGAGAGAATGCGCGCCGAATCGTTTGAATCGCTTATACGCTACGAAGCGCTCATATCGGATAATGTCGTGCTCATGAAAGACGGCTGTCTGCTTTCTGGCTTCCGTTATATAGGGGCCGACCTGGACGCAGTTCCGGCGGAGGAAAAACAGTCCGTCGCCGCCGTAGCGAACAACGCTCTGAAACATCTCGGAGGCGGCTATATGCTGCACTTCGAGACGGTGCGTGTACGGACGACGGCTTATCCAAAGGGCGAGTTTTCCGAGCTCGTCACGAAGATAATAGATACAGAACGTGAGCTGCAATTCAAAAACTTCGGAAGTCACTACGAGACGGAAAATTATATCTTTCTTACGTGGGAACCTCCAGTCATGGAGAAATCGACGCTTTTGAGAAAAGCAGCTGCGTTCTTCACCGGAACCGGCGCAGAACGGGACTTCGCCGTCGATGCTTGGCTCGAGTCCTTCGAGAACGACTTCGGCGACTTCATGAACTCGCTCTCCGCAATATTCCGAATAGAGCCGCTGCACGGCGAAAAACTTTTGAGCATGCTCAATCTATGCGTCACGGGCCGCCGTTCGATGTGTATGCCGGAAACGCCGTTGAACCTGTCTGCGCTCTTTGCCCGCGACATGACAGTAGGAGATCCTCTTATCTTAGACGACGAATATGTCGCCGTTCTTTCCATAGACGGTTTCCCGCAGCAGTCGGAGCCCTCCGTGCTCGACGTGCTTGGGCGCATGAGGTGCGAATACAGATGGTCCACACGCTTTATCCCTATGGATTTCCGCGCGGCGCATTCCTATATCTCGAAGATACACAGCAAGTGGGCTCTGAAGACGATACCGCTTTTTGCGCAAATCTCGGGCAAACCGACAACGAAGATAGATAAAGACGCGCAGCGCCAGTCCGACGACGCGAACGACGCGCTCCAGCTCCTGAATGAAGGGCTCGTATCCTTCGGGCACTACACTGGAGTCGTGATCCTGCGCGCAGCTTCCGAGAAAGAGCTTGACGAAACCGCCGCCGCTTTCAAACGCGCTATAGAAGAGATATTTTTCAGCGTCCGTATAGAAAGGCGCAACGCCGTAGAAGCTTTCATCGGCAGCCTGCCGGGACACGGCTATGAAAACGTCAGGAAGCACCTCGTCCACTCTCTGAACATCTGCCATTTCGTATCTCTGAGTTCGATGTGGGCGGGGCTGAAATATAACCCGTGCCGCTTCTACCCGGAACGCTCGCCGGCGCTCATGCAGGCCGTCGCCTACGGCGACAACCCATTCAGGCTCCATCTGCACGTCGGAGACGTCGGCCACACTCTCATACTCGGCCCTACGGGGGCCGGAAAGTCTACGCTGCTCGCCGCGATCGCCGCGCAGTTTGACCGTTACCCCGGCTCTCAGATATTCGTATTCGACAAGGGGCGCAGCATGTTCCCGCTCATATCGGCGATGAACGGCTCGGTCTTTTACAACTTGGGAGGAGACGATTCCCCGCCGCTTTGTCCGCTTGCCTCGCTCTCCGCGCAGTCGGATGTCACATGGGCCATGGAGTTTATAGAGACTCTCGTTGCGCTGAACGGCGGAGAAATGACGCCGGAACGCCGCAGGATCGTAGCCGGCGCGCTCCGCGTCATGCAGTCGGCGACGCGCGACGCGAGCGAACGTTCCCTGACTGCTTTGCACATAGACATACAGGACGAGCACGTAAAAGACGCGCTTGAAATATACACGCACGGCGGCGTCTACGGGCAGTATCTCGACGGTACCGAGAGCGGGATAACCTATTCCAAGGTTACGGCGTTTGAGATAGGCGAGCTTATGCAACGCGGAGAGAAAGTCTATACGCCGGCGTTTCTGCACCTGTTCCACGAAATAGAGCGGAGGGCCGACGGAAGGCCGACTCTCATAATAGTCGATGAAGCGTGGGTTGCGCTCTCCACGCCGCTTTTTGCCGAAAAGCTCCGCGAGTGGCTGAAGGTGCTCAGAAAAGCGAACGCCGCGGTGATACTCGCGACTCAGAGCCTTGAAGACATCGCGCGCTCTGAAATAGCCTCGAGCGTCTTCGACAGCTGTCCGACCAAGATACTGCTCCCGAACCCCGCCGCTAAAAGCGATGCTATGCGCGACATATACGTGCGTCAGCTTCATCTAAACAGCGCTGAGATTTCGGCAGTCGCAAATTCTACGCCCAAGAGAGACTATTTCTACATCTCTCCCAACGGACGGCGTATGTTCCGCCTAGACCTGGGCGACGTGGCGCTGGCCTTTCTTGCGTCGTCCGGCCCCGACGAACTCAAGCGTATAGACGAGCTTATAGCCGGACACGGCAAAGAGTGGCCGCCCTACTGGCTCGAAGAAAAAGGCTCGGAAGACTGGGCCGGATATTGGCGAAAGCTCGCAAGGGAGTCGAGAATATGAAGCGCCGGATTCTGATCCTTTCTATATTCCTCGCAGCACTTCCACTTCCTTCGTTTGCAGGAGGCGGCGGACCTATGGGCGGGGCCACTGAGATGACGCAGCTTGCCAACAACACGGAGCTTGTCAATATCCTGGGGCAGGAATACGAACAGGTGGCGAACCAGGTAAAACAGATAAGCTATCAGGTGCGTCAGGTAGAAGAACTTGTGCGCCAGGGAATGCGGCTGACGGACAGGATCACCACTCTCACTGAAGGGCAGTTCGAAAGCTTATCCCGCGCGGTAAACGCCGCGACCGGCCTCTACCGCGACGGGGTAAACTTCGGACGTGCGCTTTCCGACGCATTTGAGAAATCAGAGACCTCCGGCACGACGGCGGAAGAACGTCGAGATTCCTCGAAAGCCACGGCGCAGTCAGCCGCGAACGCAGTCACAGAAACAGCGAAGCAGCAGGAAGACGACATAAGCAGCCTTCAGAAGATGTACGAGCGCAATTACAGTGCAGAAACTCCGATGCAGGCTCAGCAGATACAAAATGAGATAGGACTCATGACGATAGAACAGCTCGTCAAATCCCGCACAGACGTGAGCACGCTCTCGATACTCATGCTTGAAGAGCGCCAGCGCCGGATAGAAGAGATTGAGGCGGGAGAGCGTTTCTACCGGGATCAGAAGACAACGCTCGGAGGCGTCGGCCTCGAGTACAAGAGGCGGGGCGAATAATCATGTACCGTCGTTTAGCTTTAGCTGCGATTATCTGCCTGGCCGCGCTTCAGGCTCCATCGCTTGCAGCGCCCCTTGAGCCGGTGCAGGCCGTCATAAATTCATTTGAAAGCGCGGTTACGGACAGCGGCATAGAGGCGAGGCTCATAGGCGGAGCAAAGCTTCTTTTCTATTTCCTTGCGCTCATCCAGATAAGCTGGGCCGTAGGAATGGAAATGCTTGGCGGTTCCGGGACGTTCCAGTCAGTCGTCGCCTGCGTGGCGCGTCAGTCGCTGCACATAGCTTTCTTCTATCTGCTGCTCGTACCGACGCCGCTGACAGGGGGAGACAACATTCTGAGAGTCATAGTGGACGGTATAGAGAGCATGGGAGTCAGTCTCACTGGAGTGACGAACTTCAACGACATATTGTCTATGGGCGTCGAGGTCGCCGCGATACTTTGGAAGCAGATAAACGAGCACTGTTCGCTATTTTCCCCAGTAACTTCACTAGGAGCGATAATCATAGGTGGTCTCTGCACGATAGTCATACTGCTGTCCTTCGCGCTAGCCTCGCTTTCCATTGTGATAACGTTGTGCCGCATATATCTCACTACCTCTGTTACGGTGTTCTTCCTGGGTTTCGGCGGGAACCAGTATACGAAAGACATCGCTGTAAACGCGCTGCGCTCCGCTTTCATCGCGGGTATGGAGCTTTTTGTGATGTACGTCTTAGCAAGCGTCGGGGGCGACATATTCCGGACGATCGCAGACTGGAGCGACAACGGGATAACAGACGACAATGTATTCGCCGTCACCTTCTCGCTCACAGCCGCTGCGATCATATTCGCAGGCTGCCTCAAAACGCTTCCCGGCTATGTTTCCGGCGTCGTAAGCGGCGCGTCAGGCGGCATGGGCGGCGCTTCGCTTCCAGGCGTCGCCGGGGCGGCTGCGATGATAGCGGGCGCTGCTGCGGCAGGCGCTGGGATAGCAGGAGGAGCGGCGCTCGGCGGCTTCCGCAATTCCGCAGCCGGAGGCGGCGCAGGCGGAGTCGCCTCTGTCTTGAAGGGGGCGGCGCTCGGCGGCTACGCCGGGAGCCAGGGCGGCTTGCAGCAGCTCGTCAGGAGCGCTGGGATGAAGACGCTGCGCGGCAACGGTAGTCCCAAAGCTCCGGACGGTCCGGCGCAGCCTTCGTACAACAACATAACAGGAGCGCCGTCCGGCGGCAGGGTGTCGCCTCCATCGAACGAAAACGCTCAGGAAAAGACCGAAGACGGAGATAAGTCATGAATATCCTAAAAGCAAAAGAACACACGAAAGACATTTTCCGAAACATGAAGAAGACGGCTGACGCGTGGCGGCTCATAGCCTTCGGACTGCTCGCCGCAAATATCGCGCTGGCTGCTGGGTTTGCCGCTGTCGCCTCGCAAAACCGCGTCGTCCCGTACATAGTCCAGGTGGACGAACATGGATACGAGATAGCGGTGAAGCCTGCGGAAGTACTGCCACAGATAGACGAACGGATAATCATAGCGAGGGTGGGGACTTTCGTGGAAAGGCTGCGCACGGTAGTATCCGACTCCGACGCGCAGAAGAACTATATGCGCTGGGTTTACGCCTCCATCCCGGAGGGCTCGCAGGCGCTCGCCGCGACGAACGCGTTTTATAAAGACAACGATCCGTTCAAGGAAACGGCTGCGCTGCGGACAAAGACGGTAGAAGTCCTGAGCGTCCTGCCGATTTCGAAAGACACCTGGCGCGCCCAGTGGCGCGAAACGGTAAGCCAGAACGGGACTCCGCAGGAAAGCTCCGAGTGGAGCGGACTTTTCACAGTAGGCACGTCGCCGGTGAAAGAAATGCGCTCCGTAATGCGCAACCCGCTCGGTATCTACATCGTCGAGTATTCGATGACTCCGAATTACAGTTAAATGAAAGGAAGATACAGATGAAAAGATGTGCCGCGATATTCACAGTAGCAGCGATGCTCTTCGTTCAGTCTCCGGCGCTCTGCGCGGAAAAGGCGGCTGACGAGGTCGTATTTGAGGAGATATACGGAACGGTAAAAGAATCCGTACCGCCGAGGGATATAGACAAGGCGGCATATGAGCTGCACCGGAATTACTCGTCAGGGAAAAGTTCGCCTCCGCCGCAGATGGGACGCGGCGGTACCGTCGTCTACGCCTTCGGCACAACCGTGCCGCGGATACTCTGCAAGCCGCTGCGCATAACCGACGTCGAGCTCGAACGCGGAGAGGTCATAACGAATCCTCCGTTTATAGGGGACGGGGTGAACTGGCAGATAATGCCGTCAACCTCCGGCAAGGGCGACACACTGACATTCCATATAATGATAAAACCCTCGATGCCGGACATAAGCACCAACCTCGTCGTCCATACAGACAGGCGGACCTACCACATGGAACTTGTGAGCAGCGCCGGGCGGCACATTCCGCACATAGCCTTCTCGTATCCATATGACTCCGACGATACGGAGTGGAATAAATTCCTTGCGCGGGTGCTTGCGCGCGATGAAGACGAAGGCTTCACTCCACCGCACAAAAGGCCGGAAACAGGCGGGACGGTAGACGCCGGCTACGAGGTAACGGCGAAGAACAAAAATATTCCGTGGCTTCCTACTCGCATCTACAACGACGGGCATAAGACTTACATAGTATTTCCAGAAGCCCTCGCTTCGACAGAAGCTCCCGTCTTCATGCTGCTGCGGGGAAAGTCGAAAGAGATAGTCAACTACAGGCTTATGGGGAACACCTACGTAATAGATTATGTCGTGGAAAAAGGGATACTGACCTCGGGCAGCGGCAAAGGCGCGAAAAGCGCCGTGATTTCGCGCGTTCAGAAAAATAGAAAGAAAGCTGTGTCGGGCGGCGAATCTGAGGAAAAAGAGGATCGGAAAACAGAGCTTAAGAAAGCGGCGGTTCAGCCTTCACAGTCCGGCAGGAAATACCCGTTCCCGCTCTCGCTTATGAACTCGATAGATTCCGCAATGGGCGGAAACACAGCAGGCGCTGCGGCGGAAGGGAAAAACAAGGACGGGTACACCTTCGAGGATTATCTCAACGAACGGAGAAGCGGCGCTGAGCGCGCCGAAGTGGGGAAATAGAGGCTCATGGAGAAGAACGAAGATAAGGTCTACGGAACCGAAGCGCCCGATTACGCCGGCGCGTCGCCGAAGAAGAACCGGCCATACGGCAAGCGTGCTGCGTTTTCAGCTATTTTGGCGGCGGCGTTCATCGTATACGCGATTTTCTCTACGAACGGAGAAGAAGAACAGAAAAACGGCGGCAAGGAGCTCCGGACGAACTATATTCCGGCGCTCGCTTCCGCGAACGCGCAGATAGAGAACCGCCAAAGAGAGGCTCTTAACGCTTATTTATATTTAAAAGAAAACGCGGAGGAACTGCCGGCAGTTCAGACGGCTGAAACGGAAGAACCGAAAATCTATATACCGGAAGAGACTGTGGATGCGGATTATGAGGCCCAGCAGGAAAGCGGCGCGGAAGAAGAGTATATGCGTGAAGAGCTGGCCCTGCGGCGCGAATGGGTGGAACGTCAGCGCGAGGCGTTCCTCGCGCGTCCTGTTGCTGAGGGGGAATGGACAGTAAAAGCTTCAACAGCAATCACAGCAAGCGAAGGGAACGGAAGCCGCGCGCCCTACCAGCCCCTTTCTCTTCTTGAGAGA
This sequence comes from uncultured Cloacibacillus sp., assembly GCA_900545755.1. Taxonomy (GTDB): domain Bacteria; phylum Synergistota; class Synergistia; order Synergistales; family Synergistaceae; genus Caccocola. The sequence continues at coordinate 18,783 of URAG01000004.1, read as the reverse complement.
TTGCAGACACAGGGTGTGCAGGCCGATATGCGCAGCCGCGCGGAGCGTTTTTTCGAGTCTCCGGCTGAGGGCGGATATTTGAACGCTACGAGACAGAAGAGGGTCTCTCCTTACGTTCTGCCCTCCGGCACCGTGATACAGGCGTCGCTCGTCTCAGGCATAAACAGCGACCTTCCAGGAAACGTTACCGCTATGGTGACTGCAAACGTCTACGATTGGTCAGATCCGCGCGTATGCCTTATCCCGCAGGGTTCGCGCCTCTTCGGCATTTACGATTCAAACGTGGATTTCGCGCAGAAGCGCATACAGGTGAAATGGAGCCGCCTCATATATCCCGACGGAAGCACCATCGACCTCGGCGGCATGGCGGGAACCGACAAGCAGGGATACGGAGGGCTGCGCGACAAATTCTACGGACATTACGGGCGCATGATAACAGCCGCAGTGCTTACGACTGCATTCGGGATAATACCGGAACTTATAGCGGACAACAACAGTTCCGACGGGACGTATATCTCGGTAGGCGGGCAGACTGTCTACATACCGGAGACCGACGACAATATCCGAGACGCGGGAGAATCCGTAGCCGACGAACTCGGCGAGATAGGCGGCAAGTATTTCGACAAGGCGCTTAATGTGAAGCCTACAGTCCTGGTCCGTCCCGGTACGAGGTTTAACGTCGTGGTGAACAAGGACATCCCGTTCTTCGAAGCCTGGACGCGGTAACGGCTATGAAGCGTTCTCGCACGTGGATAGAGTCCGGCGAATTTTCGTATCCAAAGAAGCGAACGCTCCCGCCTCCCGCCGTCGGGGCTGTGAAGGCGGTGTTCGCTTTATGCTACGCCGCAGCTTCGTCTCTCGGTCTTTCGCATTTCTGGGGCCGGTATTTCGCTGCCGAGCCGCGCGGACTCGAGCGGCTGTACTGGGGGTGGAAGACGCATATATCTCTCGTACGAAGCTACGGCTTCTCGCCGGACGAGATATTCGGCGCGACTATCGCCTTGCTCCTGTCTTTCGCGCTCTACGTAGTCGTATCCCGTTTTGTGCTCGGCGGGATATTTACGAAGAACAGAGGACGCATAGACGAACTGCTGGGGTCGGCGCATTGGGCCACGAAACAGGAGATAATACGCGCGGGGCTCATACCGCCCGACGACGCTTGTGGAAAGCTGCGCAACCGCTGTAGGGAACTATGGCACAGAGGCGGAAGTAAAAAGGTTAATCCTGGCGTCGTCCTCGGGGGCTGGGTCGACGAAAACGGCAGGATCATCTATATGCGCGACGCAGGACCGAAGCACGCCATCATCGTCGCGCCGACGCGCTCGGGCAAAGGCGTCGGCGTCATCGTACCGACGCTTCTGACTTGGACGGAATCGGCTATAGTGCTCGATATAAAAGGCGAGAACTGGCTTCTGACCTCCGGCTGGCGCAGCAAGGCCGTCGGGCCGTGCTACCGCCTCGACTTCACGGATCCGGAGAGCGCCTGCACATATAACCCGCTCAAAGAGATACATATAGGCACCGACAGAGAAACGGCGGACGTGCAGAATATCGTTTCCATAATCATGGACCCGGACAGCAAGGAAGAGGGCGACCATTGGAAGGAGTCCGCGAAGACGCTTGTAACTGGCGCGATTACTCACGAGCTTTACCGCGCGCGGCGCGAGAAGGACGAGCCGACTTTTGAGAACGTCTTAAACAGCATAATAGAGGACGAGTCGAAGGCCGCGCTCACGAAGATGCAGAGATACCGCCATTTGGACAAGGAAGATCCGATAACCGGCTGGTGCCATCCGGTCGTTTACCGCTGTGCGAACGATATAAAAAACCGTCCCGACGAAGAGCGCGGCAGCGTCATATCGTCGGCCTCAGCGCAGCTCAATCTCTTTTACGACAAGGTGATAAACCGCAACACGGCGAAGAGCACGGTGCGCGTTGACGACCTCGTTAACGCCGAAAAGCCAGTCTCGCTCTATCTTGTCGTGCCGCCTTCGGACATAGTGCGCGTGAGGCCGCTGCTGCGTCTGCTCGTCACGCAGATAGTCCTAGGGCTCACGCGGCAGATGGTCGAGACGAAACACGGCGTCTCTTCGGGCCATAAGCACAAGCTGCTGCTCATGCTCGACGAGTTCCCGCAGCTCAAGAAACTAGAGGTGCTTGAGTCCGCTATGGCGCAGATGGGAGGATACGGCCTAAAGGCTTTCATCGTCTGCCAGTCTTACCGTCAGCTGTACGATATATACGGACAGCATGAAACTATATCGACGAACTGTCATTATCACGTTCTCTACGCCCCGAACGACGAGGAGACTGCGAAGCAGATAAGCGAAAAGGCCGGCAAGACGACGATAACCGTAGGTTCGTCGAATATCTCCGGCAACAGGTTTGCCTTCGCGAGAAACAACGAAAGCATATCGTTCTCTCAGCACGTGAGAGATCTCGTGACGGCGGACGAAGCGAAACGCCTTCCCGGTGCTCTTATACGCGACGGGAAATGGATAGAGTCCGGCGACCTTTTTCTCTTCGCCGCCGGGACGGCTCCCATTTACGGACGACAGACGCCATATTTCTTCCCGGAGGGTAACGTGCTTCATCTTCGGTCGCAGATTCGTCCGCCGTTCTCAAAGCTGAAGGAGGAAAAGAAGGATTTCATGGAAACCGTAATAAAAGACAACATTGCGGACGTACCGACACATCCGCATCTTTCCGAAGAATACCTCGCCGAGCGCGAGAAGCTTGTAAACAGAGCAATCGAAGAAGAATACGAAGCGGCGAAGAAGACGCTCAACGATGAAGAGAAACGGATGAGGGCTCCTGCCTTTATGGCTTCCTTCTGTGATATGGAGTATGAACGGCTCTCCGTCGAACGCCGGTATCTGCAAAGCGACTTGGAGGACATGAGGGCTAAGAGGTACCACGGCGAGCGTTTTAAGAACGAAGATGAGATAACAGAAGCTTTGTCCTCCGTCGAGGGCAGCCTCGTCAATTTCGAAGAGCACGTCTTTGAGCGTATAGCGAAGATGGCGCGCGAGCGTTTCCCGCGCGAAGCTGAAATTGTAGAAAACTGGGAGAAAAAACACAATGAGATGGAAGAGGCGGCACCGTCGTCTTCCTCCGGTGATTATGCCGAAGATTTAGAGGCGGAGACCGATTTCGATGATGAGTATGGGGAATGACGGTATGGTGCGTGATAAAAACTTGTTTTGCCGTCTCGCCTTAATCGCGGCGCTGGCTGTGTCTGTTAGTTTTATTCCTTACGCAGCAATGCGTTTCGCTGGACTTTATATAAACCTGACCGGCAGTATGGCCCGCGGAATATGGAAAGCTTATGAAATACCTATTGGAACGCCGCTTAAAGGCGAGGCTGTAATAGTAAAGCGAGGCGGCTTGCCTTCTGACAGAAGGCTTGTTAAATGCAGATATCTTTTGAAGCGCGTCGCAGCGATCGAAGGCGACATCGTTGATTACAACGCTGCGAACGAGCGAGTCTGTATAAACGGGACTCCTCTGCCTAATTCAAATATCTTTCCCCGTGGCAGGAACGAGATAACGCTCCCCCATCCTGAATATCCATATGCAGTTCCGAAGGATTACGTTTACCTGAGCTCCGAACATATTTACGGCTATGATTCAAGATATTTCGGCCCCGCGCCGCTTTGTTCCGTAATAGCCATGGCGCGGCCTGTGTGGTGCTGGTGATATGATAAACCTCCGAAGCCACTTTCCGGGCAGATATACAAACGACACGGCTTTCGCGCTTTTCGGAGCAGCTGTGGGCTTCCTGGCATTGGGACACGACTCTCCTTCCGCATTGGCCTTCACAGCGCTTTTTCCAGTGGGATGGATTCTGGTGCGAAGGCGTTTGCAGGCCTTCCTGTTCGCCTTCTCGTACTACGCGGCGGCCTCACGCGGCGTTCCTTCTGGGGCTGCGATATTCTTCGGCGAAGGGGCTGGACTCTCCGCCGGTGTTGCTATGTGGCTGTTCTCAAGTCTTTGTCTTGCCGCTCCGTGGACAGCTCTTTATTACGGCGGTAAAAAGCCGCATATTTGTGCCATGCTTTATTTATTAGCGCTCGTCTGCGTTACAGTGCCGCCGGTGGGGATCATAGGCTGGGCGAGTCCTCTTTATGCGGCAGGCGTCCTGCTGCCCGGGAGCGGATGGCTAGGGATAACAGCCCTTGGTGTTCTGTTTCCGTTTCTGCTCGCGAAGCTGCGTGTGGCGCGGAAAAGAACGGGGGCTGCCGCCGTCGCGTCTGTCTTCATATGCGCCGCTCTTTTCGCCTGTTTCGCGGAAAGCGAAACGAAGTTACCGGAGGGCTGGATGGCTGTCGATACGCATTTCGGGAAATTGGACCGCGATGAGAATATGCATCGTCAGTCTCTGCTCCGCGCCGCAGCAATAACGGAGAGGGTCGTGAGCGCTCCGCCTGGCGTCCGGTACATATTATTGCCGGAGACGATAACAGGCGCGTGGTTCGGAGCATCGGAAGAAATGTGGGAGCCTGTAGGACGGTATCTGGCGCTGAAAGGGCAGACTGTCGTCGTCGGAGCTGAAATCTACGACGCTGCTTTGCGTTACGACAACGCGCTTATATTCCTAGGTGACGACGGCGGCTTCTATTATCGTCAGAGAGTTCCTGTACCAGTCTCGATGTGGGTCCCCTTCGGAGGACGCGGCACAGCCAAGTCGCACCTGTTTGACAGCGGGATAATACGCCTGAAAAACGGACAGAGAGTTCTGTGTCTGCTCTGCTACGAACAATTCATAGCGTGGCCGGTTCTCTGTTCGATGGCGGCGGGCCGCCCGGACATGATAGCGGCCTCCGCAAACCTCTGGTGGGGAGGCGGAAGCATAACAAAGATACGAAGTCAGGCCGTCGCAGCATGGGCGCTTCTGTTCGGGCTGACGGAGGTCTCGGCGGAAAATATTTGACTGCGGCCCCCTTATGTAAAGACAAAAAAACAAAAACGTCCATGAGCTGTATTTGCCAAAAACGCGAACGGGTGTTAATATTAGCGGCACGTTGAATTGACTGGCTATCATTTTAATTGAATAAAATGATGGCATGGGAGGATGGAAGAAAATGCAGGCGCCTTGTTACGTTTCCGTTGCGATATCGTTTTGCCGCAAGCCGAAAATGACGGTATATTCCCACCTCCATTCGCATCATCATCCTCGACATTGCAAATAGCCTCCGCGCGCGCCGTGCGGTAAACCGACGGGCGCGCCGTTGATAAGCCCCAGCAGGCAATATTTTATAAAGCTCACGCTGCGCTGGGCTCTGGGGTTTTTTTAGTTTTGTTGGCGCGGGGAGATGTCGGGGCGCGTTCCGTGAGTTTTGCCCGGCACGCCTGCCGGAGCAGTTGTGCACGTTTATTCCGTTTGAACGCGCCCGAAGGCTCTTTCACCGAAACGCGACCATAAACAAGTAATCGATAAAACAGAAAGGAAATATAATTATGCAAACAAAAACTTCAAGTAAATTCCAGTTTCCACACATCTACGTATTGCTCTCCATATTTATTCTGGTATGCACCGCGGCGACGTGGATACTGCCGGCGGGAGAATTTGACCGCGTTCAAAACACCTCGGGGCGAACCGTCGTAGTGGCAGGGACGTATCACAGAATCGAACAGTCGCCCGTCGGCCCGTTCAAGATGGTGGAGTCGGTGTATGACGGAATGCTCGACGCGGGCGAGGTTATTTTCTTTATAATGATCGCCTACGCCTCCATAGGTCTGATAATATCGAGCGGTGCTTTCAACGGCCTAGTCTCTTGGCTGCTGCGCGTATTCAAGGGAAAAAGCAGAAGCCTCATCATTCCGATTTTCATAACGATACTAGGCGCGGCTTCGTCTACGATAGGCGTTTTTGAAGAGGCGTTCCCGTTCGTTCCAATATTTGTAGGCATTGCTATAGCGATGGGCTACGACGCGATAGTCGGGCTCGCCATAGTCGCGCTTGGAGTTGCAATAGGATATTCCGGAGCAGCAATGAACCCCTTCACTGTCGGGATGGCGCAGAGTATTGCCGAACTGCCTCCGATGTCCGGTTTTCCTTACCGCATATTCTGCCACGCCGCAATGATAGCGGTCGCTTCCGCATATACGATGCGCTACGCGGTGCGTATTCAGGAAGACCCGAGCAAGAGCCTGCTTTACGGCACAGATTTCGCCTCGCACATCAAGAGCGACGAGAATTTAGAAAATTACCGTCTAGGCAAGAGAGAGATATGCGTGCTCGCGACGCTTGCATTAGGGATAATCGCCGTAGTATACGGAACTAAAACATATGGGTGGTACCTTCGTGAACTGTGCGCCGTATTCCTCGTCATGGGACTTGTTACCGCGGCAATAATGAGCTGGAGTCCGTCCGAGACAGCCGATAAGATAGCTAAGAGTTTTGCAGATATGGCGATGGCGGCAATGATGATCGGCCTTGCGCGCGGCATCCTCGTCGTCCTGCGCGAAGGCTGCATCATCGATACTGTGGTCTACGGCATGTCGGTGCCTCTCTCGTATATGCCGAGCTGGCTCGCCGCTGAGTGTATGCTGATTATCCAGACGCTGCTCAATTTTCTCGTGCCGTCCGGTTCGGGGCAGGCCGTCATCAGTATGCCGATAATGGCCCCGCTCTCCGACCTTCTGGGCATATCGCGTCAGGTCGCGGTGCTCTGTTTCCAATTCGGGGACGGGCTTTCAAATATAGTTTGGCCCACCGCGTCTACCCCGATTCTCGCGGCTCTTGCAGGCGTGAAGCTTGAGCGCTGGTGGAAATGGATGATTCCGCTCTTCCTGATTCTCGTGCTTACGCAGATGATACTTGTGGCGATTGCCATGTTTATCGGCTGGGCATAATATTACTGACGGAATACGGATACTAAAAGGATAAGGAGAAATATAATGCAGAATAGGGAAAGCGTCATGAAGAAGGCTTGTGATTACATCGATGCGCACGCCGCAGAGGCGGCGGAATTCAGCGATTATCTCGCGGAGCACCCGGAGCTTTCCGGCGAGGAATACGAAAGCAGCCGGCTCATGGCCGAAAAGCTGCGGCAGGCCGGCTTCAGCGTCGAATATCCTTTCTGCGGCTTTCCGACTGCCTTTATGGCCGTCAAGTCGAACGGCTCACGCAAACCCGCCGTCGCGATAATGGCCGAGTACGACGCGCTGCCGGAGATCGGACACGCCTGCGGACACAACCTGCACGGCACGATGGCCCTTTACGCTGGACTTGCCCTGGGTGAAGCGATTGAAGATTTGTGCGGCGAACTGCGCGTCGTCGGGACGCCGGCCGAGGAGGCCGACGGCGCGAAGATAAAAATGGCGGACGAAGGCGTATTCGACGACGTTGACCTGGCGCTCATGATTCATTCAAACGCCGGCGAAAGCTACGCGGACTACAGATCGCTCGGCATAAACGGGCTCGACTTCACGTTCACGGGACAAACCTCGCACGCGGCCGCCTCGCCGTGGGACGGAAGAAGTGCGCAGAACGGTATGCTCCTTTTCATGGACGCGATGGATATGCTGCGTATGCACATGCGCGACCACTGCCGCCTGAACGCGATAGTGACGAAAGTTGACGGCGCGGCGAACATAATACCGGACAGGGCCGTATGCAGGGTGGAAGCACGCGCGCCGGAAAAAACGGCGCTCGACGAACTGACCGAAGCCGTTCTCCGCTGCGCGAAAGGGGCTGCGACGGCGACCATGACGGAGGTGTCGTGGGAACCTTTCGAAGGCCGTTTTGAGCCTATGGTATCCAATCCATCGGCGGAAAAACTCGCCGAGGAAACGATGGAGGAATACGGCGTGCAGTGTACGAGCGGACGCCCCGCATCCGGCTCCACCGACGTCGGCAACGTCTCATGCAGATGCCCCGCGATACAGCCGGAAATGGCGATAACTGAGAAGCGCCTGAGCCTGCACACCAGAGAATTCGCCGCAGCCACGACTACACGCGAGGGGCATGAGGCGCTGGCCAGAGGGGCAAAGATAATGGCGGACATCTGCATAAAAGTATTTACAGACGAGAAACTGAGAAACGCCGTACGCGAAGACTTTGAGACTGCGACAAAGAGGCCGAAGTAGCCGCAGCGCTCGCAGCCAGTATGTGAAACGGACGCATAGGCAAAAGACGCGGGACAGGCGTACAGCTCGGCGGGAAAATTACGGGGACCTCCGCCGCATCAACGGCGCGCGGCCTTCGGCGGACGGGACAAAAGCGGCGGTTTAGGCTATACTACCGTTAAACGAATCATTGCGTCTCTCCGTCCGCCCAGCGGAACACGGAATCGGGTGCGAGTCCCGGCGAGTCGGTCACTGTGAACCTTGTGCAAAGGTAAGTCAGATACGTGGGAGGGCGTAGTGCTTCTACCGGAACTGGAAGCATGTTGTGTAACGGATATCTTGAATTATATCCATTGTGTGGCGTGTCTTTTTCGGACACGCCTTTTCTTTTTGCAGAAATGAGGAAAATCTATATGTCCAAGGCTAAGCGCTATTCTTATTTTTCCCACCGCGAGTGCGAATTTTTCCCATGTCACGAGGGGGCCGACCCCGACAACTTCAACTGCCTTTTCTGCTACTGCCCGCTGTACGTGCTGGGCGAGCGCTGCGGAGGCAGCTTCACATATCTCGAAAACGGCTACAAAGATTGCAGCCGCTGCCTCTATCCGCACGACCGCGGCAGCTACGACGCGATTATGAAGCGGTACGGCGAGATACTGGCGGTCATGGCCTCCCGGCGAAAAGAGGAAAACCAATGACGCTGATTGGAGCGGGAGCTCCGTGCCGTTCCCCTTAACTGGTGCTGATTGAGATAAAATCATAAAACCGTAAAGTATATAGAGAGAGATATTTAATAAGCGGAGGTATCGCAGATGATGAAAACGAAAAAACGCAGGGGCTTCACTCTTATTGAAATAATGGTCGTCGTCGTCATTATCGGACTTCTTTCCGCGCTCGTAGGCCCCAGGCTTATGGGACAGAGCGACGAGGCCAAGCGTAAAACGACGCAGACACAGATCGCGCAGCTCGAACAGGTACTCGGCCTGTACTACCTTGACAACGGCTTCTATCCGACTACATCGCAGGGGCTCGAGGCTCTCGTGACAAAGCCCTCAATGCCGCCCGAACCTCTCAATTACGCGTCCGGCGGGTATATGAAAAAAACGCCCAAAGATGCGTGGGGGCGCGACTTCGTATATGTCTGCCCAGGAGATCACGGAGACTACGACATTATCTCATACGGGGCCGACGGACAGGAAAATGGAGATGGAGCTGCAGCCGATATAACAAACTGGGAGTAATGTCTTTCGCGACATCCATGAAGCTCGACGGGGATATCCGTCGGGCTTCTCTTTTCTGACAGTCTTAACCGCAATTATTCGAAGAGCGGTGCTTGCTAAACACATAGGCTTGAGCGCAGCTATCGTTTTGGAATCCATCGTCCGCTTTTATAATAAAGGAAGAGACACAACGCCGTACATCCCCACGTGAGCGGGTAAACGGCTGCGACGCTTTGCGCGCCGGGACAGAACTTCATTACGGCCGCCAATATTCCAATCCTCACTACGCACATATTGAATACGACTATAGCCATCGCCGCAAGCGAACGTCCGGCTCCGCGTATGAGCGACGAAAACATTTCAAGAAAAACATATAAGAAGTAGAAGGGGAACGCAGTAAAAGCCATGACGCGCCCCAGTGCAACGACGGCGGGGTCTGCGGAGAAGAGACGGAAAAGCGGCTCTGCCGATAATATGACGGCTGAGGATGTCGCCGCGGTCACGCATAGGCCGACCGCGACTGCCGTCCTTACCCCGCTTCTTACGCGTTCGGGCTGCAAAGCCCCGACATTCTGACTTGTGAATACGGAACAGGCCTGCCCCAAAGCTACGATCGGAAAATAAATCAACGTCTCCACCTTGTAGTATGCGGTAAAAGCCGCCATTACATTTATGCCAAGCGTATTGATACTTGACTGTACGATAAGGTTTGAAAGAGATATTACAATGGACTGGACCGCGGCCGGAATCCCGACGGCCAGTATCGATACACACAGTTCCGGTTCTATACGGACTTTCTTAAAGTCCAGCCTATAGCGTCCGTCAATCCTTGACAGCCGGCGCACCACAAGCGCAGCCGCGGCGCTCTGCGCACATATCGTTGTGAAGGCCGCGCCGCGGATACCCAACCCCAACAGGTAAATAAAAACAAAGTTGCCCAATACGTTCATTAGGCCTCCGCAAATCTGGTAGACGGTCGGAGACCTTGAGTCGCCGAGCGCGCGCAGCACGCCGGCTCCGACGTTGTACGCAACTATCGACGGAAGGCTTAGCAGATAGAGCCTTATATATGTCAGGGCGTCTGGCATAAGCTCTGGCGGCGTATTCATCAGGCGCAAAACGCAAGGAGAGGCGGCCAGCCCGAGCAAAGTCAGCAGAAGCGCCGACGCGCCAGTCAGCCCCGCGGCAGTCTGTATAAGGCGGCTCAGGCGGACGAAATCCCCGCCGCCAGCCGCTTTACCCGCGACGACGCCGACGCCGGCGCTCAGCCCCGTGAAGAAACCGACGATACACGTCACCATCATGCCGCTCGAACCGACGGCCGCCGCCGCGCCGGTACCTACGATACGGCCGACGAAAATTAAATCGACGGCATTGTAAAGCTGCTGTACAAGACTTCCGGCCAAAAGCGGCAGGGCGAATACCGTGAGCTGCCGCCATATCGTGCCAGACGTCATGACGCACGTTCCGCCCGAATTACGAAATCTTGTCTTCATCGATCCATTCCTTTACGTCCATATGCCTTTCGGCGCACGCCAGATCCCCCGACAAAAGAAGAAAACAGGCCGCCGTTTAAGAGGGGTTATGGCGGCCTGCAGAAACGGATACTCCCATTTGGCCGATGGGAGCGTCTCAAAGCACAGCATTGTGTGGTAATTTGAGCTACGGACAAACCGTAACATTTATCACTCTTCATCTCACGGCAAAGAAAACCGTAACTTTGAAGAATATCCCGGGAAGTACAGGCGAAAGCGCCTCCCGGGAACGCGAGTGAGCCGCCGCGCGCCGCCAAGAAACGGCGCGCAGACAAAGCGCTTGTCAAAGCTCCCCCGACGGCGCGACGCAAGCGAGCGCATAAAAAAAGGAACCGCGCGAACGGTTCCTTGCTGATGCGAACATGACGAAAGACGGATTCGTCTATGCCGAAGGACAGTTCTCGCGCCCGCTGCACGTCTCGGTGTCAAAACTGCGCGGCAGGTCTCCCGGCTCTCGATCATCCTACTCCCGCGCCTTCTCGCAAAAAACGCAATGGCTCTCACGGTTTCGTCCCGATTACGGTGGCAGGGGCCGCTCCGAAATTCCATCGGATTCCCTAGCTCCGCACAGCGTCTATTCAAGTTGTCAAACGCGCGGAACGCCGCTCCGCGCAGACTCAGTATAACATCGGGAGCGCCGATGTCAAGCGAGCGCCGAGGTCCGCTTCTGCGGCGACGCTCGTCGTTAAACGGGAATGAAATCTTATAATTTAAAGATATGCCGTATAAAAAGTTATCACGGTCACAACGGATGTTCATTACGACGCCTTAAAATCAGAACGCCGGCTAAGCCGCCGGTTTGTTCCGCTCCTATAACGGCGCGGCTGTCAGTCTGCGGATACGGTCAGAGTATAGGTTGTTTTTAGATTTCAATGTTATATGCAATGACCGCAGCGCAGCCAAACGCCGCGGCATAGGCGAGCGGCGTCAGATTGACATTCTGCAATGGAGTGATATAGAATGAAGCTGTTTTTGGCGTATATTGATTTTTTGTACGTATGAACACAAGGAGGGAGATATTTCTTTATAAACCATACGCTGTCTTACCTTCAATAAAAATCTATAGCGATCTGCGGAGCTAGGGAATCCGGTTGAAATCCGGGGCATCCCCTGATGCTGTGATTGGGACGAAACCGCATTATGTCATTGCCGTAAGGTGAGAAGGCGCGGGAGTAGGATGAACAAGAGCCAGAAGACCTACCGAAGATTAAGAGTCAGCGATGCGCAGTGGGCGCGGAACGACGCTTTCCCGCATAAGATTTTATTATGCGCCGCAGTATTGTTTTGCATAAATAAGTTCGGGAGAGAGTCGTTTGCACGCAGCGCTCTCTTCCGAATTTTTGTATGGTCTCTCAGGCTCCTTATCAATAAAGCTGTTTGCCGAAACAGAAAGGAGCTGAAAACAATGAGTAGACGCCCGCCTAAGGAAACTATTTGCCCCCTCCCCCCGTAAAAGTATACAAATTGATTGCTATATATCCTGCGTATATGAAAAATGGGTCATGGCACACGTATTTACGAAAGGGGAATTATATATATGCTTGCGAAAAGATGGACGGCTGCCATTGTTATTGCCGCGGCTATTGTCTTTACAGCGGCGAGCGGCTCGTTTGCAGCAAACTGGATAGACTCCGCCGACACGAGCTGGTACGACGCGGCCTCGGAGGAAACGACCTTCACTATCACAACGGCTGAGCAGCTTGCGGGGCTTGCGAAGCTGGTCAACGAGGGGACTGAAAAATTCAGCGAAAAGACAGTGCAGCTGGGCTCGGATATAGACCTCAACGGCAAAGACTGGACGGCCATCGGGACAAACGCCAGTACTTTCGGCGGGACGTTCGACGGACAGGGATACACAATTTCAGGGCTTGGCGCAATAAAAAGCGCTGAAAACGAGGCCGCCAATAAAGATCGATACGGATTCTTTTCTTCCTTATCAGGTTCATGGTACATTAAGAATTTAAATATAATCGGAGATGTTTCAATATCACCGGAAGATGCCGGAGATATCCCCAGTCAATACTATGTAGGGGCATTTGTTGGATACGCCGCCGGCAATAGGACCAGCACTCCCATAAGCAACTGTACTTTTAAGGGCAGCGTGAAGGGGTACAGGAAAGGGAGTATCGGCGGAATAATCGGCTATAACGCCTCAGTAAAGATATATAATACCTTTGCCGATGCCGACATAACTACAGATAATACAAACAGTACCAACAATCAAGTATCTATAAATATGGGCGGGATTTGTGGTTACGCAAACCAAGCGATAGAAAACTGTCATTTCCGCGGCACAATAAAAAACACCATAGCCGCCGGTCCAATCTCCGCCGGGGGTATCGCAGGGGGCAGCGGCACTTCGGCGGCCATCACAAACTGCGCCGTCTCGTGCGACATAGATGTAATTGGCAGTCAAAGTAGTAATGTTAATCCTGAAGACGGAAGCACAATGAACAATGCGGGTGGGATATTGGGCATCGTACAGTGGCAGACTATTTCCGGCTGTTCCGCAGAAGGAAGCATAAAAATATCTTCTTCCACCCCAGGCGATACCTACATCAACGCAGGCGGTATTGTCGGTGTCAAAGCCAGGAGTCAAGACCTTGTGCTCGAACATTGCTCGGCGTCAATGAAAATAAACGCCGGCGGCGGCTATGCCGGCGGGTTGGTTTCGCTCCGCGACAAAGTCAGTAACTTAAAAATGTATCAGTGCGAACGCCTTGTCGGAGAGGGGTATCCAGAATCAGACTACGCGGCGTCTTTCACTATCGATCCCAGCGACAATTATTCCGTAACGCAGGTCTCCGACGCAGCGGAGCTGACCCCGGCGTCGCTGCTCGTCGCCCCGACGACGCGCCTGACGGAAAATCGGCCGGTTGAGGTCAGCGCGATGATATTCCCGTCGGAAACGAAAAAAACCGACAACCTTATATGGGCCTGGGGATCGTCGGATACGAACGTAATCACCGTGCTTTCCCACGAAAACGCGACTGCGGAAATCCTCGGACTTAGCGGCGGTAACGCGAACGTTACCGCTTCGGTCAGCGGCTTTCTCGGGGAAAACACATGGACGCCGACGTCGTTCGCCTCAGTAACAAAAATAGCGCTCGATTCCATGACGCTCGACGCCGAATCCATAACGCTCGGCGCGGTCGGGGACTCCGCTGTCGTTACGGCGATCCTTTCGCCGTCCGACGGAGCCTCTTACCCGGTGCTGCTCTGGAGCTTCGAAGCGCTTTCCGGCGAGGGCGCGTCGGCGGACGACATCGAGGTGACGCCGGTGGACGGTTCTTTGAAAGTCAAAATATCTCTCTTAAAGCTCGTGCCGGACGCGCAGTACCGGCTGACCGCAACTACGGTCGACGGTACCGGCCTCAGCGCAAACGTGCTCGTGAACGTGCAGGAATCACAGCCGTCAGACGAAGAACATGAGCCGAGTCAGCCGAATCAGCCGAATCACGGTTCTTCGGGCGGCGGATGCTCCGCTGCCGGCTACGGCGCTCTTTCGCTCGCGGCGCTCGCGCCTCTCTTCTGCCTTGGGAAGCGCCGTTCCGGCGACAGAAAGTAAAGGAGGCTGTTCTTCATGAATTTTAGTAAACTGAGGCGCGTCGCGGCGGCGGCCGTATTCTTCGTCCTCTTCGCCGTCTCGGCCGCTTTTGCGGACGCATGGACGCCCGACACGTCGTGGTACGACGATTACAAAGACACTCGCGGTACGAAAGAAAATCCGTTCCTTATCTCCACGCCGGAGGAGCTTGCCGGCCTTGCGGAGCTCGTCAACGTCGAACGTGGCTGGGGAGTAACTAAAGCGAATTTAACGGAAAAATATATACTCCTGACGCGCGACATCAATCTTGAAAACAAGGAATGGCGCCCGATCGGTTGGTATCTAAGTTATACGACCAGCGGAATGGGGCCGTTCGCAACGCAGCAAGACGAGGGATTCGACGGAGTTTTCGACGGCGGAGGTCATACGATATCCGGCCTTCTTATAGAGACTTGCGAGAATGTGCACATATATAAGGGGACGACCCAGACGGAAGCAGCCGGGTTGTTCGGCTATATCGCAATAAAAGGCGAAGTGAGGAACCTTACCGTTAAAGGCCGCGTCAACGCCTCGCAGTGCGAGGGCGCCGGCGGCATAGCAGGATGGGCCGACGGTAAAATTGAAAACTGCGTTACCGACGTCGACGTCCTCACTACAAGCTCGAAAAGAGGATACACCGGCGGAATCGCCGGGCTCAACGGCGGCCCGCAGGGCGACAATATGACTTCGACTAACCCGTATGCGATTATAAGCAACAACGTAATTTTCGGCAGCGTTACCTCCACGCCGGGCGCTTTCGGGTACGCCGGCGGCGTCGTCGGCTTCTCGCATTGGTACAAAGGCGAGGTCCGCAATAACGTCGTATTGAGCAAGTCGATAATTTCTTCGATGGACGCCGGCGGTATCTTCGGAGGCTTTAACAGCTTTGTGACGGCGGACAACGTGTCCGCCGCGGAGAAGGTCGAGGGGGCACCTGGCTGTTCCGGCGGGATTGTCGGGGCCTTCGGGTTCGGCTATCAGAATTGTTACTGGCTTTCCGCTACCAGAGACCAGCCGGCCGGCGGGACCACAGACCCCGCTCTGCTTCCGGTGGCCGCAGCGGTTATGGAGACGGAGGACTTTAAGACGATGAAGAGCGGCGAAACGCGAAGCATACGCATCACGGCCTATCCGACGACCGCCGATCATTCCTCTCTCACGTATGACTGGAGCGTCGACGAGAGCGCGCTTGAAATCGTGAGCGGGCAGGGAACGTCCACTCTTACGGTCCGTGCGAAGGATGGAACCGGCGAAGTCTGCTATGCGGCAGTTTCAGCCGACGTTACCGGCCTTCTCGGACATACCGATGGCGGAACCAACGTCTATATATCCAATTTTGATACGGCGGTTTCCCTGGAGGGCGTGCTGAAAATAGTTTCTTCGCCGATTCCAGTCGAAGGCATCAGCGTTTACGGTGCAGAGAAACCGCTCGGCGAAGGGGAAAAAGTCACGCTCGGAGTCTCTGTAAGGCCGTCGGACGCTGAAACGGCCGATTTGGTTTGGACCCTGTCCGGCGTAGGCGGAGCTGCGTCCGAAGACGACGTCATCACGGAAACATTGGCGGACGGCAGCCTGTCCGTATTCCTCCGTACCGGCCATGAAGAGGCTTATTCTTATACGTTTACCGTATCGACGGCGGACGGGCAATTCTCCGATTCGGTTACGGTGACGGGCGACGTAGTGGACGACGTTGAGATCGACGGGTTCATCCCCGCCGGAGACGCGGTTGCCAACTACACCGACGCGGTGAAGCCCGTCGGAACTACGAGCGACGAGGTGGAGGATGTCGCCGCCGCCGCGGGCACGGAGACGTCGTCGTTCAGAATAAGCTCGACAGGCGTCCTTTACCTGAACAGCGACATTATTTACTCCTCGCTCAGAAGCGCCGAAGAACGCGACCAAGTGACGATAACCGCGTCTACGCCTCTGCCCGTTATGGCTTTCAGCGTAAGCAGCGCCGAGAGGCTGGCGGCGGCGGGTCTTATCGTAAGCGGCGAGGCGCTGAACGCCGCGACGGTGAGCGATGTCCATCTCATTGTGACGCGCCCGGACGGCACAGGAGAATTCTTTGCGTATGCAGAAGACAAAGACGCAATAGGCAATAAGCGTTTTACGCTTCAGCGCATGGACGATACCGTGATGAGGCCTGACGACGCCATAAACGCGGAAGAACAATATAAGCTGGTCCTATATATCCAGGACAACAGCGATTTCGACTTTGCCCAGTCCGGCGGAGATGTCATAAGCGCGGTGACGCTGGTATGGCTCAGCGCGGCGGACTCGACGGATCCGTCGACCCCCGAAGACCCGTCGACGCCTCCGGCATCGTCGGGCGGCAGCGGCGGCGGATGCAACGCGGGAGCCGGCATTTTGGCGCTGCTTGCCGGATTGCCACTGATATCTTCACTGCACAAGAAAAAGCGCGGCAGATAAGCTATGATCCGGGAGTTTGGGCGGACTCGGCTTCGTCCAAACTCCCCAATCAAGTATAGGAGATTTGAAAAATGAGGAAATATATCTGCGCGCTTTCCGCTGCGCTTCTGCTCGCAGCATACGGTGCGGCAGCGGCCGACGAGACCGTCGATCTGCCTACTGTCGACGTGACCGGCATAGCGGACGGCATAGACGATAAATTGGCGCTTTCCCCCGGCACAGTTACTGTGATCAAACCGCAGGAGATGAAGGGCGAGCAAAAGAATCTGCCCGAACTCCTGAAACAGGTGCCGGGGCTCCATGTAATTGAGGCGAAAGGACGCGGCGCATATACGACGGCTACTGTACGCGGAAGCAGCTCTTCGCAGGTAGCCGTCTATGTGGACGGCGTGCTGATGAACCTCGGCAGCGAATCGGCGGTCGACCTTTCAACCATACCTGTCGAAAATGTGGACAGAATCGAAGTCTACCGTGGCTATATTCCAGCTCGTTTCGGCGGGGCGTCTATGGGCGGCGTAATCAATATTGTCACCATTACGCCGCAGAAGGCAGGTGGATCCGTAACTCTCGGAGCAGGCTCTTTCGGACGTTTCACAGGCGGATTCACTTATAATTCGCCGTTGGGCGGAGGCTCTCTGCTTGCATCTGCGAATTTTGACCGCACAGACGGAGATTTCAGCTATTGGAACGATAACAACACGCCCTATACGCCGTCCGACGATTACGACGCCGACAGGCAGAACAACGGCTATAAAAACTCAAACGTTATGCTGAAATGGAGCGACGAACATTGGACGGTAGAGGGGGGCTGGAAACGCAACGACAGAGAGCTCCCCTATTCCGCCCCGGGGGCCGATAAGCCGGACAGCGTCCACGGAGCGACGCAGGTTACTGATCAGTGGAACGCTATCGTGACGCGAAGGGATAAGCTCGGCGATTTGGATTACGGGCTAAGGCTCGAGTATCTTTATCAGGACAAGGAATACGACGACCCGCATGATAAAATCGGCGGCTGGGGCGAGCAGCACAACCGATACAAGACGAAACGCTTCGGAGCAGCCGTAGACGGTTCCGTGCCTATCGGCGAGCGTCATATGCTGGAGTTTCTCTGGAATTATTACAACGAGAAGCTGACCACCACCGGCGACATAATACGGGAGTTCGGCGGGCGCGACCATCACTCGCGTGATTCATGGAACGGGCAGATCCAGGATACGATAAGCCTTAACTCGGCAGGAGACTTGCTGCTGACGCCAGTCATACGCTGGAATTCGGCAGACGGGCAGACTGAGTTTTCATGGGGCGCGGCTCTGACTAAAAAGTTCGGTAAAGGGTGGACCGCAAAGCTCACAGGCGGAACGTACAACAGAGCGCCTAATCTCTATGAACTCTATGGAGACGGAGCTTTCATTGTTCCAAACACCGGATTGAAATGGGAGGAAGGCACGCAGTACGACGTGGGCGTCGCGTGGGAAGGCGAGGTCGCCAAGGCGGCGGTACGCGCCGAGCTGACCTATTTCTACCGCGATTCCGAAAATCTCATAGACTACCTGATGGTGAATCCCCGCTATGCACAATATGTGAATATCGGGGACGCCGAAGTGTCGGGCGTAGAACTTGAAGCAACGGTGAAGCGCGGGAAATGGGATGTCTATCTTTCCGCAACGTGGATGGACGCGAAAAATAAAACGCAAGGATATATGTACGACGATCCTCTGCCCAACAGACCGGAGTGGGAGGCACTGCTGCGTGTCAGCCATAAGATATTTAAGGACGATCGCGGGACGATATTCGCAGAGCTCCACCATATAGGCGAGAACTACTACGACATGCAGGGCGAGGTCGGCTGGGACAACCTGACGACGCTCGGCCTCGGTCTGCGCTACCAGATAAGAGACGACCTCAAGCTGGTAGTAGGTGTCGACGATATATTTGA
>URAG01000003.1 GCA_900545755.1 uncultured Cloacibacillus sp. | reverse complement strand
GGAGCCATTTCGAACCATGACTGTGTAGTGTCAACTTGGAGGGCTTTTACTATGTCCAAGTTATGGGGCGCTGTTCAAAAGGCCGGTGGTTCACTCAATGCAGGAATCGGTTCGTACGGGCGCTTTCGCAGCGGCTTTACATATAATATGCCGCTCGGCGGCGGCGCGCTTCTTGCCTCTGCAAATTACGACCGCACAGATGGTGATTTCGATTACTGGAACGACAATAATACGCCGTATACTCCTAATGACGATTACAAAACATATAGACAAAACAACGGTTACAAAAACTCTGACGTTCTTGTTAAATGGAGCGACGACAACTGGACGATACAAGGCGGCTGGAAGCGAAACGACCGTGAACTGCCATACTCCGCCCCCGGTGCGGACAAGCTCGACAGCCGTCGCGGGGCGCATCAGGTAATGGACCAGTGGAACGCCATCGTTTCACGCAGGGATGAAATTGGCGACTTAGATTATGGGATTCGCTTTGAATACCTTTATCAGACGAAGGAATATGACGACCCTGACAACATGTTGGGCGGCTGGGGTGACCAGCATAACAAATACGAAACGCTGCGTTTCGGAGCGGCTTTTGACGGCTCTCTACCTCTCGGTGAACGCCATATGCTTGAATTTTTCTGGAATTATTACAATGAAGAACTTTATACCAAAGGTGATGTGGTTGCTCTTGGAGGAAAAGAGAAACACACGAACGATACATGGAACGGACAAATTCAAGATACGATTAACCTGAATGATAGAGGAGACTTTTGGCTTACTCCAATTATTAGATGGAACTCTGCCGCAGGGGATACAGAATTTTCATGGGGTGCGGCACTTACGAAACAATTTGCTGGCGGATGGGCCGTTAAGCTGAGTGGCGGAACATACAACAGAGCGCCGAATATGTATGAATTATATGGCGATGGCGCATTTGTAGTTGCGAACGAAAGTCTGGAATGGGAAGATGGACGGCAGTATGATGCCTCGGTTGCATGGAAAGGCAATGCTTCGGACGTAGAAATTACGGCGGAACTAACATATTTCTACAGAAAATCAGATAATCTTATTGACTATGTAATGACTAACCCACGCTACGCTAAATATGTGAACATAGGTAAAGCCGAAGTCTCCGGCCTTGAATTTGAAGCCACCGCTAAACGAGATAAATGGGATGCATATTTGTCTGCCACATATATGGACGCTAAAAATAAAACCCCTGGATATATGTATGACGAGCCGCTTCCGAACCGCCCTAAATGGGAAGCTCTCTTACGCGTCAGCAGGAAAATATTGAAAGAAGATCGGGGCGCAATATTCGCGGAACTACATTATATCGGCGAAAATTACTATGATATGCAGGGTGAAGTCGGATGGGGCGACTTTACTGCATTTGGCATAGGTTTCAAATATCAGATAAACGATTCACTCAAACTTGTCGCTGGCATTGACGATCTTTTCAACGCAGGACCTAACGTGCTGCTTTTTGCAACAGGGAACGGCCCTGAACGGACTCTGTGGTATCCGATACAGGGGCGTACATTCTACGCGACTCTTATCTGGACGTTTTAAGCGTTTTACCACAGCGTTTGAGGGTGGTGATAGCTGGCATATCACTTAACATTACGGGCCATTGTTTTGCAGTCATTGGGTATTATGGCGGATTATGAAAGGATTGATGAAAAAATGAAGCGCAGAATTTACACGGCGATTATATTCATATTGCTTTCGGTGTTCTGTATAACTTCTATTGCGTCTGCTGATCTGCTCTATACGAGACAGGATCAGAGCTACTCGAACACGGCGCTGGGGATAATACAAGGTGACGGTGCCCCGGTCAACCCGCTTGTGAGCAACATGGGGGGCAACCAGGGGCAGGGTATATATCAGTTCACGGATGCAAACGGAGAATCGCGTGTGGCGATCTCTCTGTACACTATGGGAGGAGCGTCCGACGTAATCAACATATATAACCCCGACGCAGCTCCCAACTGGGGTGGCGAGTCTGCGTGGAACGCGCCGACTGAGGTTACGACGTCATTGCTCAATATCCGCAGGATTGTCTCTTCCGGTCCTTATCTCTATGGGGTGTCCTATGATAACTATTCCGTGAACAGGATGTCCGTCTCAAGCAATGGATACACGGAGGATAAGAGCTGCGAATACACAGAGGCCGGCAAAGAAACGCACGGCGAAGCGCTTGTCGCATACGACGGCAACCTGTACGCCATCTTCTCTATATCTTCGGGCAACGTGTGGGCAGGGGGCGCATATACTGCTAACAAATTGATAAAATTTGATGAAGAGCTCAACCGTGTGCAAATAGTGGAGATGAAGGGAAAGAACCTAGACGGAGGCGCGGCTGGAGCCTACTCTCAGTCCGGCAATAAGCTCTACGTTGCGACGCTCGGTGGCGTACAGCAGTTCGATACAAAATGGAATCCAGAATCAAGCATTGAGATAGTAAACCTTGAAGATATGACGATAACGCAGCCGGTAACAGCCCAGGCTGTGAACAGCAAAGATCCGACCTTCAAGCACATGTTCAAGGCAGTCGTCATAGCTGGTGATAAAGTCTACATTCAGGCTACGAGATGGGCGTCAGAGGATGAGTACAAGCCTGGCTACAGCGTACGTATTTACGAAACAACAGAGAGCGCGCTGGCCTCCGGCGACTTGGGCAAGGTTATCAAAGAATTTACGGGAGATAACGGCTGGTCGTCCGCTATGCTTTATGACGCTGAGAACGAAGCGCTTTGGTGCGGCATCGGTTACGATCTATGGCGCTATGATGGCAGCGTATGGAAGCAGTACGATCAAAATGCGCTCGGAGGAATTATAAGCGCGTTTGCGACCATTATAAAAGAACCGTCGTGGGCCAATTTCGCCGACACTTCGTGGTATGATGGAGAAGATGCCGTTTCCGGATCCTCTTCCGACCCGTATGTAATAACGACTGCAGAACAGCTTGCGGGGCTGGCCCAGCTTCTTAAGAACAACGAATCAACTTTTGAAGGGAGCTATTTCGTCCTTGATTCAGACATCGACCTGCTAAACAGAGAGTGGCTGCCTATAGGAAGATTCATGACCAACACCAATAATTACGGCTTTGCCGGAGATTTTGACGGCAGAGGGCATAGCATAACCGGACTTCACGTTAGTAAAGTTTCAAATGTTTCTGGCGAAACAGACATGATGACGGAATGTCCGGCACTTTTCGGCTACTTAGCCCCGAAAGGAAGCATTCGCAACCTGTACGCCGAGGGCGTCGTTAAAGGCAACAAAGCGCAGGGGGCTTCTATACTTGTAACGTGGAACACAGGAACTAACGACAACTGCGTCGTTTCCGGCGACGTTACAGCGGAAGGTTCGGTCAACCCAAAACGTTCTTATGCTGGAGGCATATCTGGCGTAGCCAACGGCGGAGTGATAAGCAACTGTGTTTCGTACGGCAGTTACACGGCTGAGACAGGTTGGAGCTATTCCGGTGGTTTCGTCGGCTATGCTTCGCAAGCAACTAAGTCTACATTCCTTAACTGCGTTGGGCTCGCGGAAAAAGCAAAAGCTGGCATTTCTCAAGGCATGATTGGCGCGAATGCTGAAAACTGCTATTACCTAAAGGGTGACGGCAGCGATGAAAAGCCCACAATGCCAGGGACCGCGCGCGATGCCATCAGCATATCGTCGGAATCCGAAGCGCCAGTATCTGCGGTTCTGCTTGATTCTGAATCGCTGAGAAAAGCGGGGACTGTGGGCGAGGATTACACGGTGCGTCTCGCGGCCTATCCGCGGCTTTCCCCGACGGACGGAGTGCAGTGCGCGTGGAGCTTCGACGGAGACGTACAAGTCATTTCGATCGACGGGTTGTCCGCCACTGTAAATTCATCAAGTTCTGGAGAAAAATATTTCACGGTAAGTATAACCGGCATTAACGGCATAGATGCCGACGATACTGAAAATGCGATAACCCTTCGCGGCAAAATACAGATCAATGAGAAGCCGCCGGTCGTTGACCCAGATCCCGAACCGCCGGTTGTTGACCCAGATCCTGAACCGGCACCAGAACCAGTTCCTTCGCATGGAGGTGGCGGTGGATGCAACGGCGGTTTTGGTGCGCTTGCGCTAATAGCTATTGTGTTTATACCTATGGCAAGACGCATGAAGAAGTAAATTTACAGCCGTAAATGGCGTAATGTGGGCCGTCCGGCAAGCGAATATGCACTCGGACGGCCTTTTTAAAAGAATTTCCTAGCTCGCGCCACAGCAACTTTCTTGGAGGATCTATATTTGCGAAAATTAGTCAGAACTTTCTTCCTTTTATCGTTGTTCCTTGTATGTGCAACTGTGCCGGCTGCCGCTTCTCCTCGCAGAATCGTCTCTCTGAGTCCGGTTGGAACCGAGATTTTGTATATGCTTGGCCAGGAAGCGAACATCATCGGCATTACTGATTTCTGCGACTACCCACCTGAAGCTCGCAGAAAGCCTAAAATCGGCGGATTTACAGACATTTCCCTCGAATATCTGCTTTCAACAAACGCAGACTTGATTGTCCTTCAGGATATTCACAAAGAGCTGGCCTCAAAACTCTCGCGCCTCAATTTGCCATATGTGATAGCCAAGCAAGGACGGCTTAAAGATATATATCAGTCTATATTAACAATCGGTAGGGCGTGCTTCAAAGAGGAGCTCGCGAAACGGTGTATATCTGAAATTGAAGCGTCTGTTGCAGAAATAGCCGAAAAAGCCTCGAGGTTTCCGAAGAAGCGCGTCCTTTTATGCGTTTCACGCGAAATCAGCGAACCGAGGATATCAGTTTTCTACGCCGCCGGCGGCAAAACCTTTTATGATGAGCTAATAACGCTCGCGGGCGGGCAAAACGTACTCAAAGACGCAGAAGCGGCCTACCCGCGCGTATTCGCGGAAGGGCTGATTACGCTCGCGCCAGAGGTGATAATCGACCTCGTTGGCGACAGCGTCTACTATCACGCTCCTGGTAATATAGACAATGAACTCGTGTTCTACGAAGAGCGCCTTGTGGAACAGTGGAAAAGTGTGCCACAGATAGAGGCTGTCAGCGAAGGCCATATAACGATACTACGTGGTACCGTATTCCTCCGTCCTGGGCCGAGGATCCACGAAATACTCAAAGCCTTCGCAGCAGCGATACACCCGGAAGAACAATGGTAAACACTGATAAAGCCGTCGAAGTGAAAGAACTGTCCGTGAACATCGGAGGGGAACAGATACTGAGCGGAGCTTCCTTCTCAATAAGGAAAGGACGCTTCCTTGCGGTCATAGGTCCCAACGGAGCTGGCAAAAGTACGTTGCTCAAATGCGCTGGAGGGATACTTCGCGGTTGGAGTGGGACCGTGCTTATAAACGGCGAGCGGCTGTCTTCGATGAAACAGCGTGATGTCGCGCGCCGCATCGCATGGGTGCCTCAGAGCGTTAGCGCCGAAACTCCATACACGGTGCGCCAGTTCGTCTCTATGTCGCGCTTTGCGCTGCGTTCGTTGTTAGGTGGCGAAACGGGCGAAGAACTCGCAGCGGTGCAGTCGGCGCTCAAAACCGCAGGGGTGGAGTACCTCGCGGAACGCCGGCTGTCCTCCCTCTCCGGGGGCGAACGACAGCGCGCCATGATAGCCGCCGCGATAGCTCAGGAGACGGACATATTCTTTCTCGACGAACCGACTAGCTACCTTGACTACGCCCACCAAGCTGAAACGATGTCGCTCATAGAAAACCTCAACAAGGACGAAGGCAAAACCATAGTAATGGTGACCCACGACGTAAACCTTGCCATGCACGGAGCGGACGAACTGCTCGCTGTCAAAGGCGGGTGTACTGTATGGCAGGGGCAGCCAAAGGAGCTTTTCTCTGACTACTTGATGCGGGAAATATTCGGAACAGAATTTGAATATTTCAGCCGCGCCGGACTTAAAACCCCATACGTCGTACCGAAAGGACTTGTCGGATGAAGGGAAATTTTTGCCGCGCTCTCATACTTATGTCGCTTCTGTCGCTGTTATGTGCTCCGTTCATCGGAGCGTCGCAGATAGGCCTTGATGCGCTCATCCGCGACGGCTCTCCTGCCTCGCAGATACTGTGGAACATAAGAATGCCCCGTGCGCTCCTCGCGTGGCTCACGGGTGCGACCTTATCCGTCTGCGGCCTCATCTTTCAGGCATTGTTCAGCAACTCGCTTGCATCGCCCGACATGCTTGGAGTATCCTCCGGAGCCGCTCTTGGAGCCGTGATATATATACGCCTCGGCATAGCGTCATCGTTACTGGGGATAATCAGCGGAAGCGCTTGTGCGGCCTTTATCGGCTCCTTTGCCGCGATAATAGTGCTCTACGCGGCCGGCAGCTTGCGCAGCGGATTCTCTGCACCTTCGCTGCTTCTTGCGGGGATTGCGCTGAACTTTCTCTTTGCAAGCCTCAATATGATAATCCAGTACACAGGCAGCTATACGGACTCATTCCGAATGATGCGCTGGGCTATGGGCGGCCTTGAAACGGTAGGCTTCGCGTCTGCTCTGGCTTCACTGCCCGGCTTCCTGTTCATAGCGGTTACCGGATGGGTGGCAGGACCGCAGCTCGACCTGCTCATATGCGGAGAAGAACTTGCAGCAAGTCGCGGCATCTCGGTCAAGTTTCTCCGGCGCTTTCTCTGTGCATTCGTGTCTGTTGCGGTGGGCATGAATGTAGCAATCTGTGGCCCGATAGGATTTGTCGGCCTCATGTGCCCTCACATCTGCCGCAGGCTTTCCGGATACGCGGAACACAGAGAACTCTCCATGGTCTGTGCATTCGCCGGTGGACTCTTTCTCACGCTCTGCGATGCTGCGGCACGCACATTCTGGTCTCCGACCGAGCTCCCGGTCGGGATACTGACCTCCCTTCTCGGCTCGCTATTCTTCGTCTGGCTTGTAATAAAAGGAGGAGAATAGATGTCAAGGCTGAGATTCCAAGGCATTAGGCTCGGCGGCACGTCGTGGGTAATTCCTGGCGGATTCGCAAAAAATATGCGCGCGCTGTCGCGCGACGTGGACGACATGCAGTTCGTCCTCTTCGACAACAAATACGGCTCGAACATTCCGACGAAAGAAGAAGTTAGAGAACTTGCAGAACTTCGACGTGAACTTGGAATGAGCTGCGTCGTTCATTTCCCGGACGACGTATGTTTGTCCGATGATCCGAACGAGCGCGTCCGGTGTGAGGATTCATGCCTGCGCATACTAGAGCTGTTCGACGATATAGAACCTTACGCATGGGTGATGCACCTGGGGGGCGAGCAGTTCGGCGACCGCCCGAGCGCCAACATGGAAAAATGGCTCGAGCTGACGTCGAAGTCGGTCGAACGCATAGCCTCCGCCGCACGAGAACGGAACTGGATATGCGCCGAGACTCTGGACTACAATTTCGAGCTCATTCTTCCGATAGTCATGGAACATAAAATATGCGTCTGTGCCGATATCGGCCACCTTGTACGCTACGGACATCCGGTTGAAGAACAGCTTAAGCTTTTTCTTGAATATACCCGTGCTGTACACATTCACGGAGTAACTCCCGAAGGTGCCGACCACAAGGACATGACATATTTCGATGAAAAGCTTCTCGAAAGGATTTTTGCGATACTTGCGTCTGACGGGAAAACGCGCGTTATGACTCTTGAAGTATTCGAGGACGACTACGCTCGTTCAATAGAATTTTTAAAGAAATTCGCCCAGAAAAGGGCAAAGGGGGATATAAATGCTTGATTATATGAACGAGGGCGGCAGCATAATGTGGTTAATCGCGGCTTTTTCTCTGGCCGCTTTTGCTGTTGCAGCAGAGAGGCTGATGTTTTTCCGAAAGGCCTCAGGAAATCCGACTAAGCTTGAAGGCGAACTTGCGGATGCCGCTACGTCCGGAGATTACAGCCGTTGTTTCTCCGAGACGGAAAGCTCGCTCGCACGGTTGTTTGCCGATGCACTCTCTCAGTGGGACGCGGACGGAGAGGAAATGAAGTCCCTTACGGAAGAACGAATCCGCCGTGAAATATATCGTTGGGAAAAACATTTGTTCGTAATGGAAATGGTAGGCAAAATCGCGCCGCTCCTTGGCCTTCTCGGCACCGTTCTTGGAATGGTGGAAATGTTTGGCTCGCTGCATATGGGAGGCCAGATAAGCGCGGAAATGGTAACGGGGGGGATCTGGAAAGCGCTCTACACTACTGTTGCCGGTCTTACGGTGGCAATACCGACGATATTCGTAAACGGACTTCTCAACTCGCGCATCGACAACGAAGAAGAAAAGCTAGAACGCGGCGCGGATTTTGTCCTTCGCCTTCATAGAAAGTACTGCGGAAATGCGCCAGCGAAAAACTAGAGGCGCGGCGGAGATAGATATCACTCCGCTTATTGACGTTCTCTTCATGCTAATAATATTTTTTGTCCTCATGGCCTCGTTCGTACAAGGCGAGCTGGACGTAAAGCTTCCGCGGGGTGAAGGAAGTTCTTTCGATGCGCACGACGCGGTGGTACTGACAGTAATGGCTGATGGCAGACTTTTCTGGAATGGACGCGAAATGAGCAGGAGCGAGCTCGTCTACGCCGCGGAAGCGAACAAAGGGCGCGAAATACTGATCGCCGGCGACGAAGGTGTTCCATATGGTACAGTCGCCTCAGTCCTCTCGCTGTTGCGCGGCGAGGGAGTAACGTCCGCGGGTCTTCTGCTCGCAGGGGGAAATGCCGAATGACTAAAGAGGTCCGCTCACGTTGGCGTTCGGCCATAGTGCTAAGCATCTGCGTACACATAGCGATAGTCGCTGCAATATCGCTTATCCCGCAGCGTGTGCAGCGTGTAATAGAGAAAGAGCCGGCCATGTCCGTGCGCCTGGTCACGCTTCCTGGCCAGCGCGGGACGGACGGCGGAAGTGCAGGAAACGGCGGCGGGCTAAAACAAAAAACGACGGCGCAGTCCGCGACGCAGCCGAAGAAGAGCCAAGCGAAGCCGCAAACGCAGGATACGAAGAAGCCGGTAAAAGCCACTCGCATGGATAAGCCTAAAGAAACGCCAAAGCCTGTCAATGAACCTGTGAAGGCAGAGGCTCCAAAAGAAACAACAACGGTGGAAAACGGCTTGGAAGAAGCCGCTGCTTCATTATGCGCTGTGAAGGGCGCCGGGGGCAAAGGCGAAGGCATCGGCGGCGGTTACGGTTACAGCATAGTTGACGTGGGCGGTCTCGAAGTGTTGAAGAAAGTTACTCCGGAATATCCGCTTTTCTCCCGCAAGCGTCGCGAAGAGGGAACAGCCGTGGTTATAGCCCGCGTGGAAAACGGATCAGTAACCTCAGCGGGACTCGAACGCTCAAGCGGTCACGCGCGATTAGACGACTCGGCGCTGTGCGCCGTCAAGGGCTGGAAGTTCAATAGCACGGGCGTAATTCGCGTAAGGATACCGTTTGCATTCAGGATAAAAGGCTGAACAGAGTACGGAGGAGGTGTTTTCTACAAAATGCCTCAATATGCATTCCTATCGCAGTCGCGCTGGTTTTCTACTGTTTCTGCGCGGAGGAGTTAAGACTGCCATAGCATGTGTTTGTAAGCAAAAATTCTATTCAGCGTCCGTCTCTTCTATATTGACCTGCATGCAAGCCTGCGCACCATCAGCAATGGTACCAGCTGTGACAAATAAAATAATCTGATCGACACATACAATACATATCCATGGCAAGATGCACCTTGCTGTTGAGCTACCCTTTACGCGCTCCATATCCTAAGTTGCCGCCTGCCGCCCCGCTTGCGTGGGGATGTCCTTTTATATGGCTTGCGTCTATCATGAGTAATTCGTAATCAGGAGAATTTATCAGAGCCTCAAGCAATTTCCCCCAAACGGCCATGTCATGCCACCGGCGAAAACGCTTGTTGAAGTTGTTCCTGCTGCCGTAATCCGGTGGCAGATCACGCCACGGCGCGCCGGTATGCAGAATCCACAAAACACAGCGTTGATAAGGGAATTGTCGTAGCGCGCGTTGCCGCCCGGCGTCCCATTTCTGACGGGTGGAGGCTGGTTCCAGTAATACCCAAAACTCGTCGCTTATGTCGTGCCTGTGGCAGTCTTCTGCCATGGGAGGCCCTGCTTTCTTTTTTGTCTCAAACGGCATAAGATAGTTGTCGGCGCTGTCCAGGATATCGAAGAGGAGATCATCGTGATGTACGCAAATGTCATGGGCCCAGGCTCCGCCGCGATAGGTCTGCCTTTATCCGCAGGATGTTAATAAAACTTCTCTACGCGACTACCGCGGTAGACGGGTTCAACAGGCAAATGAGGAAAGCAGCTGAAGCGAAGTCCGTATTTCCTACAGGCGATAGTCTATTCGCAATGCTACATCTTGTAACGATAGGCACAACGAAAAAATGGACAGACCGTCGCATCGACCGTGGTACAAGATACACGCACAACTCCCCCATATGTTTTGAATGGCGAATACCGGAATAGGCAAAATGTGCAATACACAACAAGCCCCTGAGCCGTATGTCGCTGACATCCGGTTAGGGGCGGCTATGGTGTCAATAGGACGGGCTGAAATGCCCGGAAGTTTATGACGATTCTGAGGCTTGAGGATGGTTGCACAGAATCGTGGACGGATTCGCGCGAAGATTGCTCTGCTCTCGCTACTTCCCCGCCTCTATCACCGCGGCGCCGAGAGCGCCGGCGAACTGGGCTTTTTCGGGTGTTATCACGCGGCGGCCTGTTTTTTGTTCTATCAGGCCGGCGAGCAGGCCGTTCTGCGCGCAGCCGCCGGTGAAGCAGATGTCGCCGCCGTCGGAGACGCGGGAGAGCAGGTTTGCCGCCCGCTGCGCGACGGAGTCTAGCAGTCCGAGGCAGATCGAGTATTTGTCCGCGCCTTTGGCGAGCAGGCCGATGACCTCCGACTCGGCGAAGACTGTGCACATGTTGTTGATCGGCTGTAGCTCCGTGCCATCGGGGATATTGCAGAAGTCAGCCAGCTTGCAGCCGAGGTGGACCGCCATGTTCTGGAGGAAGCGGCCAGTGCCGGCGGCGCACTTGTCGTTCATCAGAAAGTCGAGGACCTTGCCGTTTTCGTCGATTTTTATTACCTTCGAGTCTTGCCCGCCGATGTCGAGCACTGTTGTCGCCTCGGGCGCGAGGCGGTGGGCTCCCGCGGCGTGGCAGGTTATCTCTGTGACGCGGCGGTCGGCCTCAAATATATTGCGCCCGTAGCCCGTGACCGTGATGTGTACGTCTTCGCGCTTCATTATGTGCCCGCGGCGGCAGACCATTCGCACGGCTTTTTCAGCGCTTTCGGCGGGAGCCCAGCCCGTAGGCGTGATGTAATAGACGAAGCGCGAGCCGTCCCAGAGGACGCACTTCGTCGCCGTTGAGCCGATGTCCACTCCGATGTTGGCCATTAGAGCATCTCCGCGAAGGCTCCGAAGCGCGTGGAGAGCTGTCCCACGTCGCCCTGCGAATAGTCCGTTTCTACGGACATGTATGGCACGCCCTCGTCGGCGAGGAACTGCTTTACGGAGTAGGTTTCGACGTTGTAGGTGTGGCATGCCTGGAGTATGACGTCTACGACCGCGTCTGCGTGGTATTTCTTGACGTATTCGCGCAGCAGCCCTAGGCGCTCGCCGTTGGGCGACATTACGGAGCAGGGTATCGAAAGATATTTCTCGGTGAGCGCGTCGATCGGGTCTATGTCCTCGCGCACCTTGTAGTGCATGGATTTGAGGTTGCCGCAGTTTTCGAAGCCGACGACGACGGAGCCGCTTTCCGGCGATTCTATGGCGTCGACGACCTTTTCGAGCGATTTGCCCATCGGGCAGCCTGTTATGAATATGCGGTGCGCGGCTATGTCTTTGCGGCACTGTCCCGCGGCGTAGGCTTCGAGTATCGCGTCGGCGAGCTCGTTGAGCTTGTCGGCGGTCTTCTCGTATTCGAAGTTGAGTTTGATGAAGTCGGAGATCAGCATTATCTCCTTGCCGCTGACCATCGGGACGGGCAGCGCCGCCGTGTCGTAGAAGCGCAGCGCCGCTTCGTTTATTTTGTTGCGCAGCGTGATAGCCTCTCTTATCTTCTCGTCCGTTATCTCGACGCCGAAGCGTTCTTCGAGGACTTTTTTGAGCCTGAGTATCTCGTGCTTCCAGAGCGTGCGGCTCATCTCGTGCTTCGGGTCCTGCGGCAGCTGCATGACGTGCGTCGGACGCAGCTCGTTGAGCAGTTCGTACATCTTTTTCTTGCCGTCGCAGGTCGTCTCGCCTATTACGATGTCGCAGAAATGGAAGTACGGGCAGGTGTCCGTCAGCGCGAAGCCGTAGCTCGACTTGATAAGCGGGCATAGGTTGCGCGGCAGGTGTTTTTCCGCCGCGGCTATCGGCTTGTCGCTCGTGCTGCAAAGCGAGACGGATATGCCGCCCGCGGCGCGCACCAGCTCCCACGGCGTGAAGGTGCAGTATGTGCCGACGACTGGCACTCCAGCTTCGCTTATTTCTTTTACGCGGACAGGGCCGTTGTGTACGATCTCCCTTATTTCGTCAAGAATTGCATCTACTTTAGCGGCGTTGTTCATAGTTCCGCTCCTCCTCTATTTTTTTCATTCTGTTCCAGAAGTTCGAGTATCCGCTCGGCCATCTCGCCGTAGCCCTTCGTCGCGCGGCTGCGCGGACGCTCGAACGGGACGTCTATTTCTTCAAGGACGCGGCCCGGATGCGCCGTCATGACGACTATCCTGTCCGCGAGGTAAAGCGCTTCGTCGACGCTGTGCGTGACGAAGACGACGGTCTTCCTGTCCTGCTCCCAGATTTTCAGCAGCTCGCGCTGGAGCAGGACGCGCGTGTGCGCGTCGAGCGCGCCGAAGGGCTCGTCCATCAGCAGCACTTCGGGGTTGTTCGCGAGCGCCCGGGCTATCGCGGCGCGCTGGCGCATTCCGCCCGAAAGCTCGTGCGGCTTCGCCTCGGCGAACTTTTCAAGGCCGACGCGCGCGAGGTAGTCCATCGCTATTTCGCGGCGCTTTTTTGCATCCATGCCCGCGAATTCTGGGCCGAGAGAGACGTTGTCAGCGACGGTGCGCCACGGCAGCAGAGAGTATTCCTGGAATACCATGCCGCGCTCCTTGCCCGGGCCCGTGACCGGCGCGCCCTTATATAGTACATCGCCTGAGCTCGCGCTTTCGAGCCCAGCGACTATGCGCAGCCACGTGGACTTGCCGCAGCCGGAGGGGCCGAGCAGGCAGACGAACTCCTTGTCGTTTATCGCGATCGACGCGCCGGCTATCGCTTCGAGGCGGCCGCCGCCGTCGAGGACGAATTCCTTGCGCAGATTGCTGGTTTCGATAAGCGCCGTCATCTCGACAACCTCTGCCAGGCGAAGCACTTCGCCTCGAAATACCGGAAGGCCGCGTCGAGCGCGAGGCCCACCGCGCCTATGCTGACCATGCCCGCTATAACTATATCGGTGCGTGCGACGGTGTAGGCGTGCGTTATGACGTAGCCTATACCGGAGATGCTTCCCGGCATCATTTCCGCCGCGACGAGGCACATCCACGCGACGCCGAGGCCGAGCCTCATGCCCGTAACTATCGACGGGGCCGCCGCGGGAAGCAGGATTTTCATAAAAATATCGCGCTCCGACGCGCCGAGGACGCGCGCCGAATCTATGAGAGTCGAGCGCACGCTCGAAACGCCGTAGACTGTATTGAGCAATATCGGGAAGAAGGCCCCGATGAAAATGATGATTAGCATCGAGAATTTGATATTGTTGAAAAAGACGTACCATTCGCCCTCTTCGATGCCGAGCATCGTCGCGAAGCTAGCGACGCCGAACCAGGCGAGGATCAGTGGAATCCAAGCGAGCGGCGGCATCGGGCGCAGAATCTCCACAAGCGGAGTCATAAAGCGGTTGACCTTCCTGTAATGTCCCATAAGTATGCCGAGCGGCAGAGCGAGCACAAGCCCGGCCATGTACCCGCAGAAGACGCGGATGGAGCTCATGCCGAGGTTTTGTAGCAGCGAGCCGAGGCGCAGCAGGTCCTCGTTCGGGTGAAGGAAGAGAACCCAGACCTGCCCGACGGTCGGGAGCACGACGTCGTTCTTGAGCTCTATCGCGATAACCTCCCATATTACCAGCACGAGCAGAGGCGCGGCGCACGGCAGCAAAATCCTGTCAATAAGAAATTTCATCGTTCCCTCCGTAAAACCGCCGCGCGGTGCTTCCGCGCGGCGGGGATATGGCTATTT
Organism: uncultured Cloacibacillus sp.; assembly: GCA_900545755.1. Classification (GTDB taxonomy): domain Bacteria; phylum Synergistota; class Synergistia; order Synergistales; family Synergistaceae; genus Caccocola. The sequence goes on along the minus strand of URAG01000003.1, from coordinate 43,773 downwards.
CTCCACTTCCGTAAAACGGAAATCGAATACGAGGTCCTGAACGTCGGCGAGCTTTTTACCTTTCAGCGAGCCGGTGAGCTGTCCGAGCTCGTTGAGGATGTCGGGATAAAGCGCGGCGTTCTTCATCCACGTAGGAGTGACGGTCGTGGAAAGGCCCATGACCGCCTTCGATATGACGGTGGGCTCTATCCCGAGCCAGTCGCCGGTGGCCTGCGCGGCCGCTTCCTTATTGGCGAGGCACCACTGGCTCGTCAGGTCCATCAGCCTCACGAAGGCGCGCAGCGCTTCGGGCTGTTCGGCTATCGCCTTGTCGCTCGCGGCTATGCAGCAGCATGGGAAGTCTTCCCAAGCGCCCTTCGGCTCGAGTTCCTTCATCTGGAGGACGACGTGGCCTTGCCCCTTCGCTTCGATGACCTCAGGCGTCGGGGCCGGAATAACGGCGAACTCGACCTGCTTCGCTATGAGTGCCGGGATGACGTTCGGGATGCCTTTAAGGTCCATCATTACGATGTCGGCCTGCTCCTTCGTCGCGTTGGCGTCGCCCGTCACGCGGAGGTTCGACTGCGCCATGGCGGCCTCGAAGACTATCTTCGGCGCGCTCGTCGGCGAGTGGTAGCCGACGGTCACGGGGCGCTTGGAATCCTTGACGTACTTCTCGAAGGCTTCCCATCCCTTGACGTCGATGTCCGTGCGCGAAACCATCGCGATGGCGTCGGACTGGAGCGGGGAGATGACTTTGATCTTCGCGCCGCTGTCGATGCCGGAGAGCATCGCGGGGAAGGAGTTCGTCGTGAGGTCGAGGTGTCCCTGCGCGAAGAGCGTCGTAGCCTCGGAGCCGCTCTTCGTCACGATGACTTCGAGACGGGCGACCTTCTTGCCGTTGTCGTAAAGGTCGAACTTCTCCTTCGGGACGACTGGCTTCAGCCACACTCCGTTATCCTTGAGCTTTTCGCCCTCCGCCATAGCGACCATGAAGGCCTGCTGATGCGTCGTCATCGTGTAGCTAGCGCGGATGACTGGAACGTCCTCCGCGAAGACCGGCGCGGCGAAGGCCGCCGCAAGAACTGCCAGAACAAGTGCGAATAACTTTTTCATAAAACAACAGCTCCCTTTATGAGGAATATATAAGCTTGCAGACACAGCGCTGCGCACGTCGCGGCGCGCGGCGAGACCGGTCCGAAACTCTATGGAATGAAGGAATGATTGCAGGATTTTAGAAAAGGGTCGTGCCGGAACAGTGATTGGGCAAATCCATGCAATCGTGCGCCACGCGCATCGCGCAGAGTCCGCAGCGTCACGTCATTATGGATTCGCCTCCTCTCCCGGTTCTTGGTATGAGAACGGAATAACATTCTCTCAATTGAATTGTATAACACAAATCAAAAAAATGTCACGCGCCAGAGGCGCTCCGGGGCGTTATTTTGTGCCTGCGACTAAATTTATTTAACCGCCGCGCCGCCTCGCCTACATCCGGCGTCCGGGTGCGGAAAACGCGGTTTGCGGCGCGCGCTGCGGTCATGCGTAATCCGCACAAGTTTATGTGCCGCAGAACAAAAAATTATAAAACGGTTCAGCGCGCGCATATTGCGAAAGCCATGCCGCGCCTTATTCACGATGCGCTAGTGCCCGCGTTCGTCGTTTGAGATAAAAAATTGTGCGTTAGGCCTCAAGTTAGAACCGTTTTCATGTGCGCACGGATAAAACTGCGGCGAAACGCCGGCGGATTTTTTTTATCGCCGCAGACAATGACGATGTCCCGCACGTTCATTGCGAAGCGCGTGCTAACCGGCGTACTATGGGACAAAGCGGTGCGCTGGGACGCCCGTGGATTTTTGTATAAATTTAGAACCAGGGAGGAAATTACGTTATGAAATCGGATTTTGGGAAACTTGGCGTGTTGCTCTCGGCGGCGGTCGTCGCGGCTGGCGCGCTGCTAATCGGCGCGGTTTACGGCTGGGCCGGCGTCTGCACTGGGATGCTGAAGCTGGCGACCGGCGCTGAGGTCCACATGAAATGCTTTTACAGCGGGCAGGCGCTCGTACTGCTCGGCGCGCTGCTCGTCGTCAACGGCGTTATGATGCTGCTGACGAAGAATCTCGCCTACGGCGGCGCGATAGCCGTCGTCGCCGGGATTTTCGCAATAGTCGTGGTGTCGAACTCGGGCCTCGGCATAGGAATATGCGCGAAGGTGATGGCATGCCACGACACCGCGGCGTGGGCGAAGCTCTGCGGCGGGCTGGCCGCGGCGGCGGGGGCTGCGTCGCTCGTTTTCGGCCTGAAATCGCGCTAGAGGCGGCGGAATGTCAAACAAAAGAAAAAAGCTCGGGCCGTTCTCCATCGCGATGGCGAACCTGAGCGGGCAGGGGATGCGCACCGCGGTGATGGAGCTGCTATGCTTCATCCTCGCGGCCTCGATCTTTGCGAGTTCGATACTGCTCGCGAGCCTCGAACGCGGCGTGGAGCAGACGGTCAACCGCCTCGGCGCGGACGTCATCGTCGTGCCTAAGCAGTTCGCCGCCGAGTATTCGTCGTCGCTCTTCTCGGGCGAGCATTGCAGCTTCTATTTCGACGGTTCGTGGCTCGACCGCGTCGCGCAGATAGAGGGAGTCGAGAAAGCGTCGCCGCAGCTCTTCATCGCGACGCTCGACGCTTCGTGCTGCTCCGTCCCGCTCCAGATAATCGCCTACGATTCCAAGACGGACTTCATCATCCAGCCGTGGCTCAAAAGCTCGGTAGACGGACTTTCCGAGCGCGGCGTCGGCATGGGCGAGGTGGTCGTAGGCGGAGGCGTCTACGCGAAGCCCGGCAGCACGCTGATATTCTTCGGCAGGGAGCAGAAGGTCGTCGGCAAGCTCGAAAGGACGGACACGAGCTACGATAACTGCACCTTCATAGACTTCAGCACGGCGCGCGACATACTGCGCACCGACATTGCGCGCGAAAACCGCCTCGGCGACATGGACCCCGAGACAGTCATATCCTCGATAATGATCCGCGTCGCCGACGGCGTGAGCCCGATGTCCGTCGCGCGAAAGATAAATTATACGATAGAGAACAGCCCGCTCTGGGCCTACACGGCGAACAGCATGGTCAGCAAGGCCGCCGACGCCGTCGAGAGCTTCTCGGCTTTCAGCCTTGTGCTCAACGTCCTGCTGCTGCTGACCGCGGCGCTCGCCGTCGTCTGCATCTTCACAGTCACGATAATCCAGCGCAGGCCTGAATTCGGCGTCATGCTCACGCTCGGCGCGTCGAAGAGCTTCATCGTCCGCGTGATTCTCGCCGAAGGGCTCGCGATAGGGCTCATCGGAGGCTTCCTCGGCATAGCGGCGGCGGGCGGCGTGATGCTCGCCTTCAAAGAGCAGATACAGATAGCCACTGGCATCCCGGCCTTCATCAGCGCCGCCGGCTTCTACGCCGCGACCGGAGCGAAGTGCCTGCTTATCTCCGTCGCTGCGGGGCTCGCGGCCTCCTTCTGCGCTATCCTCGCGGTCTGCCGCGGCGAACCTATCCGTCTGATACAGGAGAAAGAAGCATGATTTTACAAGCGTCGAATCTCGTAAAGAAATACCAGCGCAGGGGCGAGACCTTCGCGGCGGTCGACGGCGTGTCGCTCTCGCTTGAGGCGAAATCCTTCACCGTACTCATGGGTCAGTCCGGCTGCGGTAAAAGCACGCTGTTCCACCTGCTCTCCGGCATGTGCCGCCCCGACTCAGGCACCGTGACCTTCATGGACAAGGAGCTGACGGCGCTCGACGCCGACGGTTTCGCTGCGATGCGTGGGCCGGAGATAGGCTACGTTATGCAGGGCTGCGACCTGCTCAACAACTTCACCATCGCGGAAAACATCTGTATGCCATGCTTCCTCGGCGGCGCTTCGGCGCAGGAGTGCGGCGAGGCCTACGGACGCGCCTCCGCGCTGCTTGAAGAGTTCGGCCTCGGCGGCATGGAGGACGAGCGCCCCGCCTCGCTATCCGGCGGCGAGCGCAAGCGCGTCGCGATAGCGCGCGCCTTCGTCAGAAACCCGAAGCTCATAATCGCAGACGAACCGACGAGCGACCTCGACGTGAAAAACTCGAAGATAATACTCGAATATCTGCAAAAGGCGCGCGACAATGGCGTTACGGTGCTGATCAGCACCCACGATCCGAACGCCGCCTCATACGGAGACACGGTGCTCCGAATGGAGCACGGCAGGCTGGTACAGGGAAATTAAGCCGTAAGCCGCGGCCTCCCGCCTGAAACTCAAGAGGCTCCCGTCCCGCAAAGCGCGGCACGGAGGCCTCTTTTTTATGCGCGGGGCTGAATCGCGCGCCCGTGCCGCTACCCGTGTGCGCCCTCCTCGTTTCTCGTAATAATCGCGTAGGCCGCGACGCATATCGCTACGGACAGCAGCGAGCCTGCCGTCGTGGCGAGACCCATCGGGAATAGCGTGTCGGCGAAGAGCTTCGAGGTCAGGTAGACGCCCGGGACTCGCACGAGGATTATCGAGACGGCGTTGTGCAGGAACGAGATGCCGGAGCGTCCGCAGGCGCAGAAATATCCGCTGAAACAGAAATGTACGCCTGCAAAAATGCAATCCCATACGTAGCCGCGCATGTATTGCCCGCCGAGGCGCACAACCTCAGCGGAGCCGGGGTTCGCCGGGTCTGTGAAGAGCGCGACTGCGGGCTCCGCTGTGAACTGCATCAGCACGGCGACCGCGGCGCCGAAGGCGACGGCTATCATAGCGGCGTAGCGAAGTGTGAGCCGCGCGCGCTCCGGTTTGCCCGCGCCGAGGTTTTGCGCGCCGAGCGCGGCGACGGCGGAGAGCATCGACGACGGCACAAGGAATAGGAAGCTTATTATCTTTTCGACGATGCCGACGGCAGCGGCGTCTGCAAGGCCGCGCATGTTGACGATTATCGTAATTATGATGAAGGAAATCTGTATGAAGCCGTCCTGGAGCGTTATCGGGACGCCGATTTTCAGTATCTGTCCCATGACGGAGCGCTTCGGGCGCAGGTCGCCGCGAGAGACGGAGATTCCGCTTTTGTGCCGCATTATGAAGAATAGCGCGAGCGCGACGCTCGACGCCTGAGAGAGCGTCGTCGCGAGGGCCGCGCCCTCCGGCCCCATGCCGAGTCCGCCGATGAGAATATAGTCGAGCGCGATGTTCACGGCGCAGGCCGAGGCGATGAAGTACATCGGGCTCTTCGTGTCGCCGAGGCCGCGGAATATCGAGCTGATGATGTTGTAGGCGGTGATGAACGGTATGCCGGCGAAGCAGATTTTAAGGTAGGCTTCCGTGCCGGCCGCCGCGCCCGCAGGCGTCGACATGACGGCGACGATTTTATCCGAGCAGGCGAGCAACGCCGCTGTAAGCACGAGCGACAAGACCATGAAGAGCGTGATTGTGTTGCCTATAGCGCAGGCGGCGCGCCCTCGGTCCCCCGCCCCGACCGCGCGCCCGATCGTGACAGTCGAGCCCATCGCGAGGCCTACGATCATGACCGTCAGCATATGCATGACCTGAGAGCCTATCGCGACCGCGGTGATGTCCGCGACCCCGCGGAACTGTCCCGTGATGAAAAGGTCCGCCATTCCGTAGAGCGTCTGCAAAAAGTAAGATAAAAGGTAGGGCAGCGAGAATGATACGATATTTCTGAAGACGCCGCCTGTCGTGAGGTTTCTTTCCATTCCATAATCACCTGGTAAATCCTATAACATGAGGGCGGCCGGCGCAAGAAGCGCGCGGCGGATGGAGAATCCGTCGTATGTTCCTCTCCCGTCCCGCATCCGGGGCGAAGGCTCTGCGCGGCAGCGTCCTTACGGCGGCGCAGTTTTTTGTTTTTGGGCCTGGCGCGCCGATTTTGCGGAGAGCGGAATTTTCGTTTTCCTCCGAGCGCTGTGTCTCCCGTCGAATTCCGCGCGAGCCGTCTTTTGTCCGCGCGACTAAAAAATCTGCTTTGTCCGCGCGAAACTGACGGAGGCGCAAGCTTTCGCGGCGCGGATGTGATATATTTATACATTGTAAAGTTTATGCAACAGTCGCGAAGGACGGTGGAATTGATGACGTGATCATGCGGCGGCAAAATGCACGGGATGCATTATGCGGACGCGGGCGTCGTCTTTTCGCGCCGTTTTCGTCTGATTTAGCCGGCACTCCGCTCCGATAACTTCTCCCATGCCACATATTTCCGCCGCGCGCGCGAATTTCGCGCGCTGTTTACATTTGTCGCAATGCGGCATATCGCCGCGCGAAAAAATATATCTATATCAAAGGAGTGCTGTTGTCATGAGAATGAAGAAGTTCGCCCTTGCGGCGCTGATCTGCCTCTTCGCCGTTTCTGCGGCCGCGGCGGCCCCGCTCGACGCCTTCAAAGGCCAGAAGGGTAAGGTTGACATCGCTGGAGGTACCGCGCACATCCCCGTAATGCAGGAGGCTGCGAAGCGCATAATGACCGCTAACCCCGACATACGCATTACTGTCGCGGGCGGCGGCTCGGGCGTCGGAGTGAAGCAGGTCGGCGAAGGACTCGTCGAGATAGGGAACACCGGACGTCCTCTGAAAGCCGAAGAGATCAAGAAGTACGGGCTTAAATCCTTCCCGTTCGCCATTGACGGCGTCGCGGTAGTCGTTCATCCGTCAAACGCGGTCAACGAGCTGACCTTCGCGCAGATCGCGGATATCTACGCCGGCAAAATTACGAACTGGAAGGAAGTCGGCGGGGCCGACGCGAAGATAAACCTCTACGTCCGCGAGGACGGCAGTGGTACGCGCGAGGTCTTCACCGACAAGGCCATCAAGGGCGGCGAAGTCGCGGCTTCGGCCAACGTCGTGAACTCGAACGGCGCTATGAAGACCGCCGTTGCGAAGGATGCGAACGCGATAGGCTACGTCGGCATCGGGCACATCGACGAATCCGTGAAGGCTCCTAAGCTCGAGGGCATGACCGCGACGCAGGAGAACGCCGCGAACGGAAGCTACACGGTCGTGCGCGACCTATTTATGAACACGAAGGGCGACCCGCAGGGGCTGACGGCGCTCTTCATCGACTACATCTACTCGCCCGAGGGCGCGGAGATTATCGCCGACTGCGGCTATATCCCCATCCCGAAGAAGTAACGAAATCCGGCGGGGCGCCGGAATCCCGGCGCTTCGCCTCTTCTTTCCGCATGCTATGCACAATCGTTCCAGATCCCCGTTTCTGCTGAAAGCCTCCGCCGTCTACGTTACGGCGCTGCTGTCATGCGTTTTCGTCTTTATCATCGTCTGCGCCGCCGACGGTTTCTTCATGGGCGGGCGCGGGCTCTTCACCTCCGTCTGGCATCCCGAGAGCAAGCAGTTCGGCATCCTGCCCGTCATGGCGGCGACGGCGGCGCTCTCGCTCTCGTCGCTCGCGCTCGGCTGGCTCGTATCGTTCGGCTGCGTCTGCTACATCCACGGCTTCGGCGGAAAGCGCGGCGGCGCGCTGCTTCTGTCGCTGCTGCGCGTGATGACGGCGATTCCGACCGTAGTCTACGGCTTCGCCTCGGTATTTCTTCTCGTCCCGATCGTCCGCAACGGCTTCGGCGGCTCGGGGCTTTCGTGGTTCACCGCCACGCTGATACTGGCTTTATTGATAACCCCGACTATGGTGCTCGTCATGGACGGCGCTGTCGAGCAGGCCGTGCGCGAAAGCGGCCTCACAGCCGCGTCGCTCGGCTTCTCGCGCGCGGAGCACCTCGTCTTCGTCGTGCTGCCCTCGTGTAAGGAATGGCTCTGGGGCGCGGCGCTGCTCGGCTTCGGACGCGCGGCGGGCGACACGATGATTCCGACGATGCTCGCGGGCAACGCCGTGCAGTATCCGACCTCGCCGCTGAACGCGATACGGACGCTGACGGCGCATATCGGCCTCGTGCTTTCGTCGGACGTCGGCGGCACGGCATACTATTCGCTGTTCGCCGCGGGCGGCGTGCTTCTCGCGCTCTCCGCGGGTGCGAACCTCGTCTTCCGCGCTATAAGAAAGGACAAAAAATCATGAGGGCGAAGCTGATTCTCTGCCGCGCGCTCGCCTACGCGGGAGCCGCATACGTCGCGGGATGCTGCGGCGCGCTGATATTCTTCATCGTAAGCCACGGCCTGCCGGTGCTCGGGCCGAAGCTCTTCTTCGGCGACACTCCGGCGCTCGACGCGATTCTAGGCCTGCGCCCCGTCTGGGACGGGATATGGCCCGCGCTCGCGGGGACGCTCTGCCTCGTCGTGCTGACGACGCTGATGGCGGCGCTTCCGGGGATATGCTTCGGCCTCTACCTCGCGCGCTTCGCGAAGGGACGCGTCAAGGAGCGGCTCTCGCTCGGCGTCGACCTGCTCGCGAGCGTGCCGTCGATAGTCATGGGGCTCTTCGGCTTCGTCCTGATACTCGCGCTGCGCCGCACCTTCGCGCCAGAGGCGACGACCTGCATCTTCCTCGCCGCCTTCTGCATGGCGCTGCTCGTCATGCCCTCGCTCGTCGTCAGCACGCGCTCCTCGGTCGAGAGCCTGCCGCCCGCGCTCTATTTCACCGGCGCGGCGCTCGGCCTCACGGAGGGGCAGATACTCCGCCGCCTGCTCGTCCCCGCCGCCGCGCGCGGAATCCTGGGCGGCCTCATGCTCGCGATGGGGCGCGCCGCGGAGGACACGGCGGTCATAATGCTGACGGGCGTGGTCGTAAACTCGGGAATGCCCGCAGGGCTCGGCGCGAAGTTCGAAGCCCTGCCTTTTCTCATATATTACACGGCGGCGCAGTACATGGACGAAAGCGAGCTGCTGCGCGGCTTCGGCGCGGCGCTCGTGCTGCTCATGCTCTCCGCGGCGCTTATGGGCGCGGCGTGGCTCTGCCAGAGAAGCATGGAACGCCGCTGGAAGGGTATAAGGTGACGAAAATTGGAAAACTGCGCTGAAATAAGAGACCTGCGCGTATCGTTCGGCGGCGCGGAGGTGCTGCACGGAATAACGGCGGACTTCCCGCTCCGCGGCATCACGGTGCTGCTCGGGCGCTCCGGCTCCGGCAAATCGACGCTGCTGCGCTCGCTCAACAGGCTCAACGAATGCTTCGACGATTACGACGGAAGCGGAAGCGTGAAGCTGCTGATAAACGGAAAGATGACGGAAATCTACGGCGATTCCGCGCCCGAGCCCGCGGCGGTGCGGCGCAGGGCCGGGATGGTCTTTCAGGTGCCGAACCCGCTGCCGCTCTCGCTGCGCAAAAACATCACGCTGCCGCTCGAGCTGACGCTCGGCATGGGAAAGCGCGAAGCCGAGGAACGCATGGAGCAGAGTCTGCGCCGCGCCGGCCTCTGGGACGAAGTCAAGGACCGCCTCAACGACGCCGCCTCCGGCTTCTCGGGCGGACAGCAGCAGAGGATGTGCCTCGCGCGCACATTGGCGCTTGAGCCGGACATCCTGCTCCTCGACGAGCCGACGGCCTCGCTCGACCGCCGTTCGGCGGACACCATCGAAACCCTGCTTGAGGAGCTGCGCGAGACGGTTCCTATAATAATGGTCTCCCACAGCCTTCCGCAGGCGCTCCGCCTAGCCGCGCGCTTCTTCGTCATGAGCGATGGAGAAATCGTAAAAACCATGACGCGCGACGAAATTCCCTCCGGCGAGGAAGAGGGCGAAAAATTCCTCGAAAGCCTGCTCTAGCCGAAATTGCGCGCGCCGCGGAAAATTTCTCCGCGGCGCGCGTTTTGCGATTATTAAAATTTTTCCTCGAACGCACACAATTTTTAATGATTTTCTAATATTTCAGAGCTATACTTATCTCAGAAAGATTTCAGAGAAGAAATCGAGAGAAAACGAGGAGGAAACGGAATGAAGAAGTTTGTAGGAATAATGGCGGCGCTTACGGTAATTTTCGGAATCACGGCGATGGCGGCATACGCGGCGCAAATCACCGAAGCTCAGGCGAAGGATATAGCGCTCAAGCATGCTGGCGTCTCCGCCCAGCAGGCGAACTTCACAAAGATGAAGCTCGACAGGGAATTCGGCCGTTCGGATTATGAGCTCGAGTTCTTCGTCGGAAACGTCGAGTACGACTACGAGATAGACGCGGCGGACGGCACTGTGCGCAAGTTCTCGCGCGAGACCCACGCGGCGGCCCCGTTCAGTAACGGCGGACAGCAGGGCCAGGCCGCGCAGCCCGGTCTGATAGGCGAGCAGAAGGCGATGGAAATAGCCTTGGCGAGAGTGCCGGGAGCGAAACCGGAGCACGTGCGCAAGCTTAAGCTGGATTACGACGACGGGATGCAGCTCTACGAGGGAGAGATCTTTTACAACTTCCGCGAATACGAGTTCGAGATCAACGCAGTGACCGGCGAGGTAGTGGGCTGGGAAATAGACTAAACGCATCGAACGTCAGCGGGCCGGCGTGCAGCCGGCCTTTTTTATGCCGCGCACAAATTTTCCGAAAAATTTATCCATTCTTCGATGCCTTAATGATATTCTAATAGTAGAGGGCTATTCTTGTTACCGTAACGATTTCCTTAGAAGGGGACCGTGGAAGGCAAGGAGGCAAGGCAATGAGAAGGTTTATAGCGATAACGGCGGCCCTCGCCGTGGTATTCGGAATAACGGCGATGCCTGCGTACGCGGCGCCGAAGGTGACGGAAGAACAGGCGAAGCAGACGGCGCTCAACCATGCGGGGCTTACGCCGGAACAGGCGCAGTTCAAGACGATTAAATACGACGGCGAAGAGGGGCGCGGCGGCGAATACAAGCTGCGTTTCTACGCCGGCAACGAGGAATTCAAATACGAAATAGACGCGCAAACGGGCGGCATAATGAGCTGTTCGCAGGACATGGGGCTCAACGCCGCACTCTATGGCGGACGGCAGCCTGACATCGGCGGGCAGAAAATCGTAGATATAGCGCTCGCACGAGTCCCCGGCGCGAAGCAGAGCGACGTGAAGAAGCTCAAGCTTGACCGCGACGCCAAGAGAGGCGCTTCGCAGTACGAAGTTAAAATATTCTGCGACAAAACGGATTACAAATTCGAGATAGACGCCCAGAGCGGCGAAATTCTATCCTGGGAAATAGAGTACTAGCAGCGAAACTTCGCCGGCGAAATAAAAACGTTGGGATCGCCCGCAAAGCGGCCTCCCTGCCTTGTGTTTTTGGAAGGGGCGTACAAATGAGGATACTTGTCGCAGAAGACGAAAAAGACCTGAACAGGCTCATAGCGGAAGCGCTCGAAGAGGCCGGCTATAGCGTAGACCGCTGTTACGATGGCGGCGAGGCGCTCGACTTCATAGACTGCGCCGAATACGACGCCGCCGTGCTCGACATACTGATGCCCGTCAAAAGCGGACGCGAAGTCGTGCGCGAAATGCGTGAGCGCGGACTTTCGACACCCGTGCTTTTCCTGACCGCGCTCGACGGGATAGACGACCGAGTCGCGGGGCTCGACGACGGGGCGGACGACTATCTCGTCAAGCCCTTCGCCTTCCCGGAGCTGTTGGCGCGGCTGCGCGCCATCACGCGCAAATATTCGCAGGTGAAGAGCACGGTGCTGACCGTCGCTGATCTGACGCTCGACACCGCCGCACACAAGGCCGAGCGCGGCGGGCATGAAATAAAGCTCTCTGCGAAAGAATTTGCAATACTTGAATACCTAATGCGGAACAAAGGTGCGACGCTTTCGCGCGACAAAATAGAGAACAACGCATGGAACTACGGCTACGAAGGCGGCTCCAACGTCGTCGACGTATATATAAGCTACCTCCGCCGCAAGATAGACGACGGCTTTGATCAGAAACTCATCCGCACGGTCCGCGGCGCGGGCTGGATGATAAAGGAACCGGAATAAATGTCGCTCCTCCTCTCCGTCAAAGCGCGCGTCACCGCGTGGTTCACAGTGCTCATGCTCATAGTCACGGCAGGCGCGTTCGCAGTAGTCATAACGCTCGGCGGCTCGCTCTTTGAAACGTCGGCGATGGAAAGCCTCGCGCGCGCCGTCAACAGAAACTCAGAGTTCGTTGAATATGACGACGACGACGGAGAGCTGGTCTTTGAAATGGACGAAGAGTTCGAACCGTATTCCCTCGGTACATACAGCCTCGTCTACACGCGCGACGGCACGATAATATCCGGCGCGCTGCCCGACGACTTCCCCGAATATCTGCCGCTCGCCGAAGGCCCGCCGCACATCGTCGCATACGGAGAGCGTCACTTCTATATTTACGACAGGACCGCGGACCATGGGCGGCTCTGGGTACGCGGCATAAAGCTTGCCGACGGCGGCAAAGGGCTGCTCGAAGAAATGACGCAATTCGCTTTCTTCATGCTCCCGTTTCTCGTTGTCATCAGCGCCTCCGGCGGCTACTTCATAGTGCGCCGCGCCTTCCGCCCAATAGACCGCATGATAGCCGCGGCCGACGCTATAAACGAAGGTCGCGACCTCTCCGCGCGCATCGGCCTGCCGCCGAAAGACGACGAAATACACAAAATAGCGGCGGCCTTCGACAGGATGCTCGCGCGCCTCGAAAGTTCCTTCGAGGCTGAAAAGCAGTTCGCCTCGGACGCCTCTCACGAGATGCGCACGCCGACCGCCGTCATCCTCGCGCAGTGCGCAGCGCTTGAAAAAGATGGGGTGACAGAAAAAGACTACAGAAACGGAATATCGGCGATAAACCGCCAGGCGCAAAAAATATCGCGGCTCATCAGCCAGCTTCTCAACATCACGCGCCTTGAGCAGGGCACGGTCAAGGCGCAATTCGAGCGCGCCGACCTGAGCGAACTCGCCGCCGTCGTGTGCCGCGAAATGTCCGCGCTGCGCCCGGACGTGGAACTGACGCAGGAAATAGAGAAAGAGATATACGCCGAGATAGACGTAGCGCTCATGTCGCGCCTTATCGAAAACTTCATCGAAAATGCATTCAAATACGGCGGCGGTAAAGTCCGCGTGACGCTGTGCCGTGAAGGCAAAAACATAAAACTGGCAGTCGGCGACAACGGCCCCGGCATAACGCCCGAAGAACTGCCTAAAATCTGGCAGCGCTTCTACCGTGCCGACAAGTCGCGCTCAAGCGGCGGCCTGGGCCTCGGCCTCTCGCTGGTCAAACAAATCGCAGACCTGCACAACGCGCGCGTCACTGCGGAAAGTTTCCCCGGCAAAGGCAGCGTCTTCACTCTGACGCTGCCGGACGGCGGCGCGCGGAATTAAAGCCGGGCGGACAAAAAACCGCGCCGCCCCAAACGGCGCGAAAGAACCGCCCGTATCGTATTCGGATATAAACCGCCGTACCGTCGGGAACCGGCCGCGGCCGGACGTGCAGAAGCAAGGGGGCCGCCGTAATAAAACGCGCGAAATCACCGCCGGCGAAACGGCGGCCTTTGCGAGCGCCATGAATCGCTCGCGGCTTACCGCGGCGGCGTTTTCGGAGGCTCCGCGGCGCGCGCCAGCCTGCCGCGGTTGCGGAAGGCGGGAAAACAGCGGGCTTCCGCAAAACCGGCGCAGCGCCGGACGGTCTCGCCGCGCTCGCGGAATTTCGCGGCGGTGGGCTGATGTGCGGGGCTACTGAGCCTTCCGGCTGTACCGCCTTCGATTTCGCAAAAAGCCGCCCGCCGCTTGGCGTGTGGGCTTCGCGTCGCGGCGGGCGGTTCGTGGGGCCTCGGCTTCTTTGCCTCCGCTAGGGGATCATGTTTCTTCCTATGCAGTAGTATTCGAAGCCGAGGGCTTTCATTTTTTCCGGGTCGCAGATGTTTCTGCCGTCGAAGACGATTTTGCGGCGCATCGACGAGCGCGCGGCCTCCCAGTCGAAGACGCGGAACTCCGGCCATTCGGTGACGATTACGGCGCAGTCCGCCCCCTCCAGTAACTTGTGCGCGTCGGGAGCGAATTTGACGGAGGCGGGGAGCAGCGCGCGGGCGCGTTCCGCGGCGATCGGGTCGTATGCACGGACGCGGGCGCCTTCATTTATGAGGCCGCGTATGAGCGTGAGCGATGGGGCTTCGCGCAGGTCGTCGGTGCCGGGCTTGAAGGCGAGCCCCATGACGGCCGCCGTGACGCCTTCAGTCTCCGCGCCGAACCGGCGGCGCATCATCATATGGAGCTGTTCTTTCTGTTTACGGTTGACTTTCGCGACCGCTGAGGCCAGCGTCATGTCGAGCCCCTGGCTTTCGCCTATGCAGCAGAGCGCGCGCACGTCTTTCGGGAAGCAGGAGCCGCCGTAGCCGCATCCGGCGTTGAGGAAGGCGGAGCCTATGCGGCTGTCGGATGCCATGCCTGCTTTGACGGAGAGCACGTCGGCGCCGACTTTGTCGCAGAGCTGCGCTATTTCGTTCATGAAGCTGATGCGCGCCGCGAGCATGGCGTTTGCTGCGTATTTCGTGATTTCCGCCGACGCCGGGTCCATTATGAAAATTTTCTCCTCTGGCGCGAAGTCGCGGTAGAGTTCGCGCATAAGCGCCTTCGCCGCTTCGGACTGAGCGCCCACGACGACGCGGTCGGGGTGGAGGCAGTCGTGTATCGCCATGCCCTCTTTGAGGAACTCGGGGTTTGATATGATTTCTACCTCTCGCGCGTCGAGGCCGCGTTCGCTCATGTGGTTTTTTATGCGTTTATAGAGCAGCGTGCCAGTGCCGACGGGAACCGTGGATTTTACGACGACGCTGCATCCCGCGCCTATGTGTTTGGCTACGTCGTCTGCCGCGGCGAGCACCTGTGCGAGGTCGGCGCTTCCGTCGCCGGCCGGCGGCGTGCCTACGGCTATGAAGCAAAGCGCCGCGTCTTTGAGCGCCGCTTCCATTTCTGTCGTGAAGGAGAGCCGTCCGCAATTAAGATTGCGGCGCAGCATTTCACCCAGCCCCGGCTCGTATATCGGGCATTCCCCGTTTTTGAGTTTTTCGACGCGTCCGGCGTCTATGTCCATGCAGCGGACTTCGTGCCCTTTTTCTGCGAAGCAGGTTCCGGTGACGAGGCCGACGTAGCCCGTGCCGACGACGCATATTTTCATTGTTTCTACCTCAGTTTCTGGATAGTATCGAAATCCCCGCGAGTATCAGAAGCATCGCGCTTATTCTCGCGGGCGTAAGTCTTTCGTTGAACATCGCGCAGCTTATTACGGCGAGCAGAAGGTAGACTATAGCGGACATCATGGGGTAGGCGAAGGTCAGATCTGCGCGCGATAGCGCCCCAGCCATGAAGAAGAAGGAGACGCCGAAGAGCGTGAGCCCGGCGAGCGTCCACGGGTCAAGCGCGATTCGCATGACGGCGTGGAGGATTCCGCCCGAGAGGATGTAGCCGTCACCGCCGTAAGCGTGCTTCATTACTGTGCTCGCAAGCGCGTTGGCGACTGCGGAGGCGATTATCAGCAGGATCGTGGTTTTGTCTGTCATTTTGAGCGCGCCTCCTTCGCTACAGCTCGACGGCGAGCGTTCCGGCGCGTCCGCGGATTTTGCCCTCGGCGAGCACTTTGTCGGGCGTGGGCGCTTTTTCAGCGTATTCTGCGAGGGTCATGAACTCCGTGCCTATCGCCTCTGCGATGTCTAGGAAATTTTTAAATACTGAAATTTTGGAAATTCCTTCCATTTCGGCGTGTATCGTGAGCACGTTCCATTCACCGTTCATCGCTTCTATCCAGCGTTTCGGCAGAGTCTCGTCGTCTATCCCGGGCAGGCCGAGCACTTCGTCCATAGTCGGCAGCGTCGTCGGTATCTGCGGTACGGTGTAGCGTTTTTCGTCGAATACGGGCGTGAAGGGGGCATATCCGCGCACGTCGCTCGCGTAAGAAAGCCCCAGCTCTTCCTCGGCTTCCAGCACGGCGCGAGTAACCTGCCAGCCTGGGGCCGCTATCGAGCGCGGCTCGCGCCCGCAGAGCTTTACGAAAAGTTCGCGCGCGCGCCCGTAGAGCGATAAATATTCCTCTTTCGAGATTTTTGCGAGTTCGTCCTGAACGTAGACGTGGTCCCATGCGTGTACGCCCACGTCGTGGCCTTCGCCTGCGGCGCGCGTGACGATGCCAGGCGCCGCGGGGACTATGAGCGGCGCGGGCAGCAGTGTGCCGTACATCAGCGTGCGCAGGCCGTAAGTCGACGGGGCTTTCGTGCGCAGCATCTTCGAGATGAAACCCGGGCGTAAGACGCGGCGTATCGCGCGTCCGGAGTTGTCCGGGCCGAAGGAGAAAAATATGCTTGCGCGCAGCCCGCGCTTTTTGAAGAGGTCGAGCAGCGGCGGGACGCCGCGTATGTAGCCGCGCAGCGTGTCCACGTCGAGCTTTATCGCGAGCTTCGTCATTTCACGCCGTCTCTTTCTCTGCGAAATAGGAGAGCGTGCGGCGCAGCAGCCCGCGCATATCTGTCTTTGGTTTCCAACCTAACCGGCGCTCCATCTTTTCGACAGAGGGGGCGCGGTACGGCATGTCGTCGTAGTTCGCGCCGTAATATTCCTCGCCTGGGACGGAGACGAGCCGCGCCGCTTCCGCCGCCGCGCGGAATTGCGGGAAATTCTTCGCTTCGTCGATCAGCAGCTCAGCCGTCTCGCGCACGGAGTAGTTGTTGGCGGGGTTGCCGATGTTGAATATTTCGCCGTCCGCGCGCCCCTTTTCGCTGCGTATGACGGCGAGCAGCCCTTCCACGCCGTCGCCTATCCACGTGAAGCAGCGGCGTTGGCTTCCGCCGTTTACCAAAGTTATCTCGCGGCGGCGCGTCATGTCGTAGATCATCTGCGTCACTAGGCGCGCTCGGCGTTCCGCGGCGTCGGCGAATGTGTCGAGCCCCGGGCCGACCCAGTTGAAAGGGCGGAATATAGAGAAGGGCATACCTTGTTCCTGTCCGTAGGCGAATATCATGCGGTCCATCATCTGCTTGGAGCAGCTGTAAATCCAGCGCGTCTTAGATACCGGGCCGACGGTCAGCGGGCTTTCGTCCTCCTTCAGCTCGCCGCCGCTCATTCCGTAAACTTCGGAGGTAGAAGGAAAGATGACTCGCTTGCCGTGCTTTGCGCAGAGGCGCACGATTTTCAGATTCTGCTCGAAGTCCAGCTCGAATGTCCAGAGCGGCTTTTTTATGTAATAGGCCGGCTTCGCAATACCGGCGAGCGGAAGCACTGCGTCGGCCTTGACGACCTCGGATTCGATGAACTTGTCGTCTTGGAATATGTCGCCTTTGCGGAATGCGAAGCGCCTGTTTCTTTCGTAGGGTTCGACGCTCTCAGAGGCTATGTCGAGGCCGCTTATCTCCCAGTCCGTTTCGGCGAGCATCGCCGAGAGCAGATGCCTGCCGATGAATCCGTTTATTCCTGTTACGAATATCCTCATTTGAAAAATTCTCCTTCCGGCGGAAGCGCCGGCTCAATTTCGATTATTTTGAGAAGCCCGTAGCCAGTGCCTACCGTCAACGGCTCGCGGCAGACTATCCTGCCCGGCGCGGCGCGCCCCCCAGCGGGCTCTGCACTCCAGATGTAGTAGCGGCGTCCGCTGATTTCCGTGAAAGCGCCGGGAAAGGGGCGCGTTACGGCGCGCACGAGGTTGTATATTTCGACGGCGCTTTTGCTCCAATTTATGCGGCCGTCCTCTGGCCGCCTGCGCCCGTAATATGTCGCAAGCCGCTCGTCCTGCGGAGTGAGCGCCGCCGTCCCTGCTTCGAGCGCGGGGAGAGAGCGCGCAAGCACGCTCCTCGCAGCCTCCGCGACTTTGAGCGAAACGTCGAGCGCCGTGTCCGCAAAGAGTATCGGCACGGCCTCCTGCGCGACTATGCCGCCTTTGTCCGGCTCGTCCGTCATCGCGTGCAGAGTCGCGCCCGTCTCGCTTTCGCCGTTCAGCACGGCCCAGTTGACGCAGGCGCGCCCGCGGTAGCGCGGCAGCAGAGCGCCGTGCATGTTGTACGCCCCAAGGCGCGGCAGGGAAATCACGGCGGCCGGTATGAGTTTTCTGTAGTAGAACGAAAACAGCAGCTCAGCGCCGAGCGCCTGAAATTCCGCGATTTCGGCCTTGCCGAATTTTTCCGGCGCGCTTGCCGGAATCCCGGCGCGCTCTGCGATTTCGTGCACGGAGCGGAACCATATAGTCTCGTCCGGGTCGTCGTCGTGCGTGTAGACTTTTATGACATTCGCGCCGTTTCTGACAAGTTCTTCAAGGCATGCCGCGCCGACCTCGCTGTAGGCGAAAACGGCGATTTTCGGGCGACTCATTTTTTATCCTCCGCACCGTAAATTCCGCGCACGGAGTAGCGCGGGCGGCGGCTCACCTCGCGGTATATGCGCCCTATGTATTCGCCGATGATGCCGAGCGAGAAGAGCGTGAGGCTCGCGAGCATAAACTCAGATGCCTCGAAGGCCTGCTCGATAAACATCTGCCAGTCGTCTATGCCGATGAACAGGCGGCGCACGAACATATAGACGAGCAGGATGACGGCGGCGCACGAAAAGAACATCCCCGACATCGTGACCAGCTGGAGCGGCACGAGAGAGAAGTTCGTCATTAGGTCGAAGTTGAGGCGCACGAGCTGGAAGAAGCCGTACTTCGACCGGCCGTGTTCGCGCTCGCGGTGCGCGACGGGCAGCTCTGCCGGATTGTGCGCGAATTTCTGCGCGAGCGCAGGAATGAAGGTCGTACTCTCGCGGCTTTCGTTAATTATCTCGACTATGCTTCTGTCATAGCCGCGCAGCATGCAGCCGTAATCGCTGATGTGCAGCTTTGCGATGCGGTTCGTTATCTTGTTTACGCAGCGCGATGCGGCTTTGCGGAACAACGGGTCGCGACGCCCGACGCGGTAGGTTCCAACTACGTCATGGCCCTCGTCGAGCGCGGCGATGATTTTCGGGATTTCTGACGGAGGGTTCTGAAGGTCGGCGTCGAGCGTGATTATCTTACGCCCGCGCGCGTGTTCGAAGCCGGCCATTATCGCCATGTGCTGGCCGAAGTTCGTGCAAAGTTCTATCGTCAGCGCCCCTTCGTGTCCCGCGCAGAATTTTTTGAGCATCGCAAGAGACCCGTCGCGGCTGCCGTCGTCGACGAAGATAACCTCGAAAGTGCGCCCCAGCCCCGAAACGACGGGCCAGAGCTCCGCGAAAAGAGCTTCGAGAGATTCCTCTTCGTTGTAGACGGGTATGACTATCGAAATTTCGGGGTTCGCCGTCCGCGTCACGCGCATACCTCCTTGACGGCCTCGACCACGTCGCGCGCGTCATTGTCGGACATCGCTGGGAAGAGCGGCAGAGAGACGATTCTCTCTGAAACGTACTCGGCCTCGGGCATCTCGCCGTGCTTCGTCTCCGTCAGCCGCTCGTAGCAGCGAAAGAGGTGCAGAGCCTGATAATGCAGCGCCGTGCCTATTTTCCGTTCCTTCATGCGCGCCATGAACTCGTTGCGGGTGAAGCCGAGCGCGACTACGTCGACGAGCGGCGTGAAGATGTGCCACGAGTGCCCGTAATTCCACGGAGCGCGGCGCGGCAGGATTATCCCGCGAACGCCGGCGAGCTCGCTCATGTAGTACTCGACGATCTCGGCGCGGCGGCGGTTGAAACCGTCTAGCTGCTTGAGCTGCGATATGCCTATCGCGGCCTGAATGTCGGTCATCGTGTATTTCAGTCCGGGCATTAGTATGTCGTAGCTCGCGCCGCCCTTTTCGCCGTAGCGGTTCCACGCGCCCTTCGACATTCCGTTTTGGCGCAGAGCTGAAATTTTATCGGCAAGTTCGTCGTCTGCCGTGCATATCATGCCGCCTTCGCCTGTAGTGATGTTTTTCGTCGGGTGGAAGCTGAAGACGGCGAGACGGCGTTTTTCCTGCGAGGCGCCGATTTTTCGCCCGCGGTACGAAGCGCCGAGCGCGTGCGCAGCGTCCTCGACTATCGCCAAATCGTGGCGGCGGGCTATATTTTCTATTGCGTCCATATCGCAGGGCAGTCCCGCGAAATGCACGGGAACGACAGCCTTCGTCGCCTTCGTCACGGCGTTCTCGATGTTTTCCGGAACTATGTCGAGCGTGTTTCTGTCAATGTCGGCGAATACCGGCTTCGCTCCCGTGAAGAGTATCGCGTTGACTGTAGAGGCGAATGTCATCGGCGTCGTTATCACCTCGTCGCCGGGACCGACGCCGAGCGCCGTCAGCGCGCAGTGCAGCCCCGCCGTCGCGGAATTTACCGAAAGCGCGTGTGGCGTTCCGATATATCCCGCGAAGTCATCTTCGAAGTGCAGCGTCTTCGGCCCCATCGCGAGCCAGCCGCTGCGTATTGAGTCCGCTACGTCCGCGATCGCGTCCTCGCCTATGCTAGGTTTCGCGAACGGAAGGAAAGTCTCTCTCATTTGCCCACGTCCTTCCTTTTTACAAGGATGATGTATTTTCCAGCGTCGATAGTTTTCGATGCGTTTGTCTCGCGCCCTTCGAAGAGCGCATCGTAACGTCTGCCCTTCTCGACCGCCAAAATAATGTCGCGCGCGCCGGAGTCCCACATTCTTAAGAACCGGCTCTTGTCGGGGAACCAGCCCTCGCCTTCGGGCTGCTTGGCGCCGTACGCAAGCTCGCCGAGCTCATCCACCGTCATCACGCGCGTCTTGGAGTAAAACGAAAGCCCGTGCGCCACCTCGTCGTAGACGGCTATCGTCTCGCCGCCGCGCCGCTCCGCGTTCACGAGCTCAGCGACGTTTTTCAGAGTGCGCGTCGGCGCGATAATCGAGTACAGCCCCTGCAAGCCCCACGTAAAGAGCAGCGCGCAGATGACCAGCGCCTTTGCCGCCCCGTCGAAGTCCCGTCGTCCGCGCGAAGTGAAAAACCACGCGAGCAGCGGCATCGCCGCGAGCGCCGGCACGGCCTTTACGACGACGTGAAGCGTCTGCGCCGTGTTCGCATACTCGCCGCCGAGAGCCGCCGCGGCGGCCAGCGCTCCGCCGAGCAGCACAGCCTCGCCTGTGAGCCACGCGAGCGCGCCGCCGTGCCACCGTTTGTCGGAAATCATACGGTCGATATCCGCGCCGATGAGGACGGCGAGCGGCGGTAGGCACGGCACGATGTAGGGAATCAGCTTAGAATCAGACATCGAGAAAAAAAGCAGAATAAGCCCCGCCCAAAGCAGCAGATAGATATTCGCGCGCCGTTCGGAATCGCAGCGCGGCGCGCGAATAACGCTCCGCCGCGAGAGCAGGGCCGGGAGGAAGGCGGTCCACGGCGCGAGTCCCGCCGGAAGCAGCGGCAGGAAGAACCAGAATGGCTCGTAGCGGCCGTGCATCTTCGTTGTGTAACGCAGAAAGTGTTCCTGAATAAAAAAGAAATGGAAGAAATCTCGGTTCTCGCGGCAGACAAGCCAGAACCACGGCACGGCTGCCGCGAAGAACAAAATCAACCCCGGCAGGTAGATCGGCTCAATGAACAGCCGCCACTCGCGCGTTGCCAAAATGTAGACGAAAATCACAAGCCCGGGCAGCAAGACCCCGACGAGTCCCTTCGTCAGCACGGCGAGAGCCGAAGCCAGATAAAAAAGCAGATACCAGCGCTTCCTTCCGCTCGTCCGCGCCGTGTAGAACGACGCGAAGGCAAGAGTCAGGAAGAAAGTCAGCGGCATATCCGTAATATTTATCGTCCCGATCGCGAAATAGAGCAGCGAAGTTGCCGTCACAGCCCCCGCGATGAAGCCCGCGCGCCGCCCGTAAAGCGACGCTCCAAAAACCGCCGTTGTCGCGGCGCCTGCGAGCGCGCAAAGCGCCGGGAAAAGCCTTGCCGCAAACTCGTTTTGCCCGAAAATCGCAAAATTCGCCGTGTTCGCCCAGTAGAGCAGGGGCGGCTTCTCGAAGTACTTCACGTAATTCAGCCGCGGCGTCACAAAATCGCCGGACTCGACCATCTCGCGCGGGATTTCCGCATAGCGCCCCTCGTCGGGTTCCATCAGCGGGTAAGCGCCGAGTGGAACGAGATAGAGCAAAACTGCCGCCGCCGCCGCGATAACGAAGAACCTCGCGCCGCGCAAAGAATCTGAGGAGAATTTGTCGAAAGCCAGCATACTTTATTCGCCCTACCTTTTCGTTTGTCCGGCGCGCCCGCACCGTACTAAAAAGGTTAATGTGCGAACATTAAAAAAACATTAGAGCGTAAATGCAATGTAATCGTGTTATTTATTAAAATTTTATTAAAACAAAAAATATAGCAACATAATGAACCGTGCTGTAAATCCGACGCCACCCCGCCGCATACGTACGAAAGCCAAGACTCCGCCGTAAAGCCAGCCAAACGCCCGCTCCCCGCGCTCCGACGCTGCATCCGGCGCCGTTGCGAGCCGCAGGGTATAGAAATTTATAACCGCTGAATTCCGCGCCGCAGCAAAGCGCCGCCTGTACCGGCAATGCGCCATGGGTGTCATAAAGCTGACCGGCTATAAACCTTACGAGGCGCTGAAAAATCGTGCTTCTACATGATTGCCGGACGCGCAAAAACGCGGCGGGAACATTATCGTTCCGCGCCGCGTCGCTATAGTTTTTATTTTCCCTTCGGCGTTTACCGCCGCAGCCCGGCGGCCGCCGTACCGTTAAATGTCATCGCTGGCCGAGTACACCGGCACCTTGTCGATTATCTTGAACCCGTAGTTGATGTAGAACGGCAGCCCTGCCTCGGTCGCTAGCAGGACGAGCGGCTTCTTCTCCGGCAGCGCGGCGGTGACGCCGTCCATCAGCTTCGCGGCGAGCCCATGCCTGCGGCGCTCCGGTACCGTCGCGAAGTAGTAGAGACCGTAGGCTTCACCGGTCTCGTGAATGAGCGCCGTCGAGACGAAGCGGCCTTGCTCTTCGATTGCGAAGGCGCGGTTTTTCGGGTGCCTCGCTAGATATTCGCCGAACGGCACGTAGGCTTTCGCGGCTTCTCCAGCCTCGCCGCCGAAAGCGTACCACGCGGCTTCGCCCCATCGTGCGGACTCCTCCGCCGTTACTGCTACGGTCTCCGGCGAGCCTTGCCCGCGCTCGGCCTCGACGGGAAGATACATCGAAGTGTATATCTTGCGCCGCTCTATGCCTCGTTCCTCAAGAGCGCGCGCGACGGCCTGCGGCGTCTGCGGCAGCCACGGCGTCACGAACTGCGCGCCGCGCCCTGCGAAAAAGCTCGCGGCCCTCTCAACGTCCCCGGCCTCCGCGCCCCGCGCGAGCAGCGCGTAGTTCTCGCCCGCGTGCGGTTGTCCGCTCGCCGCGGCGAACGACGCGCCGCTGAGCGGCAGCAGGCCGCCCCCCGGCGCTCCGCCGAGCATCCTGGCGAACGAAAAGAAATTTTTGTCGAAGATTCCGGCAAAATCCATTGGCAACCTCTCCTTATACATTGTCCTGACAAGCCGCTCACGGACTCACTCCTGCGCGGCCAGGCATCGTCAAGTTTTTCCAGAAAGAGCTGGGCGCGTGCGAGCGCCTCGTTCGGGACGAACTTCGTAAAACGCCTCTTTCCTCGTAAGTTAATTATAATATTTACATTGTTTGTATGAACGTATTTTTATAAAAATAGCGCAATATGCGCGAAGAGAGGAAAAAGAACATGCAGAGCAAAAACAGGAAGAATAAAAAACTTGAGGGAGGCGAGGGCTTCACGTTCGCGCAAGGACAGCCGTTTGGCCTTTCGATCGGCGCGCTGCTCGGCACCACGCAGAAGGAGCGCGCGACTGAAAACAAGGACAAGCAAGCCGAACCGCCGTCAACGCCAGGCGCGAAGGCCGAGGCCGCCGCACAGCATAAAATCTCCAAGGTCGCGCTCCAGCACCAACGCGCGGGACGCGGAGGCAAAACCGTCACGCTAGTCATACTTCCGCAGGACTACAGCGGCGATAGAGCGGCGCTCGCGAAAGAGCTGCGCAAAGGCCTCGGCTGCGGCTCAACGATAGAAGATGGGAAAATCGTCCTTCAGGGGGACATAGCCGATCGCACCGAGGCGTGGTTCGTCAAAAAAGGCGTGAGGAAGATCACAAAAAGCGCTTAAAAAGAGCTATATATATTTGATTTACATTGACTAAATAAAATTATGACATTGGAGAACACCTTAAACCCGCCGGAAAAACGTTCGCCCTTCCAGTCAGGCACGCGGACGGTAAAATCCTCCGTGCTCATACAGCGCACATATATGGAGGCAAATTACACTATATGCTTGTAATAAACGACCTACATACTAAAAGCAAGCGGAAGAACTCAAAATTCGATCCTTGCGGGCAAACGCTGGAGCCTTTTCCTAAGAGGATTTGGAATGTTATTGCGCGGAAGTTCCGATTTTCTGCGCAACAGTCTTAAACGTCTCTATAACTGGGTTCTTGTCTTCAACTCGGTAAATTGCTCCAAGCGTAAAATATGGCCTTTCTCCCTCAAGAGAACGGTATATGACGTGAGGATGCCGGAACTGCTGCTGTTTTGAAGCTATAAATCCGATGCCCTGCCCTGTCGCGGCGAAAGCGATAATCGCCTGCGCTGGACCTACCTCTATGATATTACGCGGACTGAAGCCATTTTGTAAACACAAAGATAATATATTATCGTACTGAGATGGAGCCATTCGCCTCGGAAAAAGTATGAACGTTTCGCTCTTTAAGTCTCGCATCGACAGTGATACTTTTTCTGTCAGTGGGTTTTCTTGTGCCATGACGACATCGAAGGGAATCTTTGCAATGTCGTAACTGCCCAGCGTCTTGTCCTGGAAGGGGGAATGGCCTATTCCAATGTCAATGTGATTCTTCTTTAACTCTTCTTCCTGTACTGCCGTGTCCATTTCGTGCAATGTTATATTGACGTTGGGGATTGCTTTTTTCATTTCCCTAACTATGTCCGGCAGTAAGATATATATTGCCGGTGTGGTTGCGCCTATCACGATGTTGCCGCTGACGCCTTTTGCGATTTGGCGCACTACGTCGCATGTTTCTTTCATTTGTTTTGTAAGCGCCAGCGCGCTTGCAAGAAACGCTTCTCCTGCCGGCGTTAATCTGACTTGTCTGTTTGTACGCGCAAAGAGCGTTACTTGCAGCTCCTGTTCCATCTGGCGCAGCTGCTGGCTGAGGGCCGGCTGCGTAAGCATCGTTCTTTCCGCCGCTCTCCTGAAATTAAGCTCTTCAGCTAAAACGATGAAGCTTTCCAGTTGTCTGGTGTTCATGGTCTCAAACCTCACCCTATGATAACTTATTTTTATTATACAATTTAAAATAATAATTGGACAGAATCATTCGTTAAATTTATCCTTATCGCGCAAACAACAAATTTGGAAGCTATTATGCCTCATGTAAAAGGAGTGGAAGGTATATGACATCGAACTTAGCAGATAGCGACTCGTTAAAAATTACACGAGTTGAAACTATTGTAGTTAATGCAGAGATGCGTAACTGGATTTTTGTCAAAGTCTATACCAGCGATGACGGGCTGTACGGATGGGGCGAGGCCAGCCTCAACTGGAAAACCAACGCGGCGGTCAACGCCATCCGCGACACGTCGAGGATGGTTATAGGCAAAGACCCGAGAGATATTGAATTCTGCCTCGAATGCATGAAGAAGCAGAGCTACTACAAGCTCGGCATTATTGGAGCTACTGCGATAAGCGGAATCGAACAGGCGCTGTGGGATATCTGCGGAAAATATTATTCAGTGCCTGTCTGGCGTCTCTTAGGCGGCAAGGTCAGAGATAAGGTTCGTGTATATACGCATCTTGGGCTCGGCGATATGCGCTCAGTTTATGAAACTTTCGAGACGGCCCGTCTCGTCGAGAAGGCGCAGGCCGTAGTCGCTATGGGGTACGACGCCCTAAAGGTTGTATTTATACCATACAGCGGCTATGTCGCTGGCAATGCACAGAGACGTCAGGTCGGCAGGTTGATGGGGGCTTTGCGCGAGGCTGTGGGGCCGGATATCGATATTATGATAGATTTTCACGGGCGTCCTGCCTCGACGGCGTGTGCTCTTGATTATATCAAAGAGCTTGTTCCTTACAGCCCGATGTTCTGTG
This sequence comes from uncultured Cloacibacillus sp., assembly GCA_900545755.1. Classification (GTDB taxonomy): domain Bacteria; phylum Synergistota; class Synergistia; order Synergistales; family Synergistaceae; genus Caccocola. The sequence continues at coordinate 17,900 of URAG01000003.1, read as the reverse complement.
AGGAGCCGGTGCAGCCGGGCGATACAGAATCGCTGAAGTTCGTCACTGAACATGCCGGCTGTGCCATTGCTGGCGGCGAGAGACTGGTCGGCTTTGATTCATTTATTCCTGTGTTTGCAGAAAAAGCACTCCATATAGCGCAGCCCGACCTCAGTCACACTGGCGGAATCCTCGAAGGCAAGAGGATTGCGGCGCTTGCTGCTGCCCACATGATAGGCATCGCCCCACATAATCCTAACGGTCCGATAGCCGGAGCCGTCGCCCTGCATTATGACATTTCTGTACCAAACTTTGTGATACAAGAAGAGATGAGTAAGGCGGTTCCTTGGTATGAAGATGTCGTAATTTCTTCTCCGATACGCAGGAAAGGTGCATTCTGGGAGATTCCGACAGAGCCCGGCCTTGGCGTTGAAGTCAACGAAAAAGAGGCTGCGAAGCATCCGTATAAAGACGAAGTGCTGCATTCTGCGTCAGCCGTTTTGGATGATGGCACTATAACAAATTGGTAATAATCTTACAGAGGTGTTAAATGCTATGATACATTTTGAATGTCCGGGCGGCGTCTTCAACGCCATTCCCCCGAGGGTAATTTTTGGCAACGGAACGTTGTCGCGAGTAGGGGAAGAAGTAAAGAGGTTCGGCGCAAAAAGAGCATTGGTCGTCTGCACGCCTGGCAGAAAGAAAATGGCGGAAAAAGCGGCGGAGATCATCGGAGAAAACTGCATCGGTATTCTGCCGGAAGCTGTTTCGCAAGTTCCTATCGAGCTCGCGGAAATGGGAAGAGAAAGAACGCGCCAGCTTGGTGCTGACTGCCTCGTCGCAGTCGGCGGCGGAGCCTCCGTCGGCCTTGCGAAAGGGATAGCCTATGAAGTGAAACTTCCAATTATTGATATCGCCACGACATATTCCGGCTCTGAAGTCACCGGATTCTGCGGCATGACCATTAACGGCGTCAAGAGAATGCACCAAAGCCTCAGTATGCTCGCCTCCACGCTGATATACGATCCTGAACTGACTCTTAGCCTCCCGACGAAGGTCAGCGCCGCCTCTGCTATGAACGCGCTTGCTCATTGCGTTGATGCAGTTTATGTCCCTACGGTCAATCCAGTCGTAGCTATCGCTGCAGCGGAAGGTGCAAAATGGGTTGCGGCCGGGGCTCCTGAAGTCGTTAAAAAGCCGGACGACATAGACGCAAGGGCGAAGATGCTTTACGGAGCGTATCTCTCCGGCATAGCCCTTACCGGCGGCTTCGCGCTCCAGCACGGGCTTGCCCATGTGCTTGGCGGAACTTTCCATGTGGAACACGGGCTTGCCCACTCGGCTGTGCTGCCGTATGTCGCGGCATACAACGCAAAATTCGCGCCCGAAGCGCTGAGGCCGGTCGCTGCATCCTTAGGCGTCGACGTGACGGAGCTTGGCGGGGCGATATACGATTTGCGCGCGAAGATGGGGCTTCCAGCGAGTCTCCAGGAAATGGGTTTTATAAAAGATAACCTCGCCACACTTGTAAACATTACCGTGGACACAGACAACGGCTATAATCCGGCTCCAGTGACGAAAGAAGCGGTTACAGCCATCGTTGAGCAGATGTGGTCTGGGGAACGTCCGTAACCTCCCGCTTGCAAAGGTTTAAGAAGGTACTTTGAGTATGAAAGTCGTCATGATAGGAGAAGCGGCAAAACACAAGGACGAGTTGACAGCCCAATCCGAACACCGGCTTGAAGTTGTTGCGCTTCCCTCGGAGGCAGCTTTTTCTTCAGAATACGACGGCATAATTTCGGAAGACGATGTCGTCGTAACGTTGAAATTCAGCCGCCCGCAGCCGCATAATTTAAAATTTAGGCTTCTGCATGTGCCGGGCGCAGGCCTTGACGGGATAGATATGTCTGCCGTGCCGCCGGACGCCATTGTATGTAACGTTTACGAACATCAAATTCCGATAGCGGAATATGTGATGCTCGCCATGCTAGAATGGGAAATCCGTCTCTCGGCAATGAGAAAGAACTTCTCGTTCGAGAAGTGGAGCGGTGAATATCTGTCGCGTGTGCCGCATGGAGAACTGTTCGGCAAGCATCTTGTGCTTGTGGGGTTCGGCGGTATAGGCCGTGAAATTGCCAGAAGGGCGAGGGCGTTCGGTATGCACATCGCGGCGGTTGACAAATACGCGGCAGATAAAGAGGGATTGGCAGATATATTATTGAAAAATGAAGAGATTGATACAGTATTGGGAAAGGCGGATTTTCTTGTCGTTACGTGTCCGTTGACAGACGAGACGAAGTCAATGATTAATCGCGACGTATTCGACGCAATGAAAAAGGATGCTGTATTGGTCAATGTGTCGCGCGGGCCTATCGTGGCTGAAAAAGACCTGTACGAGGCGCTCTCTGCCGGAAAGATTGCCGGGGCAGTGCTTGACGTATGGTGGCGCTATCCAAAGACATCGGATGACAAAGTGGCTCCAGCGGACTATCCATTCGAATCAATGCCTAATGTGATATGCACGCCGCACTCGTGCGCTTGGACTAAAGAGCTCACGTGGCGCAGGTACGGCGTGATAGCGCACAATATCGACAACCTTATCGAAGGGAAACCGTTAAAGAACGTAGTCGCCTGTAAATAAATTTTGCTGGCGCTGCTTATAAAACAATCAGGAGGTAGGGAATATGTTTAAGAAGTTAGTCTGTGCAACAATGGTGGCGGCGCTGCTGGGAGTCGCCGGCTCTGCCTTTGCAGCGGAGCAGTTTAAGGCGGAATACAAGATGAGCACGAATGTCTCTGAGATAACGCCTCCAGGCAAGGCGGTTGCTTACTTTGCTGAACAGGTAAAGAAAAAGACCGGCGGAAAGGTAAACATCAAAGTTTACTGGAACGGCTCGCTTTTTGCCGGTAAGGCATCCAATGAATTTATGCTTATGAGGAACGGAGTGGGCGACTTTTCAATATCGACCTTCATGAATTGGGCTCCGCAGTTCCCCGCCGGCAACTTGTTCCTTCTGCCGTGGTTCGTCTCTTCCGAGCCCAACAAATACAAGGCGCTTGACGCGATAGAAAACGGCAAAGCTGGGGCTGAGCTTAAAGCGCGTCTCAGTAAGATGGGCATCGAGGTAATTGGATGGGGCGAACAGGGGGCTCGTGAGCTTACCAACAACGTCCGCCCGATCAAAACACCGGAAGACCTTCAGAACTTGAAGATACGTGTAGTCGGCAGCCCAATCCTGCTTGATGTGTTCAAAGCACTCGGAGCAAACCCCGTCAACATTAACTGGAACGAGACGGTGACCTCTTTGCAGCAGAATGTAGTTGACGGGCATGAAAATCCATATTCATACATCATTTCGTACAAAGTCTATGAATTCCAGAAGTATGTTACAGAATGGAGCTACTGGATAGATCCTATCGTATATACGGTGAACAAGAAAATCTGGAATTCTTTCCCCGCAGACATTCAGAAAATTATAGCTGAATGTGCTGAAGAGGCCGGCATGTACAATAGATGCCTTAGCCGCCTCAACCTTGACGACGGCACGGCTGAAAAATGGCTGACCGAGAAAGGTCTCATGCCCGCGGATAACTCCGAAGGCGCCATCGACCCGAGAGCGTATTTGACAGAGCACGGAACGCAGCTGAATATTCTTTCCGCCGACGATATAAAGCCCTTCAGAGAAAAGGTAAACAGCGTCTACGATAAGTGGACTAAGATAATAGGCGAAGATCTGATTAAGCTTGCCCAAGAGGACATGGCTTCCGTCAGATAAGCAACATATGATGAATACAGCCGGCGCATGCAGCTACGCTGGCTGTATTCAACTGGAGGGATTACTATGAAATACTGGCTTGACCATATAGAAGAACTTTTAGGGGCAATCTTTCTTGCTCTTATGGCTACGATAAGTTTTATCAACGTTATAACGAGATATTTTTTCCATTTCTCAATAGCGTTCACAGAAGAGCTTACGCTGTATATGTTCGTATGGGCTACACTTCTTGGCGTTTCAAGCGCGTTTAAACATGGCAGTAATATGTGCGTCTCACTATTGTACGAGCGTTTTCCAAAATCCGTCAGAAAATATCTGTATATTTTTATCATGCTGGTGAGCATGCTGTTCTTTGTGGCATTAATGTACTACGGATACCTTGAGGTCTGCGACGAGATGCTGATGGGGGTTACAACTGAGGCGACAGGGCTTCCCGTGTGGTACTTCACAGTCTCGATGCCTTTGATTTCAATATTGACTATGGTGCGAATCCTGGTTCGCTTATATTCAGATTTAAAGACTGACAACTATTAGAAGGGTGCAAGCTTATGGATATTTTTTATGATCCGGCGTTTTGGACTGTAATAATTTTTTTAGCGCTGTTGATAACCAAGGTTCCTATCGCGATTGCAATCGGAACGGCGTCGCTAGTGGTCGCGTGGAAGTGCGATCTCGGCCTGCCGATGACCAGCTATAACTTTTTTGCAAATATAGCGAAGTTCCCTCTGCTTGCGATTCCGTTCTTTATACTGGCGGGTAACATAATGAGCAGAGCAGGAATCGCTACAAGGATAATCAACCTGATTCGTCTCGGCTTCGGCCATCTGACCGGCGGTCTTGCAATTGCGACGGTTATCGTCTCGGCCTTCTGGGGGGCCGTCAGCGGGTCTCCTGCGGCTACTGTAGCGGCGCTGGGCGTAATACTGATTCCTGGAATGGTGGAGTCCGGCTACAATAAACCTTTCGCTACGGCAGTCGTATCTGTGGCATCCGGCCTGTCGTCGATCATCCCGCCGAGCATCGCCTTCATAATGTACGGGGTTATCACGGGCGTATCGATAGGCGCGATATTCGCAGCAGGATTCCTGCCGGGATTTTTAATTGCGTTTTGTCTTATAATTTCCGTCTACCTCAGTTCCAGAAAACACGGCTACCACGGCGACACAATCGTAAGAGAAAAAGGCGATTTGTTCCGTGCGTTTAAAGACGCGTTCTTTGCGCTGATGGTGCCGGTCATAATTCTCGGCGGTATATATGGTGGAATATTCACTCCTACGGAAGCGGCGGCCGTGGCCTGTTTCTACGGTCTGTTTGTAGGTGCGGTAGTCTACCGCTCACTCTCGATTAAGGTGATATATGAGATACTGGTCGATACGCTTATAGGATCGGCGACAGTCATGTTTATAACCGCCTGTGCAGGCCTCTATTCGTGGGTCAGCGACAGCGTCGGTCTCGTTGAGAAGACCTCTGCGCTGCTGCTCGGTATTTCCAGCAACGAATATGTTACGCTTCTGATGATTTATTTTATCCTCTTCCTCGGCGGCATGCTGCTGGATGCGATTTCGCTGATGTACGTGTTCCTGCCGCTCATTATGCCGATAATGGCGAACTTTGGATGGGATCCGATTTGGTTCGGCGTAATGCTGGCGATAATGGTCGCGATTGGGTGCGTCACGCCTCCTGTCGCAGTCAGTTTGTACGTTGGTTGTAAAATCAGCGATATAAGCATAGAAGAATTGACTCCTCCTGTCATGCCTATGCTGTTGGCTATGCTGGTCGGGCTAATTATCCTATCGATTTTCCCGCAGCTTACGCTCTTCCTGCCTAAGCTTATGGGATTGATGTAGTCAGTCCTAGCATATATAAAGAGGCCTAGGAGGAATCTCTTAGGGCCTCTTATTTTTTATGTGTAAAAAATAGCTGTAAACGTCAACTCTTTATGGCTGTTTGCCGGGATATATATACCCCTTTAACTTTATATAAAAGCTATGATTATGTTTGCAGTGCGCATATAGGCCGAGGCTATGAAAGTATATAAGATAGGTAGATTCACCTCGTGTGCCGGAAGAATATGTTGGTGAATAAGTTAATAGTCTACTCTAGTATGGCGTGGTATCGTGAAGAGCGTATTACAACGTATCTATGGGGTATAGGCGGTTAATGGGAAACAGCCGCTAGTATAAATATTTACGAATACGTATAGAGTAAAAAGTGACAAGTAAATTTATACGCAAAGTACCCAAACGGCGGAGCGCCCCAGCCTGCAAAAAATGCGACGAGGGGCGCTCCGCCGGTCTGATATTGAAGACGCTATTTTGCAACGCAGGAGAGCAGTTTTTTCAGCTCGTTCCTGTCCGGCACGCGCCCGCATACGACGACCTTGCCGTTTACGACGAGCGCCGGCATCGACATTACGCCGTAGGCCGCTATGCTGGGAAAATCTGTTATATGTTCGACGGAGAGAGGCAGCCCAAGCTCCTCGATTACGGACCTTACAGATGCGTCAAGCTCCCTGCATCTCGCGCAACCGGTGCCAAGCACCTTCACCGCTGCGCCGGAATCTCCTGCGTTAGATGCTGTATTTTCTTTTTTCCCGCTGAACAATCCCATTGATCATCATTTCCTTTCTTTTATCTGATAAATAACGGCTGCGCCGCGTTGAATATATAACCGACTGCGATTATGCCCACCGTGCACACGGCGACGAAAGTCCACAACAGGCGCGGTTTTATCGCTTTTCGCAGCATAACGAGAGATGGCAGAGAAAGCGTCGTCACCGCCATCATGAAGCTCAGCACAGTGCCGAGGCGCGCGCCCTTATACAACAGCGCTTCTGCGACCGGGATAGTGCCGAAAATGTCTCCGTACATCGGGATACCGACAAGCACCGCCAGCACGACGCCGAAAGGATTGCCGCCGCCGAGCACGCTTTCAATCCAATTCTGCGGAAGCCAGTTGTGGATAAACGCGCCTATGCCCACGCCTATTACGACGTATGGGAAAACCTTCTTCAAGGTGAACACCGTCTGCCCGCGGGCGTAAAGCAGCCTCTCACGTCTCGAGGGCTCGGCTGCGCCTCCCTCCGCCGCTTTTATGCCGCGTATGAAATCTTCGACGTATGATTCCATGCGCATCCGCTCGATAAGCGTTCCCCCGGCGATGGCGATAATCAGGCCAAGCACCACATATGCGGCCGCGACTTTAAGCCCGAATATCCCGGTCAATATTACGAGGCTCCCTAAATCCACCATCGGCGACGAAATCAAGAAAGAGAAGGTTACGCCTAGCGGCAGCCCCGCGCTGGTGAATCCGATAAAGAGCGGGATGGACGAGCAGGAGCAGAAGGGAGTGACCGTGCCGAGCAACGCGGCCGCGCAGTTCGCCCAGACGCCATGAAAGCGCCCCATTATCCTGCGGCTGCGCTCAGGCGGGAAATAGCTCTGAATATACGAAATGATAAAAATCAGCGCGCACAGCAGCACCGTAATCTTTATCACGTCGTAGATGAAGAAATTCAGGCTCCCGCCCCAACGCGACGAAACGTCGACGCCTGCGGATGCCAGCACGGCGGAGACGAGCGAATTCAGCCATTTCATGCCTAGCAGCTGATTCTGCACAAAATCCCAAATCAACGGGAAACGCTCCCTTCCGCTCCGTCGCGGATAATGGCGACGATGTACTGCTTGAACGCAAGAAACGTTTCGAGATTAAGGGAATAATGCTGCCATTTGCCCTCTTTACGCGCTTCTACGAGGCCGCATTCGCACAATATTTTCATGTGGTGCGAAAGAGTCGGCTGCGTTATCTCAAAACGCTCGAGCAACTTGCAGGCGCATTTCTCACCCTCTGCCAACATCTGTATTATCTGAAGCCTGTTGCTGTCTCCCAAAGCGCGACAAATGAGCGCCACGTCTATAGTATTCACAGAATCACCTCGCATAGATGATTATCTATGCGAGGATTATAATCGTCATATAGATAAAAGTCAATATGTTATAGGTGCATTAGGTGCCGTATCCGTTTGCAGGGACAACGGCACGGATTTATCTGAACTTCACGTCTATAGAATCAGCACGAACGTCCCTATAGCTATCAGTGCGCCGCCGATGAGGGTCTTTGCCGTAACGGCCTCGTGGAGAAGGACGAAGGCCATGACTATGCCTAGGACGACGCTGAATTTGTCCACAGGTATGACTTTCGACGCTTCGCCAATCTGGAGCGCTTTGAAGTAGAAGAGCCACGACGCGCCGGTCGCAAGGCCAGAAAGGACGAGGAATACCCAGCTTTTTCTCCCTATGCTCCACAGTCCGCCCTCACTCCCCGTCGCGAATACGACGAGCCAGGCCATGACGAGCACGACCGCCGTGCGCACCGCAGTAGCAAGATTAGAATTGACGCCCTCAATCCCGACCTTCGCAAGTATCGAAGTTAAAGCCGCAAAAAACGCGGAACATAAAGCGTAAACGGCCCACATGCTTAACCCCTCCGTCAAACCGGCAAATTACGGCGTGAGAATTATGCGCCGCATGTTTGTACAATAATACTCCGCAAACGCCGCGCGTGCATTAAAAAAGGGCCGCGGACGCGGCCCTTTTGTTCGCATATTTTTGCGCTTTCGCGCGTTTCGTTACTGTTCGATGAACTCTCCGCGTTTCTCGCGGTTGAGCGCCGCAAGCCCCTCTTTCGTCATGAGGAGCGCGAGGATGAGGAGCAGCGCGCTAATGACGGCGAGGATGTAGTTCGGGTGTCCGCTCGTCATTGTCGCCTTTATCTCTATGACGATTCCGGCCATGCTGGTGACGAGCATGAACCAGAATGGGATGAGCAGGAAGGTCGCCTTTTTCTTGAGGCCGCGGATTATCCACATCGCTATTCCGAGTATCGCGAGTGCGGCGACGAGCTGGTTCGACGCGCCGAATACGGGCCAAATGACTTGCCACGCCGGTATCGGATTCCCATCGGGCCCCTTGGCCTTTACGTAGACGAGGACGAGCGCCACCGCAACCGCTATAACAGTCGCGAAGAACTTGTTCACCTTGTAGTTGGAGAGCTCCTGTATCTGATAGCGGGCGAGGCGCGTCGCGGTGTCGAGCGAGGTGAGCAGGAAGCCGTTGACGGCGATGGCTCCGAGGCGTGTGCCGAGCACTGGATCAATGCCTATCAGCGTGCAGAACTGGCCGAAGCCCGCTGCGAACGTACCGACCGGGCCGCCCTTCTGGATACCGCCCGCTACCATCATCGTGCCGAGCGCTATGACTGCGACGAGGCCTTCGAGAAGCATCGCTGCATAGCCGACGGGAAGTGCGTCCGCTTCATGTGAAAGCTGTTTCGACGTTGTGCCGGAACCGACGAGCGAATGGAAGCCGGATATAGCGCCGCAGGCGACGATGACGAAAAGCATCGGCCACATATCGGTCTTCGACAGACCGAACCAGTGCATATCCTTCGCTATAGTCGGGACCGCGCCGCTGTCCATAGAGCCGCCGAAGATCATGCCGATCGCGCCGATTATCACCGCGAAATACAGGAAGTACGATGCAAGATAGTCGCGCGGCTGCAGCAGCAGCCACACGGGAAGAACGGAGGCCGCGAAGATGTAGACGGCCAGCACTATGTTCCACGTATTGGCGTCGTGCGTGAAAAGGGCCGCGACGAAGGGCCAATCGCCGCCTTTGACTGAGCAGAGCGCGATGATTGCGAGCATTACCAGCGTCACCAGCTTGAGGTTCATGTTGAACCTGTAAATAAGCAGGCCGGAGATGACGGCTAGCAGGATATACATGCAGCTGACAAATGCGACGACCGGGTCAAGCACGAAGGTCGCCGTAGTGAGCACGGTGAAGACCGCCACGACGAGGAAGAGCGAGAGTATCGTAAATATAAGGAAGAGTTTCTTCGCCTTGTGTCCTATCCAGTGATCGATGACCTCGCCGATCGACTTTCCGTCGTGGCGCATTGAGGCCATGACGGCGCCGAAGTCGTGCGGGCCGCCGAGGAATATAGAGCCGAATATGCACCATATTATAGTCGGGAGCCATCCGAACATCGAAGCCGCCGTTATAGGGCCGACGATCGGGCCCGCGCCGGCAATCGACGAGAAATGATGGCCCAGCACGACCGCGGGGTGTGTCGGACAGTAGTCCATACCGTCGTTGAGACGCTCAGCGGGCGTGACGTTATGGTTGTCGAGGTTGTAGACCTTCGCCATAAAACGTCCGTAAAAAATGTAGCCGAGTACCAAGCATATGATTGATACTGCGAACATCATGAAGAACATAAATGTTCCACCTCCATAAATTTTTATAAAAAAGCCGGTGCTGCCCGGACAATTTTAATCTTACCGCCTGCTGCGCCTTTATCCGACGCGGACTGGCGCCTCCCTGCCGAGCTTCCGCATGGCTGTGTACCAAATAGCCCACGTCCTCGACGGCCTTCGGGACTTCGCCGAATATCGGGAGGAAATGCAGCTCCACGAAGCCACGCAGGCCGAACATAATGGAGCTTTTCTTCATATAATATCTCCCGGCTTCACTAAGGAAGACGAAGCGCTGGACGAGCAGATCGCTTTCGGATTTTGCGCCCTTGCGCAGCCTCTCCGCGTCCTCATCGGCGTCGTAGCGCCAGACGAGATAGTCGTCGGCGTAATAGCGCGCGACCTCGCCCATGAGGCCGGACTTCACCATTGAGACGCGCCGGTAAAGTCCAGAAGCGGAGCCGCTGCTCCACGGCGTGAAGCGCCATTCGCTCCAGATGTCCGACGCTTCGGCAAGATATGAGAAATCAGCCATTACATCACCGCCGCCGAAAAAATCTGGGCCAAAAGGCCAGAGTGCATATTACATTATAGATTTTCAATTTGCAATATTGTCGATATAGCGCATTTTCTCCGCCGCACGCTGCAAAAGTATACAAAAAACACAAAACCGGCGCAAAAACGCAAACCGCCGCAGCAAGGGCGCTTTGATTTTCTCGCGCCGCGGTCAATTCAAAAAAATGATAATTTTTCAGTAAACGCGGTAAACGCGCCAAGCCGGAGCTTAGGGCGGCGGACAAAACATGCGGAAATTACGTTTTATTTCAACAGACTAAATCCGTCATGATGGGACAATCAGCGGACGGAATCTCAAGCACAATCTGCGTGGTGAAATATTCTGCGTTGTGCTAAAATAAAGACAACAGTAGCTTTTTCTCCGCTGCTTGTTGTTTTTAACAAATTACCGCGCGCTCCTGCTTCTTGTAGCGCGGCTATATACGCAAAAATTTTTTATTCCATAGAAACTGGAGGCTCCGCTATGCGGGAAGAGGTTATTGAGCGTGTGTCGCGTGAGAAGATAATCGCAATCGTCCGTGGGGTAGGCAGCGAACAGTGCATGAACGTGGCGAAGGCTTTGTACGACGGAGGCATCAGGCTCATGGAGGTCACCTACGACCAGAGCCGTCCTGAAAGCTGGAGCGCGACCGCGAAGGCGATCGGCGACATTGCGCGTACGTTCGAGGGCAGGATGCTGGTAGGTGCAGGAACCGTCACGGAGCCCGAGCTCGTAGATATGACGCGCGACGCCGGCGGCCTTTACATCATTTCGCCAGACACCAATACGGAAGTCATAAAGCGTACTCGCGAGCTCGGCCTCGTCTCGATGCCCGGCGCGCTGACGCCGAGCGAGATCATGACGGCGCACCGCGCGGGGGCGGATTTTGTTAAGCTCTTCCCAGCCGCGGACATGGGGCCGGGCTATCTAAAGGCCGTGCGCGCCCCGCTGAACCACATCAAGCTTATGGCCGTCGGCGGCATAAATGAGAAGAACATCTGCGATTTCCTCGCGGCGGGAGCTGTGGGCGCGGGCGTCGGCGGCAACCTCGCGAACCGCGCGTGGATAGAAGCGGGCGAATTCGGCAAAATCACGGCGGCGGCGCGCTCTCTCGTCTCCGCAGCCGCGGCGTTCAAAAAATAACAGCGCGCTTACGACACAGCGCGGAACTCACAAAAAGGCTTGACCGCCCGGGAGGGCGTCAAAGATACCACCGGGAAAGCGGCGCGGACGCCGCTCCGGAATTTTTCAAGAAAGAGGTACAGCGGTATGTCAAAGAAACTCTTGGTACTTGCAGCGGTAATCGCGCTCGTCGTCATGGGCGCGGCGCAGAGAGAGGCGGCCGCCGCGGCGCCCGACTTCTCCAAGATGAGCGTCACGTGCGTAGTCCCCTACGACGCGGGCGGCGGCACGGACGCGGTAATGCGCGGACTCGCGGACGCGGCGAAGGGCTCATTCAAGAACATCACTGTTGAAAACCGCTCCGGCGCTGGCGGAGCCATCGGTATGCTCTACGGAGCGAACGCCCCCAAGGACGGCTCGATCATCACGATGATCACTGTCGAGCTTGCCACGCTTGAGGCTATGGGCAACAACGCTGGGCTTACCTACACCATGTTCAAGCCGATCATCATGATCAATTCAGCGGCTTCCGCGATAACGGTGAAAGCCGACGACGAGCGCTTCAAGAACATCCAGGACTTTATCGAGTATTCAAAGCAGAATGAAGTGCAGGTCGGCAACTCCGGAATCGGAGCCATCTGGCATCTCGCGGCGGCCGGACTCGCGAAGGAAACCGGCTCCAAGTTCAAGCACGTCGGCTATGACGGAGCGAACGGCGCTATAACGGACCTTCTCGGCGGGCACATCGACGCGGTAGCCGTCTCCTATGCTGAAGTCGACTCTTTCGTGCGTTCCGGCAAGCTCAAAGTCCTCGCCGTAATGTCGAACGAGCGCCTCGCGGCCCAGCCCGACGTCCCAACCTTCAAGGAATGCGGGTACAACGCCGTTCTCGGTACGTGGCGCGGCCTCGGCGTCCCCGCGGCTACGCCAGACGAAGTCGTGAACGAACTGTACCGTATCTTCTCCGAAGCGGCTGCCTCCGACCAGTTCAAGGAATTCATGGCGAACACCAACAACGTCATTGAAATCCAGGACGGCAAGACGTTCGAGAAGACAATAGCCGACCAGCTCGCGCTTTACAAGGAGCTCGTCGATTCACTCGGCCTCAAGGTGAAATAAGAGTCTCCAATCTCTGTCAAAGATAAGTACGCAGCGCAGGAGAGCGGCTAACACAGTCCGCTCTTCGGCGCTTTTCACGACGCGGCTGAAACCGCGTTTTAACGCTGAATACAGGGGGAATAACCTATGAAAAAAGGCAACCTAGTCTTGGCTGCTTTGTGTATATTGTTGGGTATAGGCGTTATAGCCGTCTCCTCCACCTACCCGACCGCCGAGAGCTACGGCACCGGCGTCCCCGGCCCCGGTCTGTGGCCGACGGCTATCTCCATCGTGATGCTCGTCTGCGCGGCCATACTGCTCTACCGCACGTGGAAGCTGTCGCCAGAGAAGAACACGCCGATAGACCTTTTCGGCCCAGGACCGAAACGTGCCTACATCTCAATGGCGATACTCGTAGTATATGTTTTTCTTCTGGAACTTCTGGGCTTTATCATCGCCACGACGCTCCTTGAATTTATCTTCATCAGATGGTTTTCAAAGAAAGGCTACGTCGTATCGTTCGTTATAGCGGCGGCGGTGACGGCCGTCGTCTTCGGCGTATTCCAATTCGTGCTGAACGTTCCGGTCGGTTCGTTCGGGCTCATCAAGATGTGACAGGGGGCTTTGAATCATGGATCTGCTTGCTGAAATCTTCAGTACCTGTCTGACTCCGATAGTGTTCCTCTACATGGCGGCGGGCGTGCTCTGCGGAATATGCATCGGCGCGCTGCCGGGACTGACCGCTACGATGGGAGTCGCTCTGCTGCTTCCGATGACATTCGGCATGGACGCCGCGCAGGGCATCCTGATGCTGATAGGCATCTACTGCGGCGCAATCTACGGCGGATCTATATCTGCCGTCCTGCTGCACACGCCGGGTACTCCTGCCTCCGCCGCTACGGCGATAGACGGCTATGCTATGGCGAAGAAAGGCGAAGCCGGGCGCGCGCTCGGTGCGGCTACGCTCGCAAGCTACATCGGCGGCATCGTCTCCGTGCTTTGCCTCTGGCTCATCAGCCCGCAGCTTGCGAAGCTCGCGCTCCAGTTCAGCTCTGCGGAGTTCTTCCTGCTCGCCGTATTCGGCCTTTGCATAATAGGCAACATCTCCGGCGAAGATATTGAGAAGGGACTCATCTGCGGCTGCCTCGGCATACTGGTCGCGACGATAGGAATAGACAGCGTCACGAGCTACATCCGCTTCTCTCCCGAGGGTAATTTTAACTTTATGGGCGGCATCAGCTACATCCCGATAATGATAGGGCTCTTCGCGATGAGCCAGGCATTTGAAAACATTGAGTCCATCTTTACGAAGGATGAAATCGACGTAAAGGTCACGAATATCCTTCCGAAAAAGGAAGACTTGAAGAAAATCTTCCGCATCGCGCCTGTAACTGGGCTCATCGGCACGTTCATCGGAATCATACCTGGGGCGGGAGCCGACATCGGCTCGTTCGTCGGCTACAACACCGCGCGCAGTATCGCCAAAGAGCCGGAGAAGTTCGGCAAAGGCTCTATAGAGGCGGTCTCCGGCCCTGAGGGCGGAAACAACGGCGTCACGGGCGGAGCCATGATACCGATGCTCACGCTCGGCGTCCCTGGCGACGCGGTCACTGCGATCATGATAGGGGCGCTGACGATACAGGGGCTCGCGCCGGGACCGATGCTCTTCGAGACCAACGAGGCGCTTGTCTACTCGATCTTCCTCGGAATGTTCGTCGCGAACACGCTGATGTGCATATTCGGCTTCGCGGGCATCAGGCTCTTCACGAAAGTGCTCAGCGTCCCAAAAGGGATACTGACGCCCGTTATATTCGTGCTCTGCATAATCGGCTCCTTTGCAATGAAGAACAGCCTCTTCGACGTCTGGGTCATGCTAGTCGCAGGAATCGTCGGATATTTCCTCGGCAAGGTCAAGGTCCCGACGAGCCCCGCAATACTCGGGCTCATCCTCGGCCCTATGGCGGAAAAGAACTTCCGCACCGCGCTGCTGAAATCCGGCGGAGACCCGAGCGTCTTCTTCAACTCTGTGATCTGCTGGTTCTTCATAGCGCTCATAGTGATAAGCCTCTTCGGCGGACACATCAAAAAAGCGCTCATGAGCAAGGGCAGAAGCGCGAAGTAAATATACGGACGACCACGCACCGCGCCGCCTCCCTCCGGAGAGCGGCGCTTTACGTATAAAAAGCGAAAGGAGCGCGAACAATGCGGAACGACATGTTTTCTCTCGAAGGACGGACGGCGCTCGTCACGGGCGGCGCGTATGGCATAGGCTTCGCTATTGCGGAGGCGCTCGCCGAGGCGGGCGCGCGCATAGCCTTCAACTGCCGCGGACGCGGCAACCTCGACGCGGCCATGGAGGCCTACCGCGCCAAAGGCATAGAGGCGCGCGGATACATTGCGGACGTTACGGACGAAGCCGCGGTGAACGGGCTCGTCGCGCAGATTGGAAACGACCTCGGCACGATAGACATACTCGTCAACAACGCCGGAATAATCAAACGTATCCCAATGACGGAGATGAGCGCCGAAGACTTCCGTCAGGTAGTAGACATTGACCTAGTTGGACCCTTTGTCTGCGCGAAGGCCGTAATACCGGGGATGATAAAGAAAGGGCACGGCAAGATAATAAATATATGCTCGATGATGAGCGAGCTGGGGCGGGAAACGGTCTCGGCCTACGCCGCAGCGAAGGGCGGGCTCAAAATGCTGACGCGAAACATCTGCTCTGAATACGGCGCGGCGAACATCCAGTGCAACGGCATCGGCCCCGGTTATATCGCGACGCCGCAGACTGCGCCGCTGCGCGAACGTCAGGCAGCCGGCAGCCGTCACCCGTTCGACAGCTTCATTGTCTCAAAAACCCCTGCGGGTCGCTGGGGCACGCCGGAAGACCTCAAAGGCCCCGCGGTATTCCTCGCCTCCGACGCCTCGAATTTTGTCAACGGGCACATCCTTTACGTCGACGGCGGCATTTTAGCCTACATCGGCAAACAGCCGTAACTTTGGCGATACGACGGCAGACAGGCGGCGCATTCACGCGCCGCCTGATTTTTTTGACTTCCCCTTTTACTCTTTAATTTTGTCCAGCCGCGGAAAAGTTTTCGCCGGACGCGCCCAGCGGCGTATCGTTTATTCGCCGGCATGAAGTGTGCTCACCTCGGGTTGATTTCATCGTGTGGTCAGTTTATTATAATACCGTAGAAAGCTTGCGCTTTCTCTCACAAGTTTAAAAACGCGGAAGGAGGAGACATCAATGTGACGTAGCGCCGTAAAGCCTGTGGCATGGGCTCCCGCATCAGAGTCTCCGCCCGCCGCCTCCTCTTCGGAAGGGCCGAGAGGCTCGCATAGATAAATCAGACAGTACCTGAAGGATAGTCATGCTTCGCCCGCGTCGCCGCGCGGCCGCATTTGTGCGCGCCGCGGAAAGGCGCCTGCGCCTCCTGCGCCGTTTTGAATTTGTCGCGGCGGCGGGAAGTTTGCGCGCGCGGCCCTTCATACGGCGCGGCGGAGTAAATCCGCGTCATATATATAAACGCGCGAGGCGCGCCGCGGCGCGCGCCTGCTGCGAAAATTTTACGGCAAAGGAGAATGCGGGCAGAAAATGAGCGAACCAAAAGCAAAACCGATCATTCCGAGCCGGCACATGACGAAAGACGAGCTGCTCGAACTTGAGAGCGCGCCGAAGACGCCGTTCCAGATATTTGTGGACAGGCTCGTCTGCTTCTCGCCGGTCATCGCTGGGGCGCTGGCCCTCGCGGAATATTACATGATCCCGAACCTCGAAGGCAACGAGAGCACGGACGTCTACGCATATTTCATCTGCGCGCTGATGGCGGCGGTCTTCGCGGTATTCCTCGTGTCTTTCGTCAACAAGAAGGTCTTTTACACGCTGCGCTACAAAGCGCCGTTCTATTCCTTCATTTTTCTGATGTTCCTCGCCTACGACTGGATGACGCTCAAGACGGGGCTCCTCGTGCTCCCATACTTTCCGTGGGTAGACCAGGTGCTCTGGGCCTTCATCTCCGACCGGGCCTACATGGCGGAATGCACCGTCAACTCGCTGATACTGCTCTTCACGGGCTACTTCACGGGCGCGGGGCTCGGCCTTGTGACGGGCGTCGCCTGCGGCTACAACAGGCGCGTCAACTACTGGATAGCGCCCTTCATGAAGCTGCTCGGAGCCATCCCTTCGACGACGTGGCTGCCGGTCGTCATGGTGCTCGCCTCGACGCTCTTCAAGGGCAGCGTCTTCATCATAGCCCTCGGCGTGTGGTTCTCCGTCACGATAGCGACGCAGACGGGCATCAACAACATCGACAAATCGTTCTTCGAGGCGGCGCGCACGCTCGGCGCGAAGGGTTCGCAGCTCGTCTTCCGCATAGCGATACCCTTCGTCATGCCGAACATCTTCCAGGGGCTGACGCAGGGCATGAGCTCCGCCTGCACGGCGCTGCTCGTCGCCGAGATGATAGGCGTCGAGTCCGGCCTCGGCTGGTACATAACGTGGCAGAAGAGCTGGGCGCAGTACGGCAAGATGGACGCCGCCATCGTCCTGATATGCGTGATATTCGTCGTAGTCAACGCGCTGCTCTCCTTCGTCAAGAGAAGGGTTCTGCGCTGGCAGGAAGGAGCCGTCCACGAATGAGTGAAAACATCTTAAAGCTCGAACACGTCTCGAAAAGCTTCGCGCGCACAGACGCGGCCGACGTTACGAACGCGCTGGAAGACGTCAGCCTCGAGGTGCGCACCGGCGAATTCATCAGCATAGTCGGCGCGTCCGGCTGCGGCAAATCGACGATACTGCGCCTCATAGCGGGGCTGATTGCCCCGACGACGGGGACGATAACGCTCGACGGCAGGCCGATAACGGAACCGTCGCCGGAGCGCGGCATGGTCTTCCAGAAGCCGACGCTCTTCCCGTGGCTCACCGTGGAGGATAACGTTTCGTTCAGCCTCCGCATGATGCACAACACCGAAGGCATGGATGAAAAGGTCGATAAACTCATCAAGATGGCGGGACTCGAAGAGTTCCGCACGTCGTACCCGCACCAGCTCTCGGGCGGCATGGCGCAGCGCGTCGCGCTCATCCGCACGATGATAAACAACCCGCCCGTCT
>URAG01000002.1 GCA_900545755.1 uncultured Cloacibacillus sp. | reverse complement strand
CGTCCATGGTGTTGTAGCCTTCGAGGAACCCCTTCGCGAAAGCGCCGGAGGCGTAGGCCTGCTGCGGCGCGGCGGAGGCTATGTCTCCGGCGGGGGCGGCGAGCGCCTTTATCAGCATGACGCCGAGGAATACGAGGAAGAGCGGCGTCAGCACCTTGCCGACCCACGTGAGTATCTTTCCCGGGTTTAGCGAAAAGGCGAGCACGGCGGCGAAGAAGCAGAGCGAGAAAACGGCGAGCGGCAGAGGGCCGCCATCTGCGCCGAGCATCGGCGCGACGCCGACAGTGAACGAAACCGTCGCGCAGCGCGGAATCGCGAAGAGCGGCCCTATCGTCATGTAGAGCGCGCAGGTGAAGAAATAGCCGTATTTCCCCCCGACGCGGCTGCTGAGTTCGAGCAGGCCGCCGCTGCGGCTTACGCCGAGCGCCGCGACCCCGAGCAGCGGCAGGCCGACGCCAGTAGCGAGGAAGCCCGCCGCAGCCTGCCATACGCCGCGACCCGCCATGTGCCCCAAGTATACTGGGAAGATCAGATTCCCCGCTCCGAAGAACAGCCCGAACAGCATTACCGATATATAAAGCGTCTCCCTAAAGCTCAAATGCTCTCTCATCCTGCGGCAGCCCCTTTTAGTAAATCGCGTGTTTTTCGCGGCTCGCGCCGCGTTCTTATGACGACGTTCACAGTCTATCACAGAAGCGCGTCCTGCGCGCGGCGCTAGCGTTTCTCCGCGCCTCCCGTGGAAGGGGACGGGACGCGGCGCGCCGGAGACCTTATAATGTCTGTGGACGAACGGCGCGTTGGGAGGCGTTGCGATGAACGGCGGGGTCGTTGTGAAACATATCTGTGGAGAGGAACATTTTGCCGCGCGCGACGGGTGCATGCTCGCGGAGGTGATGCACCCCGCGCGCGAAGCTTTGCCCTTCGGCGGATATTCCGTCGCGCACGCATACATTGAGCCGCGCGGGCGCACCGTCCCGCACGTCTTGAAAAATTCCGCCGAGACTTACGTCGTGCTCTCCGGCGCGGGTACTCTGCACGCGAACGGCGAAGCGATACCGCTGCGTGCAGGCGTGTGCGCTGCCGTGCCGCGAGGCGCGTAGCAGTACGTCGTCAACGATGACGGCGAACGGCTGGAATTCCTGTGCATCGTCTCGCCGCCGTGGAGCGTGGAGGACGAGGAAATAACGGAACGGCAGGCATAGAGTCCGCGCGCATCGCGCACATGATGATGTCGCCGCTTCCATTGGAGGCGCGGGCGCGCAGAGGTGCATGGAGCGCATATTAACTATAGAAGACGGCGCGCGCGGATACCGTTTCCGGCAAATTCATCCACGTGCCTGAAACGCGAAAACGCGGCGCAAAATATGCGCCGCGCTGAAATCTTGGATGAACGTGCAAAAACAGAAGCGCCCCGTGTCGGGGCGCTTCTGTCGTCTCAGGCTAGTCCGAGAGGTCTACGAGCTTCGCCTTCACGCCGTCGAGAGCGTTAAGCTTCTCCTCAAGCTCCTTCGACGTCTCCGCGTCGCAGCAGAGTTGGAGGACGAGCAGCCCAGAGGGCGAGCATGTGCCCGGAACGGACTGGTCGTGGAGGCCGAGCCTAGTGAGTATCGAGCATCCATATTCGGTCAATATGCGCTGGACTTCGACCGCGCACTTGCCGCGGTCAAGGATTCTTACGGCCATTATCTGGTAACAGTTCATACCAACACCCCTCAATACTTTTTATTATGATTACAGATCCCCTTTAGGACATTCTAGCATAATTGCCGCCGCCGCTCAAACATCGCCGCCATTTCCGCTATTGCGGCGAATGCCGTCATGTTATAGAATATTCTAGTTTCGTCGCGCCGGAGTGGCGGAATGGCAGACGCAGCGGACTCAAAATCCGCCGGGGTAACACCCGTGGGGGTTCGACCCCCCCCTCCGGCACCAGATTTTTCAAGGGCTTGCGGTTTTTCACCGCGAGTCCTTTTTGTTTTTGCGCGCTGTTGCCGCGCTTCTCGTCAATATGCAAAAACGCCTGATCGCTGTGCCGACGTTCATGAAGCTTTGACTTTTGCCCTGGTTTGTCGCCGGAGTGTTTGATTTGCGTGTGTTTTGCAGAATCGCTATGAGTCACGTCAATAATAGGTGAAGGCTGCGGCGTGCGTGCGAGGTTGGAATTTTCCTATCCCCAAAAAGTTTATCCGACATATTGACATTTCATGTAGAGCTGTATAATATACGCATTGATAATTAAGCAATCATTTGATTGTTTAATTGAGATAACGAAGGGAGTGCTTTCAAATGAAGAAGTCATATAAGATCGATGTCGACTGTGCTAACTGCGCGAACAAGATGGAGGAGGCTGCGCAGAAGACCGCCGGCGTAAAAGGCGCTACTGTCAATTTCATGACTTTGAAGATGAACGTCGAGTTCGAGGATGGCGCGGACCACAGCGCGGTCATGCATGAAGTTTTAAAGAACTGTAAAAAAATTGAGGATGACTGCGAAATCTATCTGTAGCACACCTCGCGGCGCGTAATAAAGAAGAGAGGAAATAATTATGAACAGGAAACAAAAGAAGATGTTGGCGCGAATCGTCATCGCTTTTGCGCTAATGGTGGGGCTGCATTTCACGCAGGCGAGCGGATGGGCGCGCTTCGCTCTCTACCTCGTTCCGTATCTTGTCATCGGGTATGATATTTTAATAAAGGCGGCGAAAGGGATAAAGAACCGTCAGATGTTCGACGAGAGTTTCCTTATGGCTGTAGCGACAGTAGGCGCGATTGCGTTGGCGCTTTACGAAGGGAACGGCGATTACACTGAGGCTGTCGCGGTCATGCTCTTTTATCAGGTCGGCGAGTGGTTCCAGAGTTACGCTGTGGGTAAGAGCCGCCGCAACATCAGCGAATTGATGGATATCCGCCCTGACTACGCGAATGTTGAGAAGGAAGGCACGCTAGAGAAGGCGGCCCCCGACGAGGTGAGCGTCGGCAGCATTATCGTCGTGCAGCCGGGGGAGAAAGTCCCTATCGACGGAGTAGTCGTCGAGGGCGCGTCGAGCGTCAACACAAGCGCGCTTACTGGTGAGAGCGTGCCGCGTGACGTGAAGCAGGGCGACGAAATAATCAGCGGCTGCATCAACATGTCCGGTGTGCTGAAGGTTCGTACGACGAAGGAGTTCGGCGAATCGACCGTTTCGAAGATTCTAGACCTTGTAGAGAACGCGAGCTCGCGTAAATCGAAGTCGGAAGATTTTATTACAAGATTCGCGCGCGTCTACACTCCTGCCGTCTGCGGCGCGGCGCTTGCGCTCGCGGTGTTGCCGCCGCTTGTGCGCAGCGCCGGCATGGGGCTGACCGCAGGATGGGATGAATGGATATATCGTGCGTTGACATTCCTTGTCATAAGCTGTCCATGCGCGCTTGTCATAAGTATACCGCTCTCGTTCTTCGCCGGCATCGGCGGCGCAAGCAAGGAAGGCGTGCTTGTCAAGGGATCGAACTACCTTGAGACGCTCTCACAGACGAAGATAGTCGTCTTCGACAAAACGGGGACGCTTACGAAGGGCGTTTTCGAGGTCAACGCCGTCCACCACAACGAGATGGCGAAGATAAAGCTCATCGAATATGCGGCGCTTGTTGAGAGCTACTCGTCGCACCCGATAAGCAAGAGCCTACGTCGCGCGTACGGCAGGCCGGTAGACAACTCGCGCGTAGCGGAGATAAAGGAGATAAGCGGCGAAGGTGTGACTGCGAAGGTAGATGGAGTATCGGTCGCTGCAGGTAACGCGAAGCTCATGGAGCGGCTCGGCATACCCTATATAAACTGTCATTCCGTCGGCACGATAGTACATATGGCCGTGGACGGAGAGTACGCTGGACATATTGTCATCTCCGATGTCGTGAAACCGCACGCGAAAGAGGCGATAGCGGCGCTCAAGGCAGCAGGCGTGCGGCAGACCGTTATGCTAACAGGAGACGCGGAGGCCGTCGCGTCGCAGGTTGCCGATGCGCTTGGTATCGACAAGGTCTACGCGGAGCTTCTTCCTGCTGACAAAGTCGAGAAAGTAGAAGAGCTGCTGTTGACGAAATCCGGCAAGGAGAAGCTGGCCTTCGCGGGGGACGGAGTCAACGACGCGCCGGTTCTGCGCCGCGCCGACATAGGCATAGCGATGGGGGCGATGGGGTCAGACGCTGCGATAGAGGCGGCGGACGTGGTTCTGATGGACGACGACCCAATGAAAATATCGAAGGCCATCAAAATTTCACGTAAATGCCTAGGAATCGTCTACCAGAATATCGTTCTTGCGATAGGCGTCAAGCTGATATGTCTTGCGCTAGGCGCGTTCGGCGTAGCAAACATGTGGCTTGCGATATTCGCCGACGTCGGCGTCATGATACTCGCAGTGTTCAATGCGATAAGAGCTCTCTTTGTAAAAAAACTCTAACCTGTTACATAATAAGATAAAAATTGCTGAGCCGCGCCGTTTGCGAATGGCGCGGCTCAGCGGCTTTGTCCACAGGCCCCACAAGCGTATCGATGGCGTGCATAGGTAAAGCGGCTATTAAAGATAGGCGATATTGCTGAAATGAACGATGCGAGCGCATTATTACACAAGAGTGTATAAATCAGCAAGAAAACTATGTTATAATATACTAACTGCACCAAGAGAAAGCGACATAAAACATTGAGGAGGTATTATGTATGCGTAAGTTTATTAGTCTCAGCGCGCTGCTTGTAATGTTGCTCGCACTCCCCGCTTTTGCCGCAGACACAATCAAAATTGGTGAAATAGCGACCGTCACCGGGGACTTCGCGGCCTACGGCGTCGCAGAAGTCGAATCGGTCAAGATGGCGGTAGCAGAAATCAACGCCAAAGGCGGCGTCCTAGGTAAACAGCTTGAAGTCGTTGCGTACGACTGCCGCACTAGAAACGAAGACATGGTCAACGCGGCGCGCCGCCTCGTCCAGCAGGACAAGGTCGTAGCCGTCATCGGACCGAGCGGCTCCGGCCTCTGCATAGCAGCCGCGCCGGTATTCAACAGCGGCAAAGTCCCCCATATAGGCACGCTGCCGACAAACCCGCAGGTTACTGTAGACGAGAAGGGTAAAGTACGCCCATACAACTTCCGTATCTGCTTCCTCGACCCATACCAGGGAAAAATACTTGCCACCTTCGCGGCCCATGATCTGAAGGCCAAGACGGCGGGCATCCTCTACGACGTGTCTAGCGATTACTCACACGGGCTCCGCGAATTCTTCATCAAGAGCTTTGAAGCCGCCGGAGGCAAGATAGTAGCCGATGAGGGCCACCGCGGCGAAGACGTCGATTTCCGCGCACAGCTCACGAAGATTAAGGAAGCCAATCCAGACGTCGTCGTCCTTCCGACGATGGGCAAATGCACGCCTCTCTCCGTCAAGCAGGCCCGCGAACTCGGCATCACCGTCCCGATTATCGGCGGCGACGGTTACGGCGACTATTTCTGGGAGGTAGCAGGCAAAGAAGCTATGAAGAACACATTCTGGGTCAGCCACGTAGCGAAGGAAGACCCGGCGCTGAAGGACTTCTTCGCGAAATATAAGAAACAGACCGCCACAGAATGCCAGGAATTTATGAACGCGGTTATGGCCTACGACTCCGTCTATTGGCTTGCCGACGCTATCACCCGCGCCAACAGCACCGACCCGCAGAAGGTCCGCGACGCACTCGAGCAGACGAAGGATCTTCAGCTGATGCACACAAAGCTCACAATGGACGAATTCCACAACCCGAAGAACAAGGACGGCTATATGCTCGAAGCTAAGGACGGCACTGCCGTATTCTTCAAGAAGATTCGTCCGGAAGAATAACCTAACTGCCGGCGGCGGCGCGTCCGTCGCAAACAATCAGCGCGGCGGGGCTATGTCGCCCCCGCCGCGTTTTGTTGTGCCGGTCTTTAATATAGTGTGACACCTATACATCTAAGTGATACAATTTTAATAGGAGTCGTCACAGAGTGACATATGCCGTCAGCAGCATACTATAATATTCGATAGGGAATGTTAAACCTACGCTCCTGTTGAAAGTTTTTCTGTGCATAATAAATCTAATCGATGGGGTGAGCCGTAATGCTTGACCGTCGCCTTGAATTTGACGAGGCTATCCTGCGCATATGTAGTTATACAAACATTGACAACAGAATCCATCGCGAATACATCCCTGGGACGCGCCTGCTGCCGCGTGAAATGCACACCCTAGAAAAAATCATACTGCATCCGGGCGTTAATACGACGAAGCTGGCGCACGTAACGGGAGTACCGAAGGGCACCATTTCTAAGATGGCGAGGGAGTTCGTCCAGCGCGGATTGATTGAATGCTACAGAGACGCAGGCAACCGTAAAGAAGTTTATTATAGAGCGACGCAGGCCGGCATGGACGTCTTTCGCGCGCATAACGAATTTCACAGTATCATAGGTCACGCATTTTATTCTTACTTTAGATCGCTGCCTGAAGATTCGCAGCTGCTTGTGCTTGACGTGCTATGCAGATATGCGGATTATATGGAAGATCTTTGCAGGCGTCGTCTTAAGTCCGCTGTATTTTCCTAAAGTATTATTCTTCAACAATTTTTGTAAAAAACTTCTTTTCTCTATTGACGTGATGCCGCTTGGATAGTATTTTTGTTTTGTTTGAAACAAAACAAAAGCGGCTACGCTGGCGTTATGTGCTTGGAGATGAAACGGAGGAAAGAAGATGGCGGAAGTATATGGGCTTTATGACGTGGTCGTCGTCGGGAGCGGCGGCGGCGGCCTTCGCGCTGCAATAAGCGCAGCAGAGGGCGGCGTAAAGACTCTTATTCTGGCTAAAGGGAAAATCAATCGCAGCGGTTCAACATTGCTCGCAGGAGCAAATTTAAGCGCCGATATAGCATGCGACGGCGCTAGCCTCTACGAGATGGGACTGAGCGAATGGAACAAAGACGACACAAAGGATAAGTTCTTCGCGGATATATGCCACGAGGGATTTTACCTCGGCAATCAGAAGCTTATTCGGAAATTTGTGGACGGCGCTCCGGACCGCATCAGGGAGCTTATGAGCTGGGGGATGAAGGTGCTCGGCACCGAGGGCGAGCGCGGCATATCGGTATTCGGTTCGGCAATTTTAGACGCTCTCTTCAAGCGCGTAAAAGAACTCGGTATAGAATGGGCTGAGAATCAGCTTTTCACAGACGTCGTCGTCGAAGATGGAGTTGTCAGAGGGTGTATGTGCGTCGACCTGCTTTCTGGAGATGTCAAATACATTCCGGCTAAGGCGGTAATTATAGCTACCGGCGGCAGCCATGGCATTTTCAAAAATACGAGCGGACCGACCGACTGCTGCGGCGAAGGGCCGGCTGCGGCGCTGCGCGCCGGAGCTGAGCTCGTAGATATGGAGATGATATCTTACTGCCCCGCAGTCATACTTTCCCCGACGATGTATAAGGGGAATATCCTTCCTTATATTATGAACACTATCGGCTACGGCACGTTTGTAAATAAATTCGGAAAGCCTTTTACACAGCGTTACCTTTCCCCTGATGTCGAAAGGCTCGCGCTAGACACGGAATGGAACAAGATGCTGCTTTCCTATGCTTTGCAGCGCGAGATAAACTCACGTGGATGCAACCGCTTCGGCGGCGTCTACTACAAGCTTGACCTTGAACCGCGCGAGCTGAAGGAAGAGCTGTACAACGACCTTCCGAGCCTGTCCAATGGTATGTATCACGATATTATGGAAATTTTCCATGACGGCGGCTGCGTGACGTGTGCGCCGTTCGCCCATTATTTCGAGGGCGGAATCAAAATTGACGAAGAGATGGGGACAAAGCTTCCGGGACTATTTGCCGCTGGAGAATGCACGGGGGGCATGTTCGGAGCCAACCGTGTCTCTGCCGCTACTACTGAGATGCTTATTGAAGGAAATATAGCCGGCGCATCTGCTGCGTCTTATGCGAAGGGGAGCGACTTCGCCGCCGCCACGGACGGCCTCGTCGGCGAGATGGAAGACGAGTTATTGCGCCCGTTTGTTTCTAAAGGCGGAGAGAGCCCGGTAGAGATAAGAAAAAAGCTTCATAAAATCACTTCGGAGGCTCTGTCCGTCATACGCTGCGGTGAAACTCTAGATAAAGGGTTCAGCGAAGCGCTGTCGCTGCTTGATGAGCTGAAATATGTGTCTTTCGCCACGTTGGACCGCAGGTACAACAAGGAGTGGCTTGAATATTTGGAACTGCGCAACGGGCTTTTGACGGCTGCGGCTACGCTGAAGGCTGCATCCATGAGGAAAGAGAGCCGCGGAGTCCACGTGAGAGAAGACTACATGTATACGGATAATGAAAATTACCTGAAAAACATTGTGGTGTCAGACGCGCGCCTGAATACGGAATGGGCGGAGCCCGTCCATACTGAAATCAGCCCCGAAGCGGTAAGGAAAGATTATATCGCCTACGTGGAAGATGTTATCGAAAAGCTGAGCTGAGGAGGCAGCAGATGAGAAAGATTAAAGTCAACATTCTGCGCGGATGCGAAACCGGGTGCGGGGAATACAAAACCTACGCCGTCGAGGTTGACGACGGGGCTGTCGTCTCCGTCATGAACCTTTTAGAGGAGATATATGATAAACAAGATCACACCCTCGCTTTCTTTTCCCATGCAGCATGCCGTCAGGCTGCCTGCGGCAAGTGCATGGTTAAGGTCGACGGTGCTGTGAAGCTTGCGTGTAAGGAAAGGGTTGATGCTGAGGAGATTACTATAGAGCCTTACTGCGCTAAAGTCGTCCGCGATTTGGTTTGTGAAGCGTAATTTATGGAGGAGTGAGTTGAATGAGCGAGAAAGAAGAATACCTCAGAGAGGTAGAAGATCTAAAGCGTTTAAACGACGCGCCGCTGCTGGAGCGCTGGGTTGGATATAGCAAATATACCGGTCCGGCTTTTATGGAAGCCGTCACGACGCTTGGAGCCGGCTCTTTTGCGTCCGTTGCTGCGATGGGCGCGGCTTACGGCTACAAAATGCTGTGGATACCATTCTATTCATACTTGCTTGGAATGTTTATGTTCTCTCTCGGTAGCAAGTTCGCCGTACACAGCAAGTTAGACGTAATCACTGCCCAGAATAAGTATCAGAATAAGCTTGTAGGGTCTGTCGTCACCGGCTTGATTGCATGTTATGTAGGATATGGCGTTTTCACCTTTGGACAGTACGGATTGTGCACCGACGCTCTGGAAAATATGTTTGCACTTGTTGGAATCAATTGCCCGAGGTCGGTAAACTGGATAATCATATTTGCCTTGTCTTTCCCGTTTGCGTGGATGTACGGCAAAAACGATAAAGCAGTTCGCTTTGTTGAGAATTTCAGCAAATTTCTCGTCGTCGTGATGCTGCTTGTATTCATCGCGGTCATCTTCGTTACCGGCGTTGATTGGGGCGCACTAATTCACGGACTGTTAATTCCGACGCTCCCGAGCGGCGTTGAGGGCGTTACAACCGGCGTCGCAGCGCTTATCTCTGTCGTCGCAGTTGGAGATTGGTGTCAGTATCACTACGCAATGAAGCAGCGCCATTTTACTCCCGTGCATGAAAAGCTGGCGCATTTCGACCTGGTATTCGGAGGGCTTGTTCCCGTAACGCTCGTCCTTACCTTCGTCGGAATAGCTTTTGCGGTAACTTTCAGCGGCGGAACGTTCCCAGACGATACATACGAGTTGGCTCACGCGCTTGTAGGAGCTATCCCAAGCCTTGCAATTCAGATAGGTTTCTATATAGGCGTGCTGGCCATCACCGTATCGACCATGATAGGCATGAGCACAATTGCGGCTCAGTCGCTGTGCCGCGCTTTCGGCAAGCCGCTCGACCCGCATTCGGCACTGTGGAAGTTCGGGATAATCAGTACGCAGATAGGATTCCTCGGCGCTTATATTGGCAAACCGATGTGGGCCGTCATTCTCGTTGCGGGACTCCAGTCATGCTTCTCGTGGGTCAGCGGTTCGTCGTGGTTCCTTCTTGCTAACGACCGTAAGTTCCTAGGAAAGCACGTGGTCAAGAACTATCTGTATAACCTCGGAATTCTGGTGAGCGTAATCGTCCTCAACCTCACCTTTGTAATCTTTGTTTTGACTAAGTTAGGAGTGTGGGCGTAATGGCAAAAATGATATCGAGTTTTCTTGAGTCGCAGGTCGGGCCGCTTCGTATGCGCGGTTTATTGACGCTGCTTCTTTGCGCCGCAAATTTTTCCCTTGCCTACGGTATCTGCATACGTTACATGATGGGCGGCAGCTCGGCGCTCTTCACGGTCAGCCTCGCTGTGACGGTAGTGCTGGTGCTGCTCCTGGCTTTCCCCAACCTTGAGGTGAAGGACGATGCCGAAGCCGAAGATCTCGTTGACTGAGACGCACCACGGCGGCATCCTCGTTGCATTCTATAAATCTCTGGCTGAAGTGTGCGGTAAAGAGCGCGGATTAGAAATTTTTATGACCGCGGCGCGCACTTACGGAGCGAGGCGCGGCCGCAGAATGGCCCTGCGAGCGCTGCATGACGGGAATCCTCTGGATGTGACCTCCTACTTCGCCTACGGCGAATTGCTGTGCAACGACGAAGGGCTTACGGACTGCGGCCTGTTTGAAGCTATCCCCGGAACGGTGCATGAACGCCAGACGGATTGCTGGTGGGCTCGCGAATTTCGCGCTATGGGATGCAAGGAGTGCGGAGTAGACTATTGCCGCGAAATCGACGGCTCCATAGTGCGCGGCTTCAATTCTTCGCTTGGTTTCGAATGTACTCAGAATATGCACCTCAACGGCTCTTGTGATTTCTATTTCAGAAGCTCGGAGGTCAAGGAAGATTTTATGGACACATATGGAAGCCGTTTGAAGCCAGGGCAGAATGTGAAACGCGAAATGGCCTATCATTGCGCAGACGTCTATCAGATGTATGTCCATATCATAAGGCAGGTGATTCCGGAGCAGGCGGACGAAGTTATAAAGAAAGTCCGCGACATGCTCACGGAGCGCTACGGCGAAGATTTCTGGCCCGCAGTCGAGGCTTACGACGGGACGGATTTTGAAAGCATATAAACGAAAAAATTATATGATGTAGAAGCTTGTAAATGTAAGAAAAAGGCGGAAGGGGCATTCCCTTCCGCCTTATCGTAATTTCACCTACTGAGCCGCCTATTTATAATGCGGTTACTCTCCCGCAGCCTTGCTTATCAGCTTTTCGAGGTATCTTGACTTCAGCTGGGCCTGAGCGAAGGAGCGCTGGAGACCGGGAAGCTTCAGTATCGCGCCGAGGACGCCGGCGAGAAGCCGGTGGCTGAATAGCACTTTGTTGTCGAAGATGAGCTCCTGAAGCTTGCCGCGCTCGGTCGCCATCGCTACGGCTTTATGCGTCGTATCGAGCGGCGTGATGAGCCTGTTCGGGCGCGGTTCGAGCGCGAGCGCGTGCGTTGGGCAGTTCTTGACGCAGACGCCGCAGCCGATACAGCGTTCGGGGACGACGTGCGCTTTTTTGCGTCCATTTTCTTCTGTCATCTCTATTGCGTTGACTGGGCAGATTTTCAAACATTTTCCGCAGCCGACGCATTTTTCTGGGTTTATCTTCGAAATAAAGTTCGAGCAGATAGTCTGCGCTACGCCGAAACGCTTGATGGCGAGCATCGCCTCGCAGCAGCAGGAGCAGCAGTTGCAGATGAAATTGACGCGGCGGCGGACGTTCTCGCCGAACTGTACGAGGTTATAGTCGTATGCCTGTGCGAGGAG
Organism: uncultured Cloacibacillus sp.; assembly: GCA_900545755.1. Classification (GTDB taxonomy): domain Bacteria; phylum Synergistota; class Synergistia; order Synergistales; family Synergistaceae; genus Caccocola. The sequence goes on along the minus strand of URAG01000002.1, from coordinate 50,860 downwards.
GTCGCGGCACTCGGCTGCGTCTACCTGACGCGCGTGCCCGTACTTGATAAGCGTTGCGGCTGTAGTGTTGAAAGTCATGCATATGTCCATCGGCGCGTCGCAGGCGTGTCCTTCGTGCATCGCCTTATGGCGGCAGTAGCACATGCTGATGCCTATATGCGACGCCGTGTCTATGACGTTTGTAGCGCGCTCGTAGTCGAGAACCTGGAGCAGGTATTCGTCTGGTATCTGCGGCTCCTGCGGGAAAATGCGCCCCATCTGTATATCGCCGCTGCATACAAGGTCGCGCATAAAGTCCTCTTCTACGGTGATGTACTGGTAGAAAAGCTCGCTCAGCGTCTTTTGATCTATGTCGTGGCGCACGCGCATCAATGAAAACTCAAAAAAACCGGCCATGGGCGGGGGGACGGCGTATATCTGGTTGCCGTCCTGCTCTATGTCGACGATGAGCGCTTTGCTTGCGAGGTCGTCAAGCATTTTCTGCGCTTCGTGCTCCGGCATCTGCCAAACCTGCGCTGCTTTGTGAACGTCGAAGGGTTTTATAGGAAGCTGCGCCATCAGCCCCGCTTCCTTCTCGGTCATAAGTATCTTGAGTATGTCGTACAACAACTTAGACTCAGGCGCACCCTGCGGGAAGCGGTTCAGCCTTTCGATAAGTCTCGTGTACGGAGATCCGTGCGTATGGTTGTGAGACATTTTCTATCCTCCCGTATCTTATTCGTCAGTAATTATACCCTTTTCAAGTAAATATATCTATGTTTCAACTGCGCTCGGGCGCGCGGCTGCCGCCGCGCTTGTGCTAAAATAATCCTGCTCCGCGCCCATCGCCCGCGCGGGCACGCGATATTTTACGAAAGACGTGAAGGAAATGCCACAAACAATAATGAGAGGGAAGCCCGTCATCGATAAGCTGAACGAGCATCTCAGAAGCCGCGCCGAGGCCCTGCGCGCGCGCGGCGCCGCTCCTGCGCTCGCCATCGTGCGCGTCGGCGACAACGGCGACGACATCGCATACGAGCGCAATGCCGCAAAATGCTGCGAGGCTGCAGGCGTCGGCGTTAAACTCATTCACTTCGGTGAAAACGTTGGGCAGAGCGAACTTCTGGAGTGTGTGCGCTCTCTCAACGAGGACTCATCCGTCCATGGCGTTTTGATCCTGCGCCCGCTGCCGCCGCACATCGACGACCGAGCTGTCTGTCGCGCGCTTGTGCCGGAAAAGGATGTCGACGGCATCACGGAATGCTCGATGGCCGGGCTTTACTCCTGTAAGAAGGTCGGTTTCGCGCCGTGCACGGCGGAGGCATGCATCGACATGCTCGACCACTACGGCGTTAAGATAGCGGGGAAGCGCGCCGTCGTCGTCGGTCGCAGTTTCGTCGTCGGCAAGCCGGTCGCTATGATGCTGCTCGAACGCGACGCAACCGTCACGGTTTGCCATACTAAGACGGAAAACCTCACAGATCTCTGTCGCGAGGCTGAAATCCTGGTCGTCGCCATCGGCCACGGAAAGATGATAGGGCGCGAATACCTATCGCCTGGTCAGGTAATCGTCGATATTGGCATAAACTTTGACGAGAACGGTAAAATGTGCGGAGATGTGGACTACGAAGCCGCTTCTGAAACCGCGCTTGCTGTTACGCCGGTCCCAGGCGGTATAGGCAAGGTGACGACCACCGTGCTTGCAAAACACGTGGTCGAGGCCTGCGCTCGGCTCGTAGGCGGTGTAATATAAAATATATGTAAAAATTCATGTCTTTATAAAGCATGTAGTAAATATAAAATAAAAATCAAACTGTCCTGCCTGGAAGAATACTAAAAATCAACACGAAAAATTAATTTTTCTGTGTTGATTTTTTTATTGCTCGTTATATAATACACAAGCGTGAGGAGTGTTGATATTTTTACAAAAGTTTTACTTTTTATTTACACATAAGAAAGGCTTATCTGAATTAAGAGCTTTCAAAACGTTAAATCTTTGCATCGGCTCTGAGCGTTGGGCGCGCGAGGGCTGGGCAAATTTTTAAAACAGGGGAAACCCAAAAAGCACAGGGAGGTAGTTTTTATGAAAAAGTTTGTTGCGTTGCTGATGCTGACTGCGATGCTCTTCGTATCCGGCACCGCCATGGCTGCTGAGAAGTTGACGGTCTACACGTCGATGAAGGACTCGCTCATCGGAGAGCTGAAGGATGCGTTCCTGAAGCAGCATCCCGATATCGAGTTCGACGCCTACGTAGCCGGAGCCGGAAAACTCATGGCGAAAATCGCCGCGGAGCGCCAGTCTGGCTCAATGGTAGCCGACGTACTTTGGCACAGCGAAGTTCCCGACTTCTATCAGCTCAAGAAAGAGGGAGTGCTCGAAGCCTACAAGTCGCCCAACGCGAAGTACGTGGACAGCCCCGTCATCGATCCTGACGGTTATTTCACGCCCGCCCGTAACGGAACGCTCGGCATAGTCTATAACACGCGCTTCATCAAGGAAGCCCCGAAGACTTGGAAGGACGTCCTCGGCCCCGACTATAAGGACGCCTTTGGAATTGCAGACCCGGCGCTCTCCGGAACTGCTTACGGAAGCGTTGCGGCGCTCGTGAACCTCTATGGATGGGATTACTTCAAGGATATCCAGAAGAACGGCGGCGTTATGAGCCAGGGCTCCGGCCAGGTCGTTGACGATACGGCGATGGGCGACCTCGTGGCCTGCATCGGCGTCGACTACATAACGATGGCGAAAATAGAGAAGGGAGCCACGCTCGCCATGGCTTACCCGAAAGAGACGATAGTCCTTCCGAGCCCCGTCGGCATCATCAAGGGCACGAAGAACCTCTCCGCAGCCCAGAAGTTCGTCGACTTCCTACTCTCCAAGGAAGGCCAGCAGATCATCGCCAACAACTACACGCTTCCGGTCCGCGACGATGTATCGCTTCCTGAAGGCAGCCCGCTGCCCAAGCCGCACGACGCCGTCGTCAACGCCATCAAACTCGACTTTGAGAAGATGAGCGGCGCCGGCAAAGAAGAGATGATCAAGCAGTTCAAGGATATTATGCGCCCCGGCAAATAAGCGAAGAGGCGGCTTCCGACGCGGCGCCGTTAATGGCGCACGCGTGAAAAGAGAACAGTTCGGGGAAGGCCGAGGAGATAACGGCCTTCCCCGTAATATTCAGAGTGAAAGGAGCAGATTTGTTTGGCTGAAGTAAAACTTGAGCATGTGCGCAAGGCCTACGGCAAAAAAGTCGTTTACAAGGATCTAAACCTCACTATAAACGACGGCGAATGCTTTACTCTGCTTGGCCCGTCCGGCTGCGGCAAGACCGTCATGTTGCGCATGATAGCCGGCTTCGAGTCTCCAGATGCCGGCACTATCAAGATCGGCGGCGTAACGCAGTCCTCTCCGGCCGAGAAGATAATGGTGCCGCCTGAGGAGCGCGCGCTCGGCGTCGTCTTTCAGGACTACGCCGTCTGGCCGCACATGACTGTGCGTGAAAATGTTATGTATCCTCTTCAGATGCAGAAGGTTGAAAAAAATGAAGCTGCGAAGAGGACGCAGGACGCGATAAACAGCGTCAACCTTAACGGACTTGAAGAACGCCTGCCGTCGCAGCTCTCAGGCGGACAGCAGCAGCGTGTCGCGCTTGCCCGCGCCCTCGTAGCGGAACCTAAGATAATGCTTCTTGACGAGCCGTTGACGAACCTTGACGCGAATCTGCGTGAGGAGATGCGTTTCGAGATACGGGCGCTCCAGAAGAGAAAGGGCGCGACTGTGCTCTACGTCACGCACGACCAGGAGATAGCGCTTGCCATATCTGATCGTCTCGCGGTGCTCGACCAGCACGGCAACATATGCCAGATCGGCACTCCGGTAGAGCTCTTCGAGCACCCGGTCAACGCTTTCGTATTCCGCTTTATGGGAGTGGCTAACATGCTGCCGGTCGAGGAACGCGGCGGTAAGCTGTACGTCAAGGGTACGGAGACGGCGCTCGCCGATGAGGTGAAAGAGCCGGTTCCTGCCGACGCAGTGATGGGCTGCCGTCCGTCGGATATAGACCTGTTCCGCGCGCCGGATGCAGGGATGGTCACGGGCACGGTCACGCGTGTCAACCTGCTCGGCCCGATAGTAGACCAGCGTATAGATTTCGCGGGGCACGAACTGCGTTCTCAAATGGAGACGCATTACGCTATAGACCACAACCTCATATTCGAAGAGGGAGACCGCGTCGGTGTACGTATAGCCAACCAGCTTATATTCGACGCAAGAACAATGGAAGGAGTGATAGAGGATGCCTAGCCCCAACCACGGCGGCAGAAAGTTTGGAATGGCTGAGATAATATTCCTTCTCGCCGTTCTCATCCTCGTTGTTGTAGTCGCGCTTCCGGTCATCCTCATTTTCTGGACATCGTTCGTCGTAGACGGGCAGCTGAACCTTCAGACCGTCGTAGATACGATAATGCAGGAGGAGACCTTCCAGGCGCTCAAGATGTCCATACTGATAGCGATATGCGTCACGGTGCTCTGCACGGTCGTCGGGACGCTCTTCGCATGGCTCGTCACTAGGACGGACATGCCGTTTAAGGAGACTATGAAAGTTCTCTTCACTGTTCCCTTTATGCTTCCCGCCTTTATCGGAGCTATCGCGTGGAAGATGCTTCTCTCACCTCGAGCGGGGTATATCAACCAATTCTGGATGGGATTGTGGGGGACGCGGGAACCGCTGTTCAACGTCTACGGTTTCTGGGGCATAGTAGTCATAGAAAGCATGTACCTGTTCCCCTTCGTATTCATTCAGGTCAGCGGCGCTCTCGAACACATGGATCCGACGCTTGAGGAGTCGGCGCGTATTTCTGGCGCAGGGCTCTTCACGATAACGCGCAAGATAACGATACCGCTCATAATGCCATCCGTCGTCGCTGGCGCGCTGCTCGTCTGCCTCTACTCACTGTCACATTTCGGAACTCCGGCCATACTCGGTACTGGCGTCGGAATCTACACAATACCGACTATGATATACGAGCTGATCCACCAGAGCGCGGGGAGCTTCGCTGCTATACGCGCTGCAACGGTGCTCTCCGTCGTTCTAGTCCTCTCGGCGGCTATAATACTTTACGCGCAGAACCGCGTCGTCAAGTCGGGCCGCTTCCAGATAATCGCCGGTAAGAGCGTCCGCCCGACCGTGCTCAAGCTGCGCGGGCTTCGTATGCCGCTCTTCATATTCTGCTGCATATACCTGCTCATCACAGTCGTTATGCCTACCGTTACGATATTCATAGTCGGTATGCTCAAGACGTACGGCGTGCCTGTAACGCTCGAGAATATGACTTGGGATAACTTCCGTTACGTCCTCTTCGAATGGAAGCTGACGCGCGACGCTATATGGAACTCCACATACCTGTCGCTTTCCGCTGCCTTCGTAACGATGATCGCGGGCGGAATCATCTCCTACGTCCTAGTCAAGCTCAAGGTGCGCGGCAAGTGGTTCCTGGAATTCCTTGGAATGCTGCCGTTCTCCCTCCCCGGAACGGTCATCGCGCTCGGCGTCATCCTGACGTGGAGCGGACGCTTCGGAATCAACATATACAACACGGCATGGATAATCTTCGTCGCTTACATCGCGCGCTATATGGCCTTCTCGCTCAAGTCCAACAGCGCTGCGCTCGAACAGGTCCACGACTCGCTTGTTGAGGCCAGCCGTGCGAGCGGCGCCACCCCGTGGCAGTCGCTTCGCGACATCGTCATCCCGCTGATACGCCCAGGCATGGTCGCCGCGTTCTTCCTGATCTTCCTGCCGGCGCTTCGCGAGCTGACGACCTCCGTCCTGCTGTACGGGCCTACGACTAGAACTATAGGCGTTGCAATATATACGCTTAACGAGGACGGAGAGACGGTCTACGCCTGCGCCCTCGCCGGCGTCGCGCTGCTTCTTATAGTCGGCGGCGAAATAATCATCAAGCGCTTCTTTGAAAAGAAACACCGCGCTGACAATGGAGGTGCGTAAACATGGCTTATGTAGAACTCAGAGACGTTACGAAACTCTTCGGCACGGTCCGCGCGGTCGACAAGCTCAACCTCTCCATTGAAAAAGGCGAATGCTTCTCGTTCCTCGGCCCCTCCGGCTGCGGCAAGACGACGACGCTGCGCATGGTCGCAGGCTTTGAGGACCTTGACGAGGGTGAGATCGAAGTCGGCGGCAAGCTTATGTCGTCAAAGGCGAAGAACTTCTATGTCCCGCCAGAGCATCGCGGATTTGGGATGGTCTTCCAGGCCTTCGCGGTTTGGCCGCACATGACGGTCTACGACAACGTCGCCTTCCCGCTCAAGATAAAGAAGCTCAGCCGCTCCGAGATAGAGGAACGCACTAAGCAGGCGCTCGCCAACACGAACCTCACGAAGCAGGCGCAGCTTTACCCGAACGACCTCTCCGGCGGAGAAAAGCAGCGCATAGCGCTAGCGCGCGCGCTGTCAATCAACCCCGGGCTGCTTTTGCTTGACGAACCGCTCTCGAACCTTGACCCGCACCTTCGCGAAGAGATGCGCTTCGAAATAAAGGACCTGCAGCGCAAATATGACTTCTCAATTATATTCGTCACGCACGACCAGTCTGAGGCTATGGCGCTTTCGAACCGCATCATGGTAATGAAAGACGGGCGCATGATGCAGATAGACACTCCGCTCAACATCTACGCACATCCTAAGAACCAGTTCGTCTTCAGCTTCATCGGGCTGTCGAACTTCATCAAGGTGAAGCTCGACGGCGGACGCGCCGTTCTTGAAAGCGCGCCTGAGGCTGGGACTATAGCCGCTGAAATACCGCAGGAGTTCGCCGGCGCGCAGAAGGCCACGCTCGCGTGCCGTCCCTCAGACGTGCAGTTCGTCGCCGAGGGCGAAGGCGTGCGCGGAGTCATAGACCGCATGGCCTACCTTGGAGAGACCGTCGACTACATGGTGAAGGTCGGGACGCAGGAAATCCGCGTTGAGAAGAGCCGCCGTGAGCCGCGTCTAGAAGTCGGCCGCGCATGTTCGCTCTCGATACCGCGCGTAGTCTGGTACGAATAACGCATAACCGCCGAAAGACGCGTAAGACAGCAGAAAGGGCCGCTTTTGCGGCCCTTTCTTTTATACACGGCTTTATATTAAAATCTGCGTTTTATTACTTGTCCAGCCACTTCGACATATTTTGCAGGAAAATGTGCTGAAGCCGCTGCACCGCGGGGCCGGGACGGCCGGAACCTATTTTCTGCGAACCGACGCGCACGACGGGGAGGATTTCTTTAACCGAACCTGTGATGAAAGCTTCATCGGCCTGCGCAAGCTCTTCCTCGCGCGGGCAGCGCTCCTCGACGGTGAAGCCGTTTTCGCGTGCGAGCGAGAGGATGATGTCGCGCGTCACGCCCTTGAGGACGCGCCCTACAGGCGCTGTGATGAGCTTTCCGTGCTTGCAGAGGAAGAAATTGCTGCTCATGGCCTCGGTTATTTCACCCTCCGGCGTTATGTAGAGCGATTCGAAATTCGTCTTCGTCGCCTTGGAGAGCGGAATAAAGCCGAAAAGATAGTTGGTGCTCTTAATGAGCGGATAGGGGCGTGCAACGCGGTTGGGCTCGAGCGCTATGCCGTTCTTCATCTCGTCTGCGGTCGGCTTGTGGATGTTCTCGTCGAATACGACGAAGAAGCGTGGGTGGGGAAACGTACCATTGTCGTTCACATCGCCGCCGGTGATATAAGGCTTCACGATCCCATCGAAGCCGCTTATTTCAGGCAGGGCGAGCCCTCCTCTGATTATCTCAGGAAGCTTTGCTATGATTTCGTCGCCGGCTATGCCCGCGCCCCTGGTGCTTCCCGCGAGTCGTTCGAGGTGCTGCGCCATAGCGAAGGTCTTCCCGTCGTAAACCCGTATAGTTTCAAACGTGCCGACGCCACGCTGGATGACAAGGTCCGTCACCGGCAGCGAGCATTCCGACATCGGCGCGTATTTACCGTTGTAATAACATATTGCCATAGTAAGCTCCTTCTTTCGTCAATCGTCGCATAAGAGTATAGCGCTAAACTTCGCGCTTGCAAGCCGCCGCGCTAAAAAGGCACATACTGCCCGCTGTCTATCCTGTAGTTTCTGTAATAGAGCGCGAGGTCGCAGAGTACGAGAGTCGTGTTCAGCGTGTATGGAATGAGCATATAAATGGCGGTGTGGCTCACAAGCACCTTCGCGATGCCCGCGACGTAGCCTACTAGTATTATCACCATGAACGCGAGGCTCTTTCCTTTGCGCGTGCGGCTCGCCCACGATTTATGTATAGACGCGGGCCACGCCGCCGCGAAGCATACCAGCATAACTATTTCGAGAATATTGCTCCAAGGCATCAACTTCATCCTTCCGTGCATGTTATCGCCCGCGCTATGCGGACGCGTTTTCATATTATCTCACGTTTCGCGCCGTCGCGATATCCGCGCGAAAAAATATTCTCGTGTACGCTTGACCGTAAAATAAAGGTGGAATAAAATATCCATTATTCCATTACTTTGCGGAGGGGGAGAGGAAGCTGAATCCAATCGTAGATCTGCCGGAGCCGCTGCTGCTTGGTCTGCACGCGCTAGGCGAGCTTGCGAAAGACCCAGACCGCTGCCTTACGACACAGCAGGTCGCGGCTGCGATAGGCACGTCTGAGCCGCACCTTTCGAAGGTGCTTCAGCGCCTCAACAAAGGCGGCCTCATCAAATCCGTCCGCGGGCCTGGCGGCGGCTATAAGCTCAACTGCGTGCCGTCGGAGACCCCGCTTTATCCTATATTCGAGCTTTTAGGCGGCCCGTTCGAATCGCGCGAATGTTCGCTCGAAGGCTGCCGCGGCAAAAAATGCTTTATTGCGGATATGGTGAACGAGCTGTCTCGCGCGTTCCTGCGCTACCTCGCCTCACGCACGCTCGCAGACTTCGCCTCGTACTACGCGAGCGGACGCGACGTAAGTATTGAGATTTCGGTCATAACCCCTAGCCTCGGGCAGAAACACCCGAACTTCGGGCACATAGCAAAATAAAATTTCTTAGGGAAGGATTGTGTTCATTGATTAACGTGAGGAAAAAGTTTTTAGCGCTCGCGGCTGCGGCCCTGTTATCGCTACCGGCGGCGCATGCGGCCTTCGCCGAGGGCTTCGGCGTCTACGAGTGGAGCGCGGCGGGAAGCGCTATGGGCGAAGCCTATATGTTCGGAGAAGAAGACCCGGCGGTCCTCGCCTACAACCCCTCGCAGATAACGAAGTTGGACGGGACTTATTTCAGCATAGGGACGAGCCTTTTTATCCCTGATATGAAAGTGCTTTTCAACCAGCTTGGCGCGCTGACCGGCGGGAGCAGCACTCTTTGGGAGAACGAATACGACCCTGCCGTCATTCCTTATATGTACTATGCGACGAAAGCCGGCAAAAATTCATGGTGGGGGCTGGCGTTCTTCGCGCGCTACGGCAACCAGCTCGAATACGACGACCTGTGGCCAGGCAGATATGACACGATTTATTCGGGCGTCAAGGGCGTAACCCTTCAGCCCACATACGCCTTCAAAGTAAACAGTAAACTCTCCGCAGCAGTGGGACTTGATATTAACTATGTCAAACTAAGAATGAGGAAAAATGTCCCTGGCCAGAGTTTCGGCCTAGGAGACATTGGAACGGATTTGGAAGGCGATACAATTAATGTAGGTTGGCTTGCGTCGCTTATGTATGACTTTGATGACAAGACGTCTCTTGCTGTTACTTATCGCTCCAGGATAAAGCATACGATGGATGATGCCGATATCAATTTCAGTATTGGAGGTATGGGGTTAAGTACAGGGGCAAGTGGTACGGTAACACTTCCTGATTCATTGTCGATAGGCCTTGGTCATAAATTTAATGATAGAACACGTGTGGAACTGAATGCCATATGGACGAATTGGGAAACTTATAACGCTCTTAATATAAATTTCAACCCGGCAGTTTCTATGACGCTTCCAGGCTCCGGAAAGCATGTGTCTTTACCGGGGTCAATGAACCCTAAAAATTGGGAAGCCTGCTGGCGCTACGGCATAGGTATAGAGCACAAACTCAGCAAGCAGTGGAGCATACTTGCCGGTTACGTCTACGATGAAAGTCCCGTTCCAGACCAGTATATGGACTTCACAGTTCCAACCGGCGACCGCCATAGAGGAAGTATAGGCTTTAAATACAGGCCGAAAGAAAACCACGAAATCTCGTTCGCTTACACCGGAATATGGGCAGGTTCGAGAGACGTGCCGTCGCGCTTAGGAGGAGCTGATTTTACATCAGCGCATAACTACGACGGTTTCACACAGGTTATCGGCATCGGCTACACCGTCAAGCTCAAATAGTTTCTTCTCGCTATAATCCAGCTCACGGGCGGCTCTAGAAAAGAGGGTCGCTTTTTTTAATATTCAGAAATTGTGTATTTTGTAAAAAAACTATTGTCAATTAGAAATATTGGTGTATGCTACGCATGTGTTACACAGGTATCAGCGGTTCGTTAATTTATTCTTTTTTTCACAATAAAGGATAAAGGCGGCCGAGATAATTTAGGAGGGACATTGCATGGCGACTCAGGAACATTTTGTGGATCTCGACAGCTTTAAGCGTCTCAACTCTATCCCGATTAGATCGACGATAGAGACGGCTTTTTACGGGAACAACATCAAGCGTATCGAGGACCTGAAAGAGGCCTACGAGCTGGCGAAGAACAGCCCGGGGACGATTGAGCTTACCGGAATGCCGGTCTACAAGCCGGTAGAGCTCGGGCTGCCGGAAGGGGCCAACGTCCTTCTCTTCAATGACGGCGCGGTCTACGGACGCTGCGCAGCGGCGCGCCGCATCATCGGCGAGCCGAACGTAAACGTCACTGAGATGGCGGCGCTTCTGCGCGAGGCGGTCTATAACTCGCGCTTCCGCAAATACTACCGCGCCGAAGCCATCATCGGTCTTGACGAGGACTTTATGGTCAAGGCCCACCTCATGATCCCCGAAGGCTTTGAGAACAACCTTTACAGCTGGATGCTCAACTTCCAGTACATCAACGAAGAGTACGCAAAACGCTACGAGAAGTCGCGTCCGCTAGCGAACGACGGCGACATCTACGTCTTCGCTGATCCGTACTGGACGCACCCCGACTATCCTCTCGGCCTCGCCTTCTTCTCGCCTGAGCAGAACTGCGCCGCCATTCTCGGTATGCGCTATTTCGGCGAGTACAAGAAGGGCACGCTGACCCTCGGCTGGGGCATCGCGGCGCGCAACGGCTATGCTTCGTGCCACGGCGGACTCAAGCGCTACACGCTTAAGGACGGCAGCAATAAGAAGTTCGTCCTCGCCGTCTTTGGACTCTCCGGATCCGGCAAGTCGACGATTACGCACGCGAAGCACGGCGGCAAGTATGACGTCACCGTACTGCACGACGACGCGCTTATCGTCAACGTCAAGGATAAGTACGCAATCGCGCTCGAACCCTCCTACTTCGACAAAATGCAGGACTACCCGTTCGGCTGCCCCGACAACAAATATCTGCTCTCGCTCCAGAACTGCGGCGTAACGACGACGCAGGACGGCAAGACGGTAGTCGTCGGAGAAGACGTCCGCAACGGCAACGGCCGCGCAGTGAAGTCGAAGCTCTGGACGCCTAACAGAATAGACAGAATAGACGAGCCTCTCGACGCTATATGCTGGCTCATGAAAGACCCGACGCTTCCGCCTGTCGTGAAGCTCACCGGCGCGTCGCTGGCCGCCGTCATGGGCTCGACGCTCGCGACGAAGCGCACCTCCGCAGAGCGCCTCGCCCCCGGAGTCGACCCCGACGCCCTCGTCATCGAGTGCTATGCGAACCCGTTCCGCACCTACCCGCTCGAAATGGACTACACGCGTTTCCGTTCGCTCTTCGAGGACGGAGTCTCCTGCTACATCATCAACACGGGCTTCTTCATGGACAAGAAGATACCGAAGGAAATGACGCTCGAAATCATCGAGAAGATAGTAGAAGACAGCGCGGAGTGGAAGCCGCTCAACGAAATCCCTGGTATGCAGATAATGGAAATCCCGGGTTTCGTCCCCGACTTCAGCGACGCGAATTACAAGCAGCAGTTCATCAACAGAATGAACGACCGCATGAAGTTCGTCAAGTCGCGCGAGACGGAGAAGGGCGGAATCGACAAGCTGCCGCAGGATGCGATAGACGCTCTCGAAAAGGTAATCTCGAACATAAAGTAAGCGATTTCAGCAAAAATCACAAAAGCCGCGGGCGTTCGCCGTCCGCGGCTTTTTCGCGCCTGGGCGGAGCACGTTTTACGTATTTACCGCAAGAGAGTAAAATTTCAGTGTGCATTGAATTTTTCCTAAAGGGGTGTGAAGGATGGCGGATTTTTCAAAGGTTGAAAAGGCGCTGAAGGAAAGAGGGTATACTGTGAAGGTCTTCGCGACCGGAGCGGAGGCTGCGGAGTACCTCGACGGCGAGATAGACGGCGCGTCCGTGGGGATCGGCGGCTCCGGCACGGTGCAGGCGCTGGGACTCTACGATAAGCTAGGGAAGCACAACACGGTGATATGGCACTGGAAGCAGGAGGGGGCCGATGTGCGCATAAAGGCGATGACGACAGACGTCTACCTAACTTCGGCTAACGCGCTCGCCGAGAGCGGCGAAATAGTCAACATAGACGGCGTCGGCAACCGCCTGGCGGCGACGCTCTTCGGACATAAGAAGGTTTATTTCCTGATAGGTCGCAACAAGCTGACCGCTGACTACGAAAGCGCCGTGTGCCGCGCGCGCAACGTCGCCGCGCCGCGCCGCGCCCAGCAGATGGGGCGCAAGACGCCGTGCGCCGTGAACGCCGACCGCTGCTACGACTGCCGCTCCGCAGAAAGAATCTGCCGCGGCATGGCGACGCTGTGGGGGCCGATGATGGGCTCCGAGGCAGAGGTTATACTTATAGACGAGGAACTCGGGCTGTAAACCGAAGGCAAACGAAGAACTACGAAAAATTACGGGCGGCTTCCTCGCGGGGCCGCCCGTCGTGTTTATCAAGCCGCACGCCTTATGTTTCAGGCAGCTTCGGCAGGGCATCGATAAGAGCCTGCGTGTATTGGTGCTGCGGATTTTGCATTATTTCGCGCGAGGGGCCGCTTTCGCAGATTTTGCCGTCTTTGAGGACGACTATGTTTTCCGCGGCGAACGCGGCGAGGCGCAGGTCGTGCGTGACGAATAGCATCGACATGCCGAGGCCCGTGCGTCGGCGCAGCGCCTCGATTATCTCGCCGCGCGTCGAAGCGTCCTGCATGGAGGTCGGCTCGTCGCATAGCAGGAGCTCCGGCCCGAGCATGAGGGCCCGCGCGAGCTCGACGCGCTGGCGCTGCCCGCCGGAAAGCCCGACGGCGCGCGAGGCGAATATGCGTTCGTCGGTGAGGCCGAACTCCGCGAGAAGCTCTTTCGCGCGCTCGCGCCGCTCTGCCTTCGGGCGCTTAACGCCGGCGATTATTTCGGGCTCCATTACGGCGTCTACGACGGAGAGCCCTGGCGGCAGAGCGCCGTACGGGTCCTGCGGCACGTAGCCGCAGCGGCGGCGCAGCGCGGTAAGCTCGCGTGCCGGAATATCTTTCAGTTCCTGCCCGAAAAGTTTCACGCTTCCGGATTTCTGGGGAATCAGCCCGATAGCGGATCGCAGCAGCGTACTTTTGCCGCTGCCCGATTCTCCGACTATCGCGAGCGCGGCGCCGCCTCCAGCGAGCGAGAGGCTTACACCGTTTAGCGCCATGTGGCTTTTAGCACCGCGTGATTTAAATTCTACAGTCAGCTCGTTTATTTCAAGAACAGATCCGCACGCCATTTTCCCGTTCCTCACAGCATCGCGGCGATGAGCGCCTTTGTGTGCGCTTTCTTCGGCGCGCGTATCAAGTCGAGCGGCGCGCCGCTCTCTATCAGCCGCCCGTCCTTCATTACGAAAAGCTCCGAACAGGCCGACGCCGCCATCGGAAGGTCGTGCGTAACGAGCAGTATCGTAAGGTTCTTCTCGCGGCGCAGCTTTTCCAGGAGGCGCAGGATAGCAGCCTGCGTTATCACGTCGAGCGCCGTCGTCGGCTCGTCCGCGAGTACAAGGCTAGGCTCGCATGAGAGCGCGAGAGCTATCGCGGCGCGCTGCTTCTGCCCGCCGGAAAGTTCGTGCGGGTAACGGCGCGCGACGCCCGCGGGCAGCTCGACCTCTTCGAGCAGCTCTGCAACGCGACGTTCCGCCTCTTCTCCCTTAATTCCGAGATGCACGTCGAGCACCTCTTTTATGTGGCGGCCTATCGTCATTACCGGCGTGAAGGAGTTCAGCGCCCCCTGCGGCACCAACGCTATTTCACGCTGGCGTAGGGCTGAGAGCCCGTTTTCTGGCAGGCCGAGGATGTTCCGCCCTTTGTATAAAATTTCGCCGCGCGCTTCCGCCCCCGCGGGCAGCAGGCCGAGCAGCGTCATGAGCACTGTGCTTTTGCCGCTTCCCGACTCGCCTATGAGGCCGCAGAAGGAATTCTCAGCGACGGCGAAGGAAACATCCTTGACCGCCTCGTTCGCTGTGCCGCGCGCGTCGTATGTCACAGTCAAATTTCTGACTTCGAGCATCATTTTTTGCCGAGCCTCGGATCTATCTTTTCTTCAAGGAATTTCCCTATGTCCATAAAAATAAGGCAGACGGCGACTATCCCGAGGCCGGGCGGAAGCAGCAGCCACCACGCGCCCTCCGTGAACGCGCCGAAGGAATGTGCTTCGTGCAGCATACGCCCCCATGAGATGAGTCTCGGGTCGGATAGGCCGAGGAAGGCGAGCCCCGCCTCCGCGAGTATCGCGCCGGGCACGCCGAGCGCGATGTTCGCGAGCAGCACCGGCGCGGTCTCCGGCACGAGATGGCGCGCGAGTATGTAGCCGCGCTTCGCGCCGAGCGCGCGCAGCGACTCTACCCACTGGCTCTCGCGCAGCGTCAGCACGAGCGCGCGCACGCTTCTCGCCGTGCCCATCCACGAGAATATCGAAAGTATAAGGACGAGCTGCCAGAGCCCCTTGCCCCATATCCCTGCTAGAACCATCAGAATTGGCAGCGTAGGGATGGACATCAGTATATCGACCGCGCGCATGATGAGCGCGTCGCAGAAGCCGCCAACGTAGCCTGCGGCCAAGCCGAGCGACATGCCGAGCAGGCTGGCGATAAGCGTCACGCTGACGCCGATTAACAGCGAGGCGCGTATGCCGTATATCAGCAGTGTGAAAACGTCGCGTCCCCGCTGATCCGTGCCGAGTAGGCCGCAGCGCTCGCCCGGCATCGAGAGCCGCAGCGAGACGGAATCCGCGCCGCGGACGATGAGTTTGTACTCTCCCGCCGACGGGAAAAGGTAGTCTACGCTCCTGCTGATTAGCGGCAAACCGAGCGCCTGTTTGAAAATCATGTCGCGCCCGTCGAGGTTCAGCCAATATTCGGATTCTCCAGCCAGCTCAGCAAGTTTGTATTCGCGCTCCGGCGTCCGCCAGATTATCGAAACCTGCGCATCCGGGTGCGCCTTTATAGTGCCGGCAAGCGCGAATATAGCGGGCGGCTCCTTGTCCCATTTGACGGAAGTCTCCGACGCCGTCACGTCGTATGCAGCGTTCGCCGGAAGAGAGCCTGGACACCACCATAAGGGCCGCGCGAAAGGCGCTCCGGCGAATTCGTAGGGCGAGCGAGGCAGCAGCGCCGGACCGAACAGGCCGAGAAGCGCGAGCAGGATGAAGGCGACGACGCTTTTACGCGACAAAATGTCTTTCATTCTTTGCGTCCCTCGATTCTTACGCGCGGGTCGACGAGGCCGCAGGCTATGTCCGCGAGCAGGTTGCAGCCCACGGTTATCAGCGCGAGCAGGTAGAAGGCCGCGCCGGCGCTTGGGTAGTCGCTGCCTGAAATGGCCTCGAGCAGGAATGTCCCTATGCCGTGCAGCGAAAAGACAGACTCCGTGATGACCGCGCCGGAGACAAGACCGGGCACCGACATAAGCAGGATCGTGACGACTGGCGGCAGGATCGTGCGGAAGGCGTGCCATACGACGCGTGGTCGCGACAGGCCGCGCGCGCGGGCCATCAGCGCGAAGTCCTCGTTCAGCGCGCGCACCATGAGGTTGCGCACGTAGAGCGCCCAGCCGCCGAAGCCCATCAGCGAGAGCGAGAGCACCGGCAGCGCCATGTGCCACATATAGTCCGCCGCAAGCGCGAAGCCGCCCTCCGGCGGCGGCACGGAGAGCGTGCCGCGCAGCGGGAAGAGCGGCAGAGCGCGCGCGAAGAGCATCAGCAGGACGAGTTGGCCGAAAAAGCCTGGGAATGACGAGGTCAGCGCGCTGGCGCGCAGTACGAGCTTTTCGGCGAACTTGCCGCGGTTGACGGCGGCCTTGACGCCGAGCCACGTGCCGAGCAGCGACGATATAAACATCGACGAGACCGTAAGAGTCAGCGTCACTGGCAGCCGCGAAAGAAGCTCGTCCCAAACAGGGCGGCGGCTCATGAAGGAGAGCCCGAAGCGGAAAGTCAGCATCTGCTTGATATATATGACGAACTGTTCCCAGAGCGGCTTGTCGAGGCCGTATATCGCGCGCAGGTTCGCCTTCGCCTCGGGCGAAAAAGACGGGTCTATTATGGAGCTTACGGCGTCGCCAGGCATGAGGCGGAAGAGCAGGAAATTCAGCACCAGCACCGCCGCGAGCACGACGAGCGACGACGCGACGCGGCGCATCAGCCAGCGGCGGCTCACCGGACGCCCTCCAGCAGCCTGTAATGCGGATTGCGCCGCATCATGACGTACTCGCCCGGCTTGTAGCTTTCAAGCGTGAAGGGGCCGCATCCGAGCAGCCCGCGCGGGCCGGCCTTGGGGTCCTCCGCGAGCGGATCCCAGCTCTGCCAGTCTGTTACAGCGTCAAGCACCTTCTTCGGGAAGCATGGCAATCCGCCTATGTTGTCGAGATACCAGTAGCTGACGCCTTCCATCTCGACGCGTAGCGTGTAGTCGTCCGGCGTCTCCGTGCGGCGTACGTTCTTGACGCTGTCGAAAAAACGCGGCAGTTTGTTCGCCTTTATGAAGTCGACCGAAGCTTTTATGTCGCGCGCCGTCAGCGGCGAGCCGTCGCTCCATTTTAGGCCGCGCTTGAGCCTGAACACGAGCTCCGTATGCCTGGTGTTGCCTTCCCCAGCGGTGCTTACGTTCCACGATTCGGCGAGCGCCGGCATATCCTCGAGCGTATACGGGTTCGTCCCCAGCATCGTCTCGTATATCATGCCGAGCACCTGCCACGAGTAGGCCGACGAGGCCGTGAACGGGTTAAGGTTGCGCGGCTCCTCGGATAGCAGCATACGCAGCGGGCGCATCTTGCCGTCCGCGGGCTCCGCGGTGAGCAGCGTCCACATGTTGTCGGCCGTGATTTTGTCGGTAGTGAAAACGTTTTTCCAGCCGGCCGAAATCGCGGCGATCGAGATGCGGCTATAGATAGGTACGGAGGGCATAAGCTCCGCGAGCAGCTCCTGCGCCTCGCGCGAAGCCTTGCGCGCCGCATCTTCGTCAGGCGCGAAACGCAGACGCTCGAGCGCGGCGTCGAGCCTCGCGTCGTGTACGCCGGTCATGTTGTAGCCGCCCGGTATGTCCATCGAGCTGTGATAGAAAGAATATAGCGAATCGGGATTGCGCCCCATGCCCCACGCGAGCACGGCCATGTCGTACTCCTTGCGGTCGAGGCGCGCAATCATCGTAGAAAAATCCATCGGCTCCGTCTCCGCGGGGAAGCCTGCCGCGGTCAGAGAATCGGCTATGAGCTCCGCTAGCTCCGCCGTCGTCGGCGCAAGGCGCGCAAGAGGCGTCAGTATTTTCATTGTTGGGAAGGTCCGTCCGTCAGGCGAACGCAGCGCGCCAGTTATGTCGCGCCTGTAGCCGCGCTCTTCTAGCAGCTTCGCCGCGCCCTCCGGGTCGTATATGTCGCGCGAACTGTTCGCGAGCGCCCACGGAGAAACGGGCGGCAGCCACGAATTTATCGGCTCGCAGTAACCGGAGAAAATCATGCGCACGATAGCGCTCCGGTCCACCGACATAGCCGCGGCACGCCGGACGGCAGCGTCGTCCCATGGAAATTTTTTATTGTTGAGGAGAAGGAAAAATGCGTGCATTCCGCGCGCAAGAGACATCTTGAGCTTCGGGTCGGAGGCGAGCCTGTCGATGTCTGACGGGCGCGCGACGTCGCTCAGTATGTCCAATTCGCCGGCCTCGGCTGCGAGTATCTGCGCGTCTGGGTTCGTTATTATGAGCATCGAAAGCTCTTCGAGCTTCGGCCCGCGTATTGAGTTTAAGTCTATATGTTCGCCAGCGCGCGCTTCCGCCGCGATGAATAATGAAAGCGCCGTAAGCGCCGCAAGTAAAAATTTTATAGCGCTCAGTCCTCTTTTTCTGGGGCCTTGAGCCGAAGTTCCCTCCCAGGGACCGGCTTGCCCGCGATGATTTTCAATAGGAGTCTCGCCGCGAGCACGCCCGTCTCAAACGACGGCGCGCCGCCCCCCTCTATCACGAGCGAGTGAAAGCCCTCGCGCGTGAAGCCGAAGCAGAGCGCCGGCATCGAAAGCGCGACCGGGAAATTCTCCCCGTCGCACCACATTACCCCCTCCGCGCAGAGTCCGTCAAGCGCCTCAGCGGCCCGCCGCGCTCGCACGTCTGCGCCGTCCGTCGCTTTTAATATCATGTCGTAGCCCGAGTTCGACAGCGCGCGCTCGAGCCCCGCGGCGAAAGCGCCGGACCACGGCTCTGTGAGGTCGCGCGCGACTACGCCCACGAGCCCGCTGCTCTTCGTCGAGAGATTGCGCGCGTTTCGGTCAAGCCGGTAATCGAGCGCCCTTACGCTTTCCATCACTTTTATCTTCGTCTTTTCGGAAATTCTGTGATCCCCGCGAAGCACGCGGCTCACCGTGGCCTTGTCCACCCCGGCGCGGTCCGCCACGTCCTGCATAGTGACCCTCATTGCGACACCTCTTATGCAACCGATTGAATATGATTATATCAGAGGTGGAAACATGTGTAAATAAAAGCGGCGCTTCCACTGGAAGCGCCGCACATGACGAATTTTATTTCTCCATCCACCGCGAGTACAGCTTAGCGTATTCAGTATCGTCTTCGATGTGGCGGATTGAATGCAAGAAGGCGCGGCCTTTTTCTGTTTCGACTTCCTGCGTGAGGCAGCGGACGCGCGTCCTCGGAACGGGGCGCAGGAATTCGGCTTCGACGAAAGACGGCTCCATCTCTTCCGGCACTTCGTCTGGCACGGTGTCGAAAGCCCAGCTGAAATAAACCGTGTGGTTCGTGTGGTTATTCATGTCAAGGTCTTGCCAGCGCACCTTCCACGTCTCTTCCATAGTAGGCGCGTCGGCTTCGGGGATTTTCACATCGTCGGGGAGATTTCCGGAGACGTTTTCCCAGAGCGCTTTCACGAATTCGCATTTGTCGAGACGTATCGGACGCTGTTTGACGAAGTCAAGCAGCACCCACCATGTGTAGGCAGAGCCGAGGAACTCTCCGTGCGCGTCCCATAGCTTGAAGGAGCGCAGCGAAAAGAGGTTGCGGCACGGCTCGGCGTATGTCTTGATGCGTATGCGGCCGCCGCTTTCCTGCGTCGGGTATTTTTCGAGCTCGATGCGGTATTTGCGCAGCACCCATGTGATGTCGTGCTTCAGCGTCTGATGCACGGAGAGGCCGTATTTCGAGGCGTCGGCGTCGGCCATCTCCTGGAACATTTCGAGCAGCACTGAAAACTTGACTCGCCCGTGCGGGTCTATGCCGCTGTATGGAACTGCGAGTTCAAGCTCAGTCATCGAGGTAGCTGTCGAAGTAGCCTTGGATGTAGACGACGGGCGTGCCTTTGTCGCCGGAGCCTGAGGTAAGGTCGCAGAGCGAGCCTATGAGGTCGGTCAGGCGGCGCGGCGTCGTGCCTAGCGTTGAATGTCCGAAGCGGTCGAGGCGGCTCTTCGCGCGTATCGCATCCTCGACGGCCTTCGCCGGGTCTTTGCCCCCGGCGTTGTCGGCGACGTATTTGAATTTTATCTCTTTTGGCAGGCCGACGAGTCCGTCTGTGAAGCCCGGCGATACGACGGGGTCTGCGAGCTCCCATATCCCGCAGACGGGGTCCTTGAAGGCGCCGTCGCCGTAGACGAGCACCTCGACGTCGCGGCCCGTGCGGCTTTTCATCTCCGCCTGTAGCTTGCGCACGAATTCGTCGCAGCCGCGCGGGAAGAGCTTCACGGAGTCGTCGTTGGTGTAGTTCGAGCCGAGGACTCCGTAGTCGGGATTGAAGCCAGCTCCCTCGCGCACCGGCGATGAGCATATCTGGTCGAGCGTGACGATCTTTTCCGCGCCGCCCTTTTCGAGTATGTCGCGGTGTATGGCGCGCGCGTGGATGCTGGCGACTATCACCTGCTTCGCGAATTTGAGCGCAGAGAGAGGGTTATTGGAGAAATGCACGCTTATGCGCTCTGGGTCGATGCTCTTATAGAGCTGCACGTAGTCGACCCCGGTGAACGGGTGCTTGTATTCGCCGAAGACCTTGTAGTATTCCTCTTCGCCGAAGCACTCGCCGGAGAGTTTGCCGCTGTTGAGGTAGTAGTTCATCGGCTCGATTATCTGGTTGCCCACCTCGTCTGAGGGATAGGTCAGTACGACGTGGATCTTTCCCTTGACGCCCGCCGCAATGCCGCGCAGAAGCTGGTGGAAACGGTTGCGCGAGAGTATCGGGCAGGTGACGGCGACGTCGCCGTCGGGGAATTTGCGCGCCACGTCGCAGGATATGTCGCGCAGCGTGACGTAATTGCCCTGCGAGCGCGCGACGAGCGATTCCGTGACGCCTATCACGTCGCGGTCCCTTATTTCGAATTTGTCGCGTTCAGACGAGGCTGCCTTTATTATGTTGTCTGTGATTATCTTTACGATGTCGTCGCCCTTCGTAACGACCGGGAGGCGTATCCCTCTCGAAACGGTTCCAACGTAACGCATCGAATCGTCCCTTTCTGCCGGAGGTTTCTAATAAACTTGTTTATTTTAGCATTAAGGGCGGCGTTTTGTGAAATCCGGCGCGCTCAGAAATTCTCCCACCCACTCACTCCGACGCACGGCGCAGCGATTCGAGCTCCGAGCGCGCGTCCGGGCATGACATGAGGCCGCTCATGACGCAGGCTCCTGCGGCTCCAGCATCCCGGACGGCGGCGATGTTGCGCGCCGTTATCCCTCCTATCGCGTATACGGGTATGCGAACGGAGGCCGCAGTATTGCGCAGAAAGGCGAGGCCGCGTCCCGGAAGGCCGCTCTTGCAGGCCGTCTCAAATACGTGTCCCGCCGTCGCGTAGTCCGCGCCGAGAGCTTCCGCGCGTTTCGCCTCCTCCGGCGAATGTACGGAGACTCCGAGGAGTTCCGTCTTGCGCCGCAGGTTCGGATTATTTTCGAGAGCCGCGAGCGGCAGGTGAAGGCGCGGCACGGCGCGCAAGAGCGGGAGCGCCGCCGCGCCGTGCAGGACGAGTTTGCCTCCGCAGGCGGCGAGCGCGCGTTCCGCGAGCTCCGCGTATTCCTCTTCTTTCAGATCCTTTTCGCGCAGGATTATCATGTCGGCGCCGCCGCGCGAAATTTCAGAGAGCCGCGTTATGAAGTCCCCCGCGCATAATCTCCTGCTCGTGACGCAGATTATCCGAAACATCACCTAGAGGTAGATGTAGTCGTTCGTGACTGCGCTCAGCCCGCGCGCGCGGGCAGCGGAGACGACTTCGTCCACCGTGCGTTCGTCCGCTATCTCGAACTGGTCGTCGCCCTTTTCCTCGCCGGAGTGCCCGCCGATGCCTGTCGAGACGCCTGCTGAAATTTTCGTCGCGGCGATGTCCATCACGTTGTCGCGGAAGCCGGCACGCTCGCGCGTCGATACCGTTATTCCGGCGTATGGCATGAAGAGGCGGTAGGCGCACAGTATTTGCAGCAGCTCGCGCTCTCCGACCTTGTCCGCGGGCCGGACGCCTTCGCCGCCGACGATGGGACGCAGCCTCGGGCAGGAGAATGAAATCTCCGCGCGCGGATATTTGCGCTGGAGCAGGTAGGCGTGCATCCCGACCGCGAAGGCGTCGCGGCGGAAGTCGGAGAGGCCTAGCAGCGCCGCGAAGGCGACGCCGCGCATCCCGCCCATCAGCGCGCGCTCCTGCGCCTCGAAGCGGTAGGGGAATACGCGCTTGTGCCCCGATAGGTGCAGTTCCTCGTAACGTGCGGAATCGTAAGTTTCCTGAAAGACCGTCACGTAGTCTACGCCGCGGCGGTGCAGGTATGCGTACTCGTCGGAGTTCATCGGGTAGACCTCGATGCCGACCGTCTTGAAATAGCGGCTTGCAAGCTCGCAGGCGTCTCCGATGTACTCGACGCCGCTCGCCTTGCGGCTCTCGCCGGTCAGTATGAGGATCTCTTCGAGCCCAGTTTCGGCGATCGCTTTCAGCTCGTTTTCGATTTCTTCCATGCCGAGCTTCGCGCGGCGAATTTTGTTATGGCAGTTGAAACCGCAGTAGACGCAGTAATTTTCACAGTAGTTAGAAATGTAGAGCGGCGTGAAGAGATATACGTTATCGCCGAAATAGCGGCGCTTTTCCTCGCGCGCGAGGCGCGCCATCTCCTCAAGGAACGGGGTCGCGGCGGGGGAGAGCAGCGCCGCGAATTCGCGCGGGCCGCGCGAGGATGCGCAGAGTGCGCGCCGCACGTCGCCCGCGCCGAAGGCCGCCGCGTCGTAGCCGCCGCGCGCCTCTATGACCTCGCGGCGGATCGTCGGGTCGATACGCTCCATGCCCTCCATGTAGGCCATGTGGTCCGTGCGCCCGGATTTTTCGATAGTTACGGACATTGCCGGAACCTCCTAGTCGGCGAGAAAGCCCGTCAGCGGCGACGACGCCGCAGCGCCTTTGTCGATGACGCGCCCGAGCCCCGCGAGGTAGGCCTCGCGCCCGGCGCGCACGGCGAGGCCGAAGGCGCGCGCCATCGCGGGCACGTTTCCCGCCGTCGCTATCGCTGTGTTCGCCATTATCGCCGCCGCGCCCATCTCCATAGCCTCGCAGGCCTGCGACGGACGTCCAATGCCGGCGTCTACTATTATCGGAAGTTCGATTTCGTCTATGAGTATCTGTATGAACTCGCGCGTCGCGAGCCCCTTGTTCGAGCCTATCGGCGCGCCGAGCGGCATGACGGCTGCGGCCCCCGCGCTCACGAGGTCGCGCGCCGTGTTGAGGTCGGGGTACATATAGGGCATGACGATGAAGCCCTCTTTTGCGAGGATTTCAGTAGCGCGCACGGTCTCGCAGTTGTCTGGAAGCAGATATTTGCTGTCGCGCATTATTTCGATCTTGACGAAATCGCCGCAGCCGCACTCGCGAGCGAGCCGCGCGATACGCACCGCCTCGTCAGCTGTGCGCGCGCCGGATGTGTTCGGCAGCAGCGTAACGCCCTGCGGGATATGTTCAAGGATGCTGTCGGTCCTGGAGTTGGCTCGGCGCAGCGCGATAGTGATTATCTGCGCGCCAGCCTCCGAGACGGCGGCCTTGATGAGTTCCGGGGAATATTTGCCGGAGCCGAGAATGAAGCGCGAGGTGAATTCGCGCCCTCCGATTATAAATTTGTCGGTCATTTGTCGTTATACTTCCTTTCGTTGGTGCTTTGCGGTAAATCTATAATTCCCAATGCGACAAAACACTAAAACTTGATAATAGCAAGCTAAAGAACTAAAACGTCGGTGCGGCCGCGCCGCCGTATTCATTCGTCAAGCTTCAGCAATATGCGCAGCGCCGCCGTCGCCTGGTGCGCCGCGCATAACGCGGCCCTCGGTGCCGCCACTGGCAGGCCGTCTTCCACGCCGCTCTCGAAATCGCCGCAGACGAGGAGCCTTTTCATGCGCCGTTCAGTCCGTATCGCGTTCGCGGGGCCGAAGCCCGCCATGCCTGAGGCAGCTACGAGTACGGCGTCCGGCATAGAACCCAGCACAGCCTCAGCCAGCATCGCCTTTTCCTCCGGCCTGTCGAAAGCCTCGCAGACGACGCGGCAGCCGTCGAATATGAGCGGCGCGTTCTCCGTTGTCACGCGCGTATCATGCGTTTCATACCGCAGATACGGATTTATCCTACGAAGCTGTTCCGCGAGAGCTTCGCATTTGGGCCGTCCGACGTCGCTCAAGTAATACTGTTGGCGCTGGATGTTCGCGAGGTCGACGCGGTCGAAGTCCGCGAGCACCAGCCGCCCGACGCCGAGCCGCGCGAGGAAAACCGCGATGTGCGAGCCGAGTCCTCCGAGCCCCGCGACGCCTGCCGAGGCTGAAGCGAGAATTTTCTGATTCTCCGCGCCATGGCGTAGCGCGAGCGCGTTGTAAATCTCTTCTGCGCTTATCATTAGCCGCCCCCTACGAAATGCACGAGCTCCACCCTGTCGCCGGCCTTCAGCACAGTCGCGCCGAAGTCTGCGCGCCGCGCTATCGCGCCGTTCAGCTCCGCCGCGATGCGCTCAGGCTCAAGTCCGCGCGCCCGTATCAGCGACAGCAGCGTCGCGCCGCCGTCGCAGTCGAACGGCTCCCCGTTGAGTTCTATCCTCATTCTTTTCCCTCCCGCAAAAAACAAAAAGGCGTCACGAAGATTTACACCCGCGGTGGTGTACCCCTTCGTGACGCCTTTCGGAATCACTCTGCCGATTAAATTATCACCGCGCGCCCGCCGTGTCAAGCGCGCGGGACGCTAGCCGTGAAGCACGTCCCAGAGAATTTTCAGCATCAGCGTCGCAAGGACGCATAGCATCATCGGCCTGATGAAGCGCGCCCCCTTAGTCAGAGCGCAGCGCGAGCCGAGATAGTTTCCAGCCATGTTGCAGAGCGCGGCGGGAACGGCGATTGAGAATATTACCGCTCCGGCGTATATGAAGGTGATAAGCGAGGCGTAGTTCGACGCGACGTTTAGGATCTTCGCGTTGCCGGACGAGGTTTTTAGGTCGAGGCCGAGCAGCATCGAAAATGCGATAATCGCGAAAGTTCCCGTCCCGGGGCCGAAAAGCCCGTCGTAGCCGCCTATCAGCACGCCGATGACCGCAGAAAGCAGCGCCGCGCGGCCTTTGGAAATTTCCCGCCGCGTGCCCCCATCCTCGCCGAAATTTCTCTTGAGAAGCACTATGAGCGCGACGCATGGCAGAATAACGAGCAGCGCCTTCTTGATCGTGTCGTCGCTCAAAAGCAGCGCGATATGCGCGCCGAGCGCCGAGCCCGCGAACGACGATGCGAAGGCGATCGCTGCGGAACGCGGCTCCACTGCGCCGCTGCGCCAGAATTTTACTACAGAGAGCGTCGTCCCGCAGGCGCTCGAAAGTTTGTTGCTCCCGAGCGCGCAGTGTGCCGGCATCCCAGTTAACAGATAGGCCGGAATGGCGATGATACCGCCGCCGCCTGCCGAAGCGTCGACGAACCCAGCAAGGAAAACCATGAAACAGACAAATAAAAGCGACAATGCCGATATTTCGAAACCGCCTGCCATAACAAATCCTTCCTTCCTATACGCGGAATAGCGCGTCGGTATATTATAATAGATACAATAGCCAATAAATAATCAGAAATGATTGGCGAAACACTTCCGAAACGGGGCACAGGATTTGGAATACGGAAAGGTTACGAAAGAAATCATAGCGGAACTCGAAAGGATAACGGATAAATCGCGTGTGTGGACGACGGAAGAAAAACTGGAGTCCTGCTCACGCGATGAAACGCCCACTCTGAAGGCCGAAGAGCGCTATTTGCCGGAGGTCGTTATAGCGCCTGCGTCAGCCGCCGAAGTTTCGAAGATATTAAAACTAGCGAACAGATATAAGATACCGGTGACGCCACGTGGCGGCGGCACAGGACTTTCGGGCGGAGCCCTTCCTCTTTACGGCGGCATTGTCATATCAGATGAGAACCTCTGCCGTATCATAGAAATAGATGAGGAAAACATGGCCGCAGTTGTTGAGCCAGGGGTCATAACGAACGATATAAACGTCGCAGCGGCTGAAAGGGGGCTAGCCTACACTGGTTATCCGATGAGCGTGATGTCGTGCCACATCGGAGGCAACATAGCCGAAAACGCAGGCGGAGGCAACGCAGTGAAATACGGCGTGACTATGCGTTACGTCCTAGGTCTCGAAGTAGTTCTGCCTACGGGGGAGATGCTGAAGCTCGGGGGCAAACTCCTGACGGATGTGTCGGGCTACCGCTTAAAAGACCTCTTTGTCGGTTCTGAGGGCACTCTAGGCTATGTCACGAAAATAATACTGAGGCTTCAGCCGATTATGAGAAACCACGCGACGCTGCTGGCGCTGTTCGGCGATACAAAAAAGGCGATCGAAGCGGTGCCTAAGATGATGAGGAGCGGTGGAGTCATACCTTCGTCGATAGAGTACGTCGACGCATATTGCTACCAAAAAACATGCGAATATCTGCACGAGGAGCTGCCGATGAACGGCGTCGAAGCCGTTCTGATCGTGGAAGCCGAGGGATGCAGCCAAGAGTCCGTCGATGCAGATATAGAGAACCTGGGAGAAGCGCTGCGCTCTGGCGGCGCATCTGAGGTATACGTGGCGGAGACGCGCTCGACGCGGGAGCGTATATGGGCTGTGCGCCGCAGTATTGACGAAGCCCTTCGCGTGACAGACCCTGTACAGACAGACGAGGACGTATGCGTTCCTGTCTCGAAGATACCGGATATGGAAAGGTCTCTTAAGGAACTTGAGAAAAAATATGCCGTGCGCATTGCAAACTTCGGCCACGCCGGAGACGGCAATTTGCACCCGACGATTCTGAAACCGGCAGAAATGGAGTTAGACGAATGGGAGCGAACTGCGATAGCTGTAGAGTGGGATATGTTCTGTGCCGCGTGCGATATGGGAGGCGTCATCAGCGGTGAACATGGAATAGGATATGAGCGCCGTGATTTCTTCACAAAACTATGCCATCCGGAAAACCTCGCTTTGATGAAAAAATTGAAAAGCGCCTTAGACCCTAACGGGATAATGAATCCTGGAAAAATTTTTAATCTTGATGATGGTATGTAAAATTTTTTGATGGTTCGTCTGTGAGAATGTACGCAAAAGGAATACCTTTATTGCGTCCTTCTGATAAAGGAAAAATTAAATTCCAGGGGAGGAATTATAATGGCAGAGAAATACAGCAGTGGCCAGATAATGCGTTTTGTCATCCCATCGGTCATTGGAGCGGTTGTCTTTCTGCTCCCGATACCTTCGGCTGGCAGTTTGAACACAATATTGGGGCTTGTTATCGACTGGGGCAAAGCGGTTCTGAAACCGTGGCTGCCGGGCACGGCGATGACGCTTGTGGTGGTCTCGTCGCTTGTTTCGCTGTGGGCGACGCTGTGCCGGCCTGAGAAAATAGCTAAGGATCCGTTCTGGGGGGATCTTCTTATCGTCAGACCCTTCTGGCTTATATCCCGCCTCGTAGGTGCTGTGCTCTATATAGTAATATTTTTCAAGCTTGGGCCGGAAGTAATATGGAATATGGACAACGGTGGCACGCCTGCAATAGTGCTTGCGCCAGCCCTTCTGATTATCTTTATAGTCCTTGCCGGCATCGTCCCGCTCCTTACAGACTACGGCTTGATGGAGTACGTAGGCACCTATGCGCGCCCCATTATGAAGCCGCTGTTCAGGCTTCCCGGACGGTCTGCCGTCGACTGTCTGGCGTCATGGGTTGGCAGCTGCTCCGTTGCTGTCGTGATTACAACTAAAGTACACGACCAGGGGTATTATTCGGACCGCGAAGCAGCGATAATTTCCACTGCTTTCTCAGTTATAAGTATCGCATACGTCTACGTCATGGCCGACTTCGTCGGGCTTCCTCATATGTATTTCCAGATAATGGGAGCCATATATGCGGTTTCGCTCATACTTGCCTTTATCATGCCTCGCATTT
This sequence comes from uncultured Cloacibacillus sp., assembly GCA_900545755.1. Taxonomy (GTDB): domain Bacteria; phylum Synergistota; class Synergistia; order Synergistales; family Synergistaceae; genus Caccocola. The sequence continues at coordinate 22,906 of URAG01000002.1, read as the reverse complement.
GGCCTCTTTCTTCGATGCCCGATACTTTTTCCGGAAAAGCTGGAAAACAGAGGACAGGCGATGATATTCCGGCAGGGTATTCGCTGGGTGAATGGGCGATGAAGCTCGCCGTCGAGCGTGCGGCGAAACAGACCACTGCTATGACGATAGATTCAGGCCTTAAAACTTTCGTATCGCTTGTAGTCAGTACCATGCCGTTAGTCGTTTCGTGGGGGACTGTAGTCCTGATCATCGCCAACAACACGCCGGTTTTTCAGGTGCTCTCCGCTCCGTTTGCGTGGTGCCTTGAGCTTGTTCGTATACCTGAAGCACGCGAAGTCGCTCCGGCCTTCCTGCTTGCCTATGCCGACCAGTTCCTCGCCGCTGTCGTCGGCTCCGGACGCTCCGATGTCGCCGCTAAATTTATGTGCGCCTGCATATCCGGCACCGGGCTTATATATATGACGGAAGTTGGAGTCCTTATACTGCAATCATCGATACCGCTTGGCTTCTGGAAGCTCACAGGAATATACTTTATACGAGCTTTCCTCAGCGTATTCCTTCTCGCGCCGTTTGCTTGGCTCTTCTGCTGAGCGGGGGACGAAGTGATTCTGCGGTGGCTGGGTTGTTACAAAAAACTATAAAAATGCGGAGGATGAACGCCTCCGCATTTTTATGTCTGCATATATGGCAAAACCCTATTGCGTTGATTATTTTTACTTCGTTTCGCGGCAGTGGGCCATAAGATATGCGTCGGCATATTTGCCGTCGAGCGTCCGCATCCAGTCGCGCGCGACGCCCTCTACGCGGAAGCCCGAGGCTTTGCAGAGCTTGAGCGCGCCCACGTTGTCGGTCGGGATTTCCACCTCGACGCGCTCGATCATGAGCTCGTTGTCTGCGAGGTCTATCGCTGCTGCGGCAATCGCTTTGCCGAGCCCCTGTCCCTGCCATTTCTTGTCGACGATTATGCGCAGTGTGGCCATGCGGCGGCGATATATCTGCGGGTTGACGCGCAGCAGAGCCGCGGCGCATAGATCGACTGGCGGAGTCTCGGTTTCGAGCACGAGCATATGGTCGAACTGTGTGAGGCTTGTTATGAGCTTTTCTGCGTCGTCGAACTGGTGGCTCGCTATATTGCTGAATATGTTCTGCGTCTGGACGTTTTCATTGATGCGGTTGATTGCCGCCGCGTCCTCCGGCTTTACTGGACGTATTCTCATTTCGCTGCTTCCTCCGCGCGCAGGCGGCCCATGAGGTATTCGTCGGCGAAGCGTCCTCTTACGACCGCTGCGTGATGTTTGGTCGCCTCGACCTCGAAGCCGTGGCGCTTGTAGAGTTTTATCGCTTGTTCGTTGTCTGTAAGCACGAGCAGCTCGAGGCGGTGAAGGCCGATCTCGTTGTCAGCGCAGTCGGTTATGCGCGAGAGCAACTTTCCGCCTATACCGCGCTGTTGAAAGTGTCTGTCGACCATGACGGCGATGAAGCCGCTGTGTGCGCGGCATTCTTCTCTGTTCGCGAGCATCACGGCGAAGCCGACGGTCTCGCCGTTTTCGACGGCGACGAAGCCTCTGTCCCTCCCGCCGAACGAGCGCAGGAAATTTTCCGTGGCGCTCACCCGCTCGCTCGAAAGGCCCAGCACCCCTTCGCGCACGCCGTCCTGCCTTCTTATATCAGCTATTGCTTCGGCATCGCTAATCGTTACCGGTCTTATTTCCACGCCGGCACCTCCCGGAATCGATTATTTAAATGATCACAAATATTTTACCCCAATTAGCTCGTCAGTCAAAGCATGAAGCGGCGCGGCTTTCACGTATTTGCGTGTTATCATCAAAAGCGGAAGGGAGTGCAGTTGATGAAGCATGGAAGCTCAGATTTGCTTGGCAACGTGAATTTTGCAGAGGTCCGCTCGCTGTATAAGTCGATGGGGTTTTCCCAAGAGGAGCTGCGCGGACCGGTAATCGGTATAGCCAACGCATGGAGCGAGCTTGTACCGGGGCACTATAATCTGCGGCAGGTTGCTGAGTTCGTCAAGAAGGGTATTTACCGCGCCGGCGGCGCCGCCGTCGAATTCGGCGTGATCGGGGCATGCGACGCATACGCGAGCGGTCACGATGGTATGAAGTATATTCTCCCGTCGCGGGAGCTTATCGCGGCGAGCGTCGAGACGATGGCGCGCGCCCACCTCGTGGACGGCCTCGTGATGCTCGGCTCGTGCGACAAAATAATACCTGGAATGCTGATGGCTGCGGCTCGGCTCGACATTCCAGCTTTGCTCGCGGTCGGCGGCACGATGCTCGGCGGAGCCGAGTTCGACGGTCGGAAGAGCGATTCGACTTCGGTTGCTGAAGCTGTCGGCATGTTGCGCACAGGCAAGGTAGACGAGAGAGAGTTCCGCCGTCTTGAGGATACCGCATGCCCAGGCTGTGGCTCGTGCTCCTTCTACGGCACGGCTAACTCAATGGGGGCGCTCGCCGAGGCTATGGGGATGTCTCTGCCGGGGAGCGCGCTTATCCCCGCTGTCTACGCCGAACGCATGCGCAGTTCCGAGGCGGCGGGGCGCGCGATCGTCGAGCTCGTGCGTGGAGGGATTTCCGCGCGCTCCGTTATAACTGAGGAAGCGCTCGACAATGCGATAGTAGTGATGCTCGGTACCGGCGCGTCCACGAACTGCGTCATGCATCTCTGCGCCATAGCCGCGGAGGCGGGGCTCGACCCGAAACGCGTATTCGCAAGGATCGATGAGCTGAGCGAGAAAATTCCGCTTGTCGCGAAGGTCAACCCTGCGTCGGAGTACGACATGGAGGCTTTCTATCGCGCCGGCGGAATTCCGCAGGTCATGCGCGAGCTGAAAGATTTTCTTCATACCGGCGCGGTTACGGCGAGCTCGCGCAGCGTGGCGGAGAACCTCGAAGCCGTGTCAAATCCCTATGGCTGCGACAGGCGTGTGATAAAGACTGCGAGCGAGCCTTTCAGCCGCGAGAAGGGGCTTTGCCTGCTGCGCGGCAATCTCGCGCCGGACGGAGCGGTGTCGAAGCCCGCCGCGATGGCGCGCGAGATGTTTAAATTCACGGGACCGGCGCGCGTATTCGATTCTGAGGAAGAGGCGAACGCGGCGATACTGAACAGCGTCGTGAAGTCTGGCGACGTTGTCGTCGTGCGCTACGAGGGTCCGAAGGGCGGCCCTGGAATGCGCGAGATGTTCCACGCGATGAAGTTCCTTTACGGCATGGGGCTCGCGAAGAAGGTCGCGCTGATAACGGACGGTCGCTTTTCAGGGACGAACAGCGGCTGCTACGTAGGCCATATATCGCCCGAGGCTGCGGATGGCGGCCCGCTCGCAGCTCTGCGCGACGGCGACATGATAACTATAGATATAAAAAACAAAAGCCTTTCCGTCACTTTGAGCGAAGATGAGATAAAGGCGCGCATGGCTGGTTGGCGGCCTCCGCATAGGGAAATTCCTGACGGCTGGCTCGGCGTGTACGCGAAACTGGCTTCGTCGGCTTCCGACGGCGCTGTCATGAAAATATGAACTTTCATAGTATAATAGTGATGGTCAGATTTCGCTTGACTTTAGCGTCGGATAAGCTATTATATCGATAATGATTTTGATTTAGGATATCAACGGTAGAAAGGTGATCAATATGGTAATTGATGCGAAAATGGCACAGGCTCTCAACGGACAGATTCAGGCTGAGTTTGAGTCAGCCTATCTCTATCTCTCGATGTCGGCGTGGTTCGAGGCCAACGACCTTCCTGGGTGCGCCCATTGGATGCGCAAGCAGGCGGGCGAGGAGCAGGAGCACGCGATGAAGCTTTATAAGTACGTCGCGGCGCGTGGCGGACGCGTGACCCTCGGGGCCATCGCAGAGCCGCGCGGCGAGTGGAAGAGCGCGACAGAGGCTTTTGAGCAGACGCTGGGACATGAAGAGAAGGTTACCCAGCTTATTTACGCGCTCGTCGAGCAGGCCGAGGCACTGAAGGACCATGCGACTCGCGAGATGCTCGGCTGGTTCGTCAACGAGCAGGTCGAGGAAGAAGAGACCGCGACTGCGATACTCACGAAGTTCAAGAAGCTCGGCGAAACGCCGATCTCGCTCTCGATGATAGATAAGGAACTTGCTGCGAGATAGAACGCAAGAACATGACGACAATGTGCGCGGCGCACGCCGCGCACAAATTGTATTCCGGAGGTGCGGATTATGGAACAGACTTTGGACATGAAGGCGCTTTTTTCTCTCACCTACGGCATGTATATAGTGAGCACTGCGTACGAAGGCAGGCTCAACGGCCAGATAGCGAACACAGTAATGCAGATCACTTCCGAGCCGCTTTGTGTCGCGACATGTCTTAACAAAGCGAACCTCACGGCTGAGCTTATCGGGAAAAGCGGGATTTTTTCCGTCGCTGTGCTGGAGGAGGATGTCCCAATGACATTTATCGGGCAGTTCGGCTTCAAGTCGGGGCGCGACATCGACAAGTTCGCTAACGTACAGTACGAGCCTGGCCCGACCGGCGCGCCGCTCATAAAGGATTGGTCGATAGCCGCTTTTGACTTGAAGGTAGTGCGGACGCTCGAAATGCCTAGCCATATGCTCTTCGTCGGCGAGGTGCAGAGCGCGCGGTGGTTCAAAGAGGCTGCGCCGTTGACCTACGCCGCTTACCATCTCGTGAAGAAAGGCAAGTCTCCGAAGACCGCACCGACCTTCGGTTTCAACGAGCTTAAATAAGGCAGTGAAACCGCTTGAAGAACGCGAGTCCCGCATTGCGAGCCGCGGCATATTTGAAAAGATTTACGAAGATTACAACAGGCGCGAGTATGTCTCGCCCGACCCGCTCCAGTTTTTATATGATTACGAAGACACCGTCGACCGCGAGGCCGTGGGGCTGATAGCCTCCGGCCTCGCCTATGGGCGCGTCGCGCATATACTGAAGAGCGTCGCGCGCGTCCTCGGTACGCTTGGCCCGCATCCCGCGGAATATCTGAAAAACAGCTCGTATCGCGACCACGAGGCGGCGCTCTGCGGATTCGTCCATCGTTTCACGGGCTGCGCGGAGATATGCTCCTTCCTCGACGCGATAGGCGCTGTGCTGCGCGAGTACGGCTCGATAGAAAATCTGTTCCTTGAGGGCTGGAGAGGCGACATGGCGGATGCTATGGAGAAGCTGGCGCTAGCCTTCTGCCGCTACACGGGGCAGGACAATCTTTATCTTCTGCCGCGCCCGTCGAAAGGCAGCGCCTGCAAGCGCATGGCGCTCTTTCTGCGCTGGATGGTGCGGCGCGACGACGTAGACCCCGGCGGCTGGCGCGGCGTCTCTCCCGCCGATTTGCTGATACCGCTCGACACGCACATGTTCAACATATCGTCGACGCTCGGCCTCTGTTCTATGAAGAGCGCGAGCGGGAAGGCTGCGGCGGAGATAACGCGGAACTTCAGAGATGTTTCGCCAGGCGACCCAGTGAAATACGACTTCGCGCTGACGCGCTACGGTATCCGTGAGGAGATGACTGTCGCGGAACTTTTCGCGAAGTGGCATCTGGAAAGATAGCGTACGAAAGAGCGCGCTCCGGCGCGCTTTTTTCATGCGCGCCGCTCGATTTACCGCGCGCGCCGCGGGTGCTATAATCTGCGTAATTTATAAAAGGAGGCTGCGGCAATGGCTAATTCCTTTCTTCCATATTGGGATCAGAATATAGATCTCGACATCGCGCCGTGGGTTCCTTACGGCAAGGACTACTCTCCGGTTACTGTCAACTCGCTCTGCAATCCGACGCTCGGCGGACTCGCCGGCCTCGCGCTTGAAATGAAGAGCGAATTTCTGTACATGAGGAGCTTCCAGAACGGCAGTATAGGCACGATGGTGCGTCAGAACATCATCGACCCTGTGAGAAACAGCTCTATAGAGCTCGGCTTCACGATGGTCTTCGCCTATTCAGAGCAGATCGAGCAGTCGGTGCTGCGCCTACTGCACAAATATCCAGGGATGATGGCCGGGCTTACGCTCTGCGACATCTGGCGCGAGAATGTGCTTGTGGATGAGTGCAAAGTGCTGATGATAGTCGACGAAGACCCGTTTTTCAACGAAACGGATTTCATAGAGGCTCTTTATAAATCCTTTCAGAACGCGGCTGGGCGAGAGAATTCCAATCTTTCGTTCTTCGCGGAGAAGTTCGGCTACAAGCGCTTCTCGATAAGCTACGAGACCGACGACCTTCTGCAAATGCGCATAACGCAGGCGCTCTTCGACCTTGAGCTCGACGCGACTAAGGAAGTTGTCGGCCCGGTGCCGGAGCTTAAAGTGCCGCCGATGCCCTCGCTGAAGTAGCGCGGCGCGGAATATAGGAAGATATGAAGAGAGCCCCGCGTCCGCGGGGCTCTCGCTTTTGTCCGAAATTTATGCAGGACGCCGCTTCTACGGCTTCACCGCCGTTATCAGCGCGCTCGACGACACGCCTTCTATCGCGGCTACGTCCTCCGGCGTCAGGTCGCTGACGCTGCTTTTGACGACCTCTATGTTGATCTCGTGCGGCTTCGTTATCGTTACGTTCACCTGCGTGAAGCCCGCGCTGCGCAGCTTTGCGGCGTACTCTTCCGACGGAAGGGCGCCAGTTATTCAGCCGGACCACGCAGCTGGGCTCTGCTTCAGTTTTTCTGGGACCGGCTTGTTGAGCACCACGTCGGAGACGCAGAAGCGCCCGCCGCGCGTCAGCACGCGGAAAGCCTCGGCGAAGACTCTGTCCTTGTCAGGCGATAGGTTTATCACGCAGTTGGAGAGCAGCACGTCCACGCTGCCGTCGTGCAGCGGAATGTCCTCAATGTAGCCGCGCAGTAGGGTCACGTTGCGAAGTCCGAGGCGGTCGATGTTTTTCCGCGCGCGGTCTAGCATCGCCTTCGTCATGTCGAGGCCGTAGACGTGGCCGCTTGGGCCGACGCGCTTCGCGGCGAGGATGAGATCCATGCCTGCGCCGCTCCCGAGGTCTAGCACGCGCTCGCCTTCTTTAAGCAGCGCCGCGCGCACCGGGTCTCCGCAGCCGAAGCTTACCGCGCCTGCCTCGCGCGAGTCTTCGTCGCTGTAATTGCCCCTGGTCATGTCGCTTATGTCGAGGCCGCCGCTCGAAGCCGAGGTTATCGCCTCTGTGTAAGCCTGCCGTACCTTTTCGCGAATGTCCTCCATTGCACGCACCTCCGCGCTTTTTGCACTCTTAATGGAAATTTTACACAAGTGCAAAAAAATGCGTAATAGAGCACGTCTGTGCGCGGCGGCTAATCGTATTCTTCAAGTATCGAAAGCAGCTTTTCTTCGTCGATGTTTCCTCCGGAGATGACTATTCCGGTCTTGCGCCCGTTTACTGGAGCCTTGCCCGCGAGCAGCGCCGCTACTCCGACGGCTCCGGCTCCCTCGACTTGCTGGTGGTGTTCACGGTGCATGAAGGCGATCGCCGCGGCTATCTCGCGCTCCGTCACTTCAATTATTCCAGCGACGCGCTGTTTCGCGAGCGAAAGCATACTCTGCGGTATTGCGCCGGAGAGACCGTCGGCGATCGTCGGCGCGAGCGTAAATTCTCCGCCAACCTTTCCGCTATCCCAAAAGACGGCCCACGGGTTCGACGCCTCGGACTGCACGCCCCAGACCTCGGCTTTCGGCGCGAGCGCGGCGGCGGCTATCGCGGTGCCGTTGAGCAGCGCGCCGCCGCCCGTTGGGACGAGCAGCAGCTCTATATCTGGCTCGTCAGAGAGGAGTTCGACGCCTGCCGTGCCCTGCCCGGCTATAACGTCGGAATCCTCGAACGGCGAGATGAAGGTCATACCGTGCTTCGCCGCGAAGGCGCGCGCCTCGCCCTCGGCGAAATCGTAATCGCCGGCTGAGACGACCAGTTCAATCCATTCTCCGCCGTAGTTGCGTATCGCGCGTTTTTTCGTCTCTGGGCATACATTCGGAACGTATATCCGCGCTTTGGAGCGAAGCTCGGCCGCCGCCTTAGCGACGCCCTGGGCATGGTTGCCGCTCGAACAGGTGACGACGCCGCGCTCAAGCTCTGCGGGCGGCAGCGAAAACATTTTATAGAATGCGCCGCGCACCTTGAACGAGCCGCATATCTGCTGGTTGTCCAGCTTGAGGACAACCGGGGCGCCGGCCCTTTCGCTCAGCGCGAACGAGTATTCCGCCGGCGTGTGCCTCACGCGGCTGCGAAGGAATTTGCAAGCTTTCATAACGTCGGTAATGGTCGGTTCGACCGGAAGCCTTTCCATGCGTTCATCTCCTTTTGAGCGTTTGTTATATAATATTATGCCGACGATGTAATTGTAACATGACGCGCTCTCGGGCGCGCCGGTAATATACGCCGTCATCTTTTGTTTAGGAGTGTTTCGCATGTCGGGGGAGAAGAAAAAATACCCGCTGCTGAGAGTCAGGACGGACAGAATAGAACATAACGGGCGGCGGCTCGCCGCAGACTGCGCGGCGCACGGCGTGAGCCCGTGGGGCGTGTCGAAGGGGATTTCCGCATTCGCCGAAGTTGCGCGCGCCTTCGAGTCCGCCGGCATAGATACTATAGCGGACAGCCGCGTCGCGAACATGCGCAAGATGCGCGAGCGCGGCGTGCGCGCGAAGTTCGCGCTGATACGCATACCGATGTACTCCGAACTCGCCGAGGCCGCCGAGTTCTGCGACTATGTGCTTGTTTCGGACGCGGGCGTAACGGCGGAGCTCGCGCGGATATGCGAGGAGAAACGCAAAAAAATAAAGGCGGTCGTCATGTTCGACATGGGCGACCTGCGCGAGGGATACTGGTTCGAGGACGCTGCCGAGGCGGCGCGCGAGCTCGCGCCATGCGACGGCGAGTTCCTGCGCGTCGCGGGCGTCGGCGCGAATTTCTCGTGCGCGAGCGGAGTGCTGCCGTCGGAGAAAAATCTGACTGCGCTAGTAAACTGCGGGCGCGCCTTCGAGAGAGAACTAGGGCGGAAGCTCGAAATATATTCCGGCGGCGGCACCTGATCTTTCGTGCAGATGCGCCGGGGCCATCTTCCTAAAGAGATAAACAATTTGAGATTGGGCGAATGTCTGCTGCTCGGGCGTGACATGGCCTTCAACGTGGATATCGATGGGCTGTTGCAGGATACGATGCGGCTCGAAGCCGAGCTCGTCGAGGTGCGCGCTAAGCGCACGTTGCCCGTCGGCGAGATAGGGCACGACGCATTCGGCAACGTGCCGGTATTCGCCGACCACGGCGTCCGCAGGCAGGGAATCCTAGCGGTTGGCAGGCAGGACGTGAATATAATCGGCCTGACTCCGCTCGACGATGGCGTGAAGATAAAAACGGCGTCGAGCGACCATCTGCTCGTAGACATTGAGGAGCGTCCCGATTTGCAAGTCGGCGACGTCCTGAGCTTCCGCCCTGATTATACTGCTATGCTTTCTGCGTCCACTTCTGAGTACGTGACGAAGGTTTTCGAGGACGGCGACGACTCTGTGGGCTGCGTTTAATAACGGAGCAATTTTGCCCAGAACATCTGCTCGGCGGGCTCTGTACGAAAGCTTCTAGCGCGGCGTTTTACCTGTAGGGGGGACAAATCTATTTTTCTGCGTCTTTCCCTTTGCTTTCTTCTTTTATAAGCTCCGTAAGCTTGTCTTCGGCGTGGAGAAAGGGGGTGAACCTCGCGCGCACGCGGCGGACGATTTTGAAACTCTGCCACTTGCGGTCGAGCGCGGTCTCCGGCTGAGCGCTTTCTGCTTTTTCCTCAGTCTGCGCCTCCGCCGCAGTTTTGCCGCCCCGCCGCAGAGATTGCAGCACGGTGCAGATGTCTTCTACTTCTTCATCGCTCAGCGATTCGAAACGGTCGAGCTGCCGTTGCACGGCTGCTACGTGCGGGTTCTGCTGCTTCTGTTCTCCGCTCCGCGCCATGATGCGTCCAGCGATGATACTCGTGAAAGCCGTGGTGCAGGCGACGCCGAGTATCATTAGCCAGACGCCCGTGATGCGCCCCATGCCAGTCTTCGGAACGATGTCGCCGTAGCCTGTAGTGCTCGCCGTGACGAAGGCCCACCATATCGCGTCTTCGTAGCTGCTCTTCTCGGCGTTGACGAAGAACATCGCCGCCGTGACGATGGCGATGATAGTAACGCCGCCCGCATAGTGTAGCATGTTCGTCTTGAAGAATCGGCTCTGCGTCGTGAAGGCGCGCCCGAGATAGGCGATGAACTTGACGAAGAACACCGCCTGTACGTAGATGGAGGAGACAGCGTGCCAGCCGAGATACTCAAATAAATAGTTGAGCGCTATGAACGGCACTATGGGGACGACGGCGATGAACTCCGGCAGACGGCTCTGTATAAAAGAGCGCAGGTTTTTCGCGAAGCAGAGGCGCACGATCAGGTCGCCCGTAAAAAGGAGCCAAATAACGTGGTCGAGTATGTAGATGACAAGCGGCTGCCTCTCAGGGTGAAAATACGACGATCCAAGCGCGATGAGCGTGGCGAGCGAAAAGAGCGCCATAAGCGGCAGCGCCACCTCGTATGCGAACATCAGACGCTTTTTCATGAACGGCTTTATCTCCATAGCATTAAGCCTGCCTTTCGTAACATGCGAAAAATTCTGAAATATGCAGTGCTGCGGTAATTATGTTCAGCGTCTCTATTATACATTAAACTGCCGGAGCGCATTGCTCGCGCATAACGCGCGAAACGGCGTAAATTTGTAAAAATCGTAAAAAACACACGCTGCTAGGTAAGAATAATATGCGTCTAAACGCTAAAAGTGATATCATATCGCTGAAAGCAAAACTTTGAGTCCATTTCAGGAGGAAATATAAATGTACATCAAAATTCAGGATGAGAATTTCAACGCCGAATCGCTGCCGGTGATCGCAATACTTGCGGCGGAGGGCGAGCCGGAGACGGTATCGCTCGACCCGCTGCGCGGCGAGATGCGCGACTTCTGCCGCCGCGTCGTCGTCAACGAAAATTTCCGCGGCGAGGCGGGCAAGCTGATCGTCGTGCCGGTCGCGGACAAGACTGTGCGCTGGGCCGTCATAGCCGGGCTTGGCCCAGAAGATAAGATTACACCGGAGCGCGTGCGCGTCGCCGCCTTCTCCGCAGCGCGCGCCGCGGCGTCTCGCGGATGCGCTGAACTTTCTCTGACGATGCCGAAGGCGGGGGACGCAGACCGTTCGCGCGCGGCTGCCGAGGGATGTGCTCTCGCCTCGTACCGCTTCAATAAATACCTTGCGCGGGACGAGAAGGATAGGTTCACGGCGATAGAAGGAGTCACGGTCTTCGACGGCTGCGAAAAGGCGGTCGAAGAAGGACGCATCCTCGGCGAGTCGCAGTGCTGGACTCGCGACATCGCGAACGAGCCTGGCTGCGCCGTCAGCCCCGAGGTGCTCGCGGCCAAGGCGCAGGAGCTTGCCGCCGAGCTCGGCCTTGCGTGCGAGATATGGGACGAGAAGCGCATCGCCGACGAAAATATGGGCGCGTATGCTGCCGTAGCCTCCGGTTCCGCGAACCCTCCTCGCTTCATACATCTGACCTACGAGCCCGAGAACGCGAAGGGGCACATCGCGCTCGTCGGCAAAGGGCTGACCTTCGACAGCGGCGGCCTCGACATAAAGCCATCCGAATTCATGCTCACGATGAAGGGCGACAAGAGCGGAGCCTGCGCTGTGCTCGGCGCGATACGCGCCGCGGCGCTGATGAAGCTCCCGTGGAAGGTGACGGTCCTCATAGCCGCCGCGGAGAATATGCCGGGCGGCTCTGCCTACAGGCCCGACGACATCCTGCGCGCGCGCAACGGTAAGACGATAGAGGTCAACAACACCGACGCTGAAGGCCGTCTGACGCTTGCCGACGCGCTATGCTATGCTTCGGAGCTCAAGCCCGACATGATAGTCGACATAGCGACTCTGACGGGAGCCTGCGCGGTCGCGCTGGGTTCGACTACTGCGGGGCTTTTCACGAACAACGACGAGTTCGGCGACAAGGTGCTCAAGGCCTCGGCCGCAAGCGGAGAGCGCTTCTGGAAGCTCCCGATGGACGACCCGAACCTTCGCGAGAAGGTAAAATCTCCGTTTGCAGACCTAGTGAACAGCTGCGGACGCTACGGCGGCGCGATAACGGCGGCGATGTTCCTCGAAGCCTTCGTGGATAAGGACATCCCGTGGGTGCATCTCGACATTGCGGCCGCTGACTTCGTGACGGCGCCGTTCGGCTACTACGTCAAGGGAGCTACTGGGTTCGGTATGAGGACCCTCGCCGAGCTCGTAAGAGAGCTGTAAGGGAAAGAAGGAGCTGCATCTCCGAATGGCAGACGGGAACCGAAACGATTCCATAGCTCTTATAAACGCCGTAATCTACCCGATGGCCCATCCAGGGCGCGCGCAGGCGCTCTTCGCGCGCGGCGGGGTCATCAAGGCGGTCGGCAACGACAAAGAGATACTCGCTCTCTGCGATTCAAAAACCGTCGTACTCGACATGAAGGGCAAGTACGTCCTTCCGGGGTTCACCGACACGCACAATCACTTGCTCGCGGCTGGGCGCAGCCTTGAAACGCTCGACCTCAGCGGCGCGCGCTCAATAGACGAAATGATAGGCCGCGGGAGGCACTTCCTTGCGGAGAACGCCCTGCCGCCTGGCGGATGGTTCTTCGCGCGCGGCTGGGACCAGAACAAAATGGCCGAGAAGCGCTTTCCGAACCGCCGTGACCTCGACCTCATATCGACGGAAGCGCCTCTTTTCTTCGAGCGCTCGTGCGGGCACATCGCAGCGCTCAACAGCGCCGCGCTGAAGCTCCTCAAGATAGACGGCGATTTCAGAATATCGGGCGGAGTCGTCAACACCGACGGCTCCGGCGAACCTACGGGGGTGATAAGCGAGGCGGCTGTCAACTGGGCGCGAATGAATATCCCGGAGCAGTCGCGCGAGACGCTCGAACACTGGTACGGCCTCGCCGTCGACCGCATGATAAAGTACGGCGTCACCTCGGTGCAGACAGACGACCTCGAAATGGCTGGTGGCGTCGAGGGGGTCTTCGACCTCTACGAATCGCTGGAAACTCGCGGAAAAATGCCGATGCGCATAGCGCAGCAGTGGCATCTGCGCGGCGAAGACGGGTTGGCCGAGTTCATCGAAAACGGCTGGTGCTCGCGCGGCGGGAAGTTCTTCCGCTCCGGCCCGCTCAAGATACACGTCGACGGCACGCTCGGCGCGCGCACCGCGGCTCTGCGCGAGGAATACTCCGACGACCCAGGCAACCGCGGCGTCTACGCGCACTCGCAAGAGACGCTCAACCGTCTGGTGAAGCGCGCGCAGGAGGCCGGTATGCAGGTCGCCTTTTACGCAATAGGCGACGGCGCTATAGAGCGTTGCCTCAACGCCGTAGAGGCGGCGCGCAGCGCGGCGAACTCCGACATACGCCACAGGATAGTCCACTGCCAGATAGGCGCGCAGGACCTTTTCGCGCGCATGACCGAGCTCGGCGTCATGGCTGACATACAGCCCGCCTTCGCCACGTCGGACTGGCCGATAGTGGTTCCGCGCCTCGACACCGACCGCGCGCGCTGGAGTTATGCGTGGAAGTCTATGATGAACTGCGGAATCCCGCTCGGGGCGGGGTCCGACGCTCCGACGGAGTCGCTCAATCCCTTCGTCGGCATACGCGCGGCAATCCTGCGGCAGGACATCAACAACGAGCCGGAGCACGGCTGGATGCCGGTGCAGCGTCTCGACCGCGTCGAGACCTTCTCGATGTACACAAGCGGAGGCGCTCGCGTCTGCGGCGAGCTTTCATGGCGCGGCACGCTCGAGCCTGGCAAGGCCGCGGACTTCACAGCTTTCCTCGAAGACCCGTTCCAGACCGCGGACGACGAACTGCCGGCGCTTGAAGCCGGGCTAACAGTCGTCGACGGAAAGATACGCCACATAGAGTAGACGTGTTGCGTGAGCGGGGAAGAATCTAAGACGATAAAATCGCCTGCCCTAGTAATAGACCTCCAGGGACAGGCGGAACACATAGTCTACCGCAACGCGGAGAACGGGTATACCGTTCTCCGCATTCGCGTGCGTGGCTATCCCGATCTTGTAACCGCTGTGGGAATCGCCGCCGAGCCAACGCCTGGCGAGATGCTGACTATGAAGGGCCGCTGGGAGGAAAACAGCCGCTACGGGATGCAGTTTCACTTCGACAGCTGCGAGAGCGCGCTGCCTTCGACCGCAGACGGCCTCGAAAAATTCCTAGGCTCCGGCCTCATACGGGGCATAGGCCCTGCAACGGCGCGCAAGATAATCGAAAAATTCGGCGCGGAGACGGCGGCGATACTCGACGGCGACCCGATGCGCCTAGCCGAGGTCAAGGGAGTCAGCCGCGCAAAGGCCGAGGCGGCGGGGGAGTCGTGGCGCGAGCAGCGCGATATACGCGAGGTCATGGTCTTCTTGCAGGGCTACGGCGTCGGCGCGGGCTACGCAATGCGCATATTCAAAAAATACGGCTCCGCGGCTCTCGAAGTGATGAAAGCCAACCCATACCAGATAGCGCTCGACGTGCAGGGCATAGGCTTCGCCACCGCCGACGCTATAGCGCAGAAGCTCGGCGTGCCGCATGACTCGCCGTACCGCGTCGCTGCTGGCGTCCACAACGCGCTCAACGACCTCACAGGTGAGGGGCACGTCTACGTGCCGCGCAAAATGCTAGCCGCGCTCGCCGCCGAAAAGCTCGGCGTCGCGGAGAAAACGGCGGACGACGGCATAGAGCAGGCGCGGCTCGCCGGAAACATCGTCGTCGAAGAAATCCAGGGAAACGGCGAAGACGATAGCGCCGTCTACCTTCCCGCCTTCCACTATGCGGAGACCCATTCGGCGGAAAACCTGCGCCGCATTGCCGAAGAACCTTACAACAGCAAAGCAGTAGACACGGCCGCCGCGCTGCCGTGGCTTGAACGTGAGATGGAGATGACCTTCGCCGAGGCGCAGCGCGAGGCGATAACGCGCTCCGTCAACTCCAAGGTCATGGTCATAACGGGCGGCCCCGGTACCGGAAAGACGACGATAATCCGCGCCGTCCTGCGGCTTCGCGAAGAAGGCGGCTACCGCGTGATGCTCGCCGCGCCGACGGGGCGCGCCGCGAAGCGCATGGCTGAGGCTACGGGCCACGAGGCTAAGACGATACACAGGCTCCTCGAATATTCGAACGGCGGCGGCTTTGCGGAAGGCGCAGAGGGGCGCGCGAACTCGCTGTTCGGCGGCGGCTTTATGCGCAACGAGGAAAACAAGCTCGAATGCGACCTTCTTATCGTCGACGAAGCCTCTATGATAGACCAGATACTCTTCCATCACCTTTTGAAGGCCGTACCGCGGGGCGCGTCGCTTATATTTGTCGGCGACGTGAACCAGCTCCCATCCGTCTCGCCGGGCAACGTGCTCAAGGACATAATCGACTCCGGCGTATGCCCAGTCGTCATGCTCAACGAAATATTCCGCCAGAGCGGCGCGAGCCGCATAATCACCAACGCCCACCGCGTCAACCGCGGCGAGATGCCGCTCGAGCCCGATGGAGAAGCCCTCTCCGACTTCTACTTCATCGAGCCGAAGGTCGCGGCCGACGGCCTGACCGACGAGGAATACAAGCGCCGCTTCGACGATAAGGTGCTTGCTACGATAAAGAAGCTCGTCACAGAAAACATACCGCGCCGCTTCGGCTTCGACCCAATCAGCGACATACAGGTGCTTTGCCCGATGCACAGCGGCGTCGTAGGAACGCGCCGCCTCAACGCCGAGCTGGAAAAGCTGCTCAACACGGGCGGCGGAGCGCGTGTTCAGCGCCTTGACCGCGTATTCAAGGCCGGCGATAAGGTCATGCAGATAAAGAACAATTACGACAAAGACGTCTACAACGGCGACATCGGAACCATCGTCTCGATAGACGGCGAAAATTCGCGCCTTTACGCGAAGATGGATGCGGGTATAGTCGACTACGACTTCACAGAGCTCGACGAACTCGTCCACGCCTACGCCGTCTCGATACACAAATCGCAGGGCTCAGAATATCCCGCCGTCGTCATTCCGCTGCTCACGCAGCACTACGTAATGCTACAACGCAATCTCCTATACACCGCGATAACGCGCGGCAAAAAGCTGGTCGTGATAGTAGGCACGAAAAAAGCCCTGCGCATCGCCGTGGCGAACGACAGGACGAAAAAAAGATACACACGGCTCGCGGAGCGGCTGCGTGGCGAGAAATAACGAATTACGTACGTTTTTTCTTAGCCAGCCGAAGACTGTATAAAAAGGTTAAAAAGTATATAAAGAACGTGCCGCCCCTAATTTGGCAGCACGTTTTCAAACATAAAAGTTTCAAGTTTTCTCTTGCTTTCCTAACCGATATAGAGCGGATCGTATGGGGCGATTCCGTTCTCCTCGCAGTATTTTTCCCAGAAGATGCAGTTGACCGCTTCAAACTTCCGATCCCGCGCCTGACAGTGGTTGCAATAGCGGCAGGGAACGATCTCGGACTGTCTACCCTCAATCTCCTTTGTCAGCCAATCTGGATCGCAGATCATTGGACGGCAGTATCCGATGATGTCGGCCTTCTCTTCCTGCAAAACCTGCTCGCCGAAGGCCAGCGTCATTATCCTTCCGGCACCAATGACCGGCACATTGTACCTGCTGGCGACGTTGCGAATTCCCTCCGCCAAATAAAGGTTGCAGCCCTGCGGATAATTGTCAGTCGGCATGGTGCGTTCTCCGCTGTAACCTGTGTACCACGGGCCGTCCTCCGTCTTTCCGCCGGCGGAGACGCTCAGCAGGTCTAATCCGGCTTCGCAGAGACAGCGGGCTATCTCAGCGGACTGAGATAACGTGTTGCCTCCTTTGATAAATTCCTCGCCGTTGATGCGCGCCGCAATGCAGTAATCGGGCCCAACCTCTTCGCGGATTCCACGGATGATGTCGGCGGCGAGCTTGCAGCGCCCCTCCATATTCCGACCGTAGGCGTCGGTCCGCTTGTTGAGCAGGGAGAGGAACGACGCGAGCGTATAGCCGTGGGCGCAGTGCAGCTCGACCGCGTCGTAGCCCGCCTTCTTGGAGCGGACCGCGGCTTCTATGAACTGCCGCTTGATCTCGTCAACCTCCTCGAGCGTCAAATCCGCCACATCCTGCTTCCATCCGGTACGGACGGACTGCTTTACGAAATGTATCAACTGAATCGAACACTTTGCGCCGTAAGCGTGAATCGCATCCGTCAGGCGGCTGTGTCCCTCGATAAAGGAATCGTCGTAAATTCGCAGCAGCTTCGGGCTCTTTCTGTCCGACACGCCGCAGGCCTCTACCTGAATCAAGCCGACCCCACTGCGCGCTCTCTTTACATGACGGTCTATCAGCTCGTTCGTAACATTTCCGGAACCGTCGGCAAGACATGTCACAGCCGGAGTCCACGCAATTCTGTTTTTCAGCTCCAGATTCCTGAATTTAACCGGTTCAAGAATTTTCACGACAAAATCTTCTCCTTATAAAAGTTTGGTCGCATCGACATGCGACAGGTCAGGCCTGCGATATGATTCTCGCCGTAGCTAAGACGGCGAGAATCACGCTAGAACTGTTGTTTGCGCTGGATGCTATTTAGCGGGCTGTGCTCCGCTCCCGTATTTTGAAACTATCCATTTGGTAATATACGGAAAAACTATCAGCGAGAATACGAGCACTACAGCCAACTGCGCCGTCGCGCTCTCAACGTAAGGCTGGTACTGCGGAAGACGCTCGCCGATGACAGTCGGCGCGACCACGGATAATCCGCCGAGGCAGGTCGCCGCGACCGAAGCGTAGCCAGGGCGTCTCAGTATGAATCTGTCTGTAGCGACCATGGTTGGCAGGAATATAAAGAGGAGTATCGCTATGATAACGATCTCTGCGAGTCCCACATTCAGTATCGCCTTCAAGTTGACACTCGAGCCGAGACATGCGCCGACGAATATAAGTATGATCGGAGTTGCGGTCGAGAACATTTTTCTTATCTTCTCGTCGGCGTTCGCGAGAATCATGCCGAGCGCGAACGGGATGAACGTCGATATGGCGCTCATATAGTCGAAGCCTGTCCCGTCGGCGATGCCTAAGATGACGAGCGGCGTAGCCGGCACTGCTATAAGGTTGATTACCCCCATCGCGGCTTTGTCGACGTTGTCGCCGTAAGACTGCATCAGCCCTGCGTAGACGCCCGGGTTGGGGTTTGACAGGGCAACGGTCACAGCCATCGCCGACGCTCCGCAGAAGCCGTCGAGGCCGAAAAATTTAATCGTAAGCCACGAACCGGCGAAAGCGACGGCTAGACGCACGACCACTAATATACCGCCGCGCGAACAAATTGCGCGAAGGTCGCTGTATCTGCCCTGACTGCCAGCGGTAAAAAGCAGCGCCCCGATAAAAGCCATCGTCCCGGCTCCGCTGAACGCCCCGGACGTAGGCCCTCCGATTCTCAGCACTCCTGGCACGAACGTGTTGAGCACGGCGGTAATAAACATAGGAACTATCATTATTCCGCCAGGGACTTTATTTACCTTGCCCAGAATATCCATGACGTACCTCCAGCTTAAACGGTCTTGTTGTAGATTTCGCCGATTCTCAGCGGCTTTCTTGCCTCTATGCTTTTGCTGAAGAAAAGCTCTGAAGCCTGCTGATATGCACCTTCGTTAAAAGTCATGCATCCGGCGTCCTTGTAGCCTTGTTTGCGATAGAAATGCTGCGCGGCGTCGTCGGAGGGAATCGAGACCATGAGCATGGGCCAGCCCTCTTCCGTCATCTTTTCCTCCCAGTAGCAAAGCGCTTTTTTCGCGTATCCCTTGCCGCGGGCGCTTTCCGAGACGCTCAAAAAGCAGGTGTAGGGTATGTAGTCCCAAAACAGAAGCCAGCGCAGAACGCCTACAACCTTGCCGTCCTCTTTCATGACAAGCACCTGGTCCGGCCTCGTTTCTATCTTGCGAATCATTTCCTCTCTCGGTATATACCTGTCGACATTCAGAATTTCTTCAAGATCGTCAGGCGTCGCGTTGTTAATTGTAAACATTCTTCTTTCCTCGCTAAAATCCGATACCGTTATGCATCCTGTTCTTTTTTGATAATTTCTGCGATTTCGGCTTTGAGAACCTTCTTGTTGATTTTGCCGACGTTGGTCTCTGCGAGCGCGTCGCGGATTTCCAGCCGCTCCGGCAGCTTGTATTTTGCAATCTTTCCGCCGATTGCCTGATTAACCTCTTCAAGCGTGAGGGTATCCTTCGGGTCGCGGAGCGTCACGAATAGGCAGGCTCTTTCTCCGAGGACGGGGTCGGGCATCGGGACGAGCGCGCAGTTATGTACCTTTTTGATTTCAAGGACGAGGTTCTCGACCTCTTCGCAGTTGATTTTCTCTCCGCCGCGGTTGATCGCGTCCTTCAGGCGTCCCATAATCACGAAGCCCCTGCCGCTCTTATGCATACAGGCGAGGTCGCCGGAGCGGTAGAAGCCGTCGCCCCAGAACGCTTCCTTGTTGCGGTCGGGAGCGTTGTAATATCCGGCAATTCCGGCCGCGCTGCGGAAGATCAGCTCTCCAGCGACCTCGGCCTCTCCGCGCCATCTGTGCGGCATGCCGTCGCTTTCCGCAATGATATGCCCGTCGTCCGGGTCGATGATTTTCCACTCGTCGCCGGGGCAGACAGGCAGTCCGATGGTGTTCAGTATTACGTCTTCCTCGTCGTCGAGAGCCGTCTGCGTGACGGTGCTTTCAGTGATGCCGTACTGAGAGACCAGACTGACGCCGAGTTCGCTCTTAAGGCGGGCGGCGACGACCGGCTCCAGCTTGGACGCGCCGTTGATGACTATTTTCCATGAGGAGAGGTCGTACTTTTCTCTGCCTTCAAAGTTCAGCATTTTGATAATCATCGCTGATACCATCGGTGCGACGGTAACGCGTTCCTGTTCAATGACTTTGCAAATGTTCTCAGTGTCGTTTGAAGCGGTTACGACGGCTTTGCCTCCGTACATCATCGCGCCTTGAATGCCGGGGCAGCCGAGAGAAAAGTCGTGCGCAAGCGGAGCGAGGGCAAGCGCGACCGTATACATCGTATATCCAATCTCGCGGCAGTTCTCCTCACAGAAGTGGCGCCAGTAGTTATATTCTCGAGGAATCAATTTCGGCGTTCCCGTCGTGCCGCCGGAGAGGAAAATCACAGAAATGTCGCGCGGGTCGGGCCTGAATTGCTCAATATATCCAGGTGTATCCTCGTCCGGGGCCGGCTTTTTTATCAATTCGTTGATACTGATATAACCTTCCGGAACTTCCTGCCCTTCACCGGCAATCATCTTATATCTCATGTGCCGCTCGCCTGCGACTTGGTCAATCAAATCCTTATAATCGAAGTCCTTGATTTTCCGCACGGCAATGTAACCGACGGCCTCGGCAGATGCTGCGATCTGAGAAATCTCTGAATGACGCTGCTGCGGCAGGCACAAAACTGGGATAACGCCGATCTTCTGTACGGCGAGATAGACTAGCATAAACTCTGGGATATTATTGATCTGTACGATTAAACGTTCGCCTTTGCGCAGACCCATTGCAATCATGTGGAGAGCCAGACGATCAGTTATATTTTTGAGTTGGGAGTAAGTATAACGCTGTCCCTCGCCTACCAGGCACTCTCTGTCTGGGAAACGCTGCGCCATATAGTCTATTCTCATCGTAATTGTTTCGTTCGTCCAGTACCCCTTTTCAACATAGAGCCTTGAACGGTTTGGATCATGCGCTACATATGCCTTCAATAGATCTTCTCTCATCATGATTGCAGCCCTCCGGTTTCATTTTTTTGACTATATTGATACTGACCGGCAATATTTGTTTGTGGCGTCGCCGGTTTCTCACAAAGTTGACATGAAACGTTGTTTATAGGATTGTCTACCTTCGTAGCTTTCGTAGAATACTTACGACCGTCTTTTTCTCTTCATCCGTGAGCCTTGAGAAATAGATCTGAATTTCATTCATAACAGCCGGAAAAACAACATCCATCAAGTCCCGTCCCTTTTCCGTAATTGAGATCAGGTAAGAGCGGTTGTCATGCGGATTTGCCTTTCTGACGACAAGGCCGTCCGTTTCCAGTTTTTGAATGACTACGGTAATATTTCCCCCGGTGGAAAGCACCTTCTCAGTAATCTGCTTGACGGTGAATTCCCCTCTATTGTAAAGAAGCTCCAAAACTGCAAATTTCCGGAAAGTAAGACCGTTTGCGCTGAATACGCTCTCAGCGTTTTGGTTTGCATAAAAAAAACTTCTCCACATCGAAATCAAGAGTTTGCCGTTAATCTCGTTACTCGATGGCATCGTTTTTACCTCGTTATATTTTTATACTATATTAAATCGATTTAGTAATATATTTATAGCACGAGGTACGATGGTTGTCAACGCACTTCTAATTTATTTGTTTGTGCAGGAGGAGAACGCCCGCAGTAAGAGTATAGAGCTTAGCCTTCCTGATGAATGTCGCGCAATACAGGCACTACATTGCATGCAGCGCGGAATTTTAAACTTTCGCCCATTCCTCGCCGTCCGTGAAGCCCTCTTCCCAGAGCGCCGCTGCTGTCTCCATTATGCCGCGTTTGAAGCAGTATTCGCGCGATTTGTCCGCGACGTAGTGTTTCATCGATGAAGCGCCGCGCCATGCGCCGTCTGGGAAGGCTGCGAGCCCGGCCGCGGCGAGCGTGCGGTGTACGCCGAACTCGACGGCGGAGAGCTGCGCGCCATTTGTGAAATTCCGCGCAGCTTCGAGAACTTTGTCGAAGCGCGCTGGGCGCAGGCATTGGGCGGCGCGGCGCTCCGGGCGCGAGGCCTCCGCTGCGGTAATAGGATTGCCGTCGACGGAAGAAAATACTGGGCAAAAAGGTTCGTTCAAGGCGGGGAAGGGGAGCGCCGCGATTTTCCCGGCGGCCTCGGCTGCGAGCGGCGAGTGCGCGGCATAGGGCACGCGCAGGCGGCGGTGCAAGATTTTCGCCTCGTCGAGAGCGCGTTCCGCGGCCCTCGCAGCCTCCGCCGTCCCGGAGAGCACGACGGAGCGCGGGCTGTTGACGGCTGCGACGGTAAGTTCTGGGGCGCACCGCGACGCGATTTCTTCGGCGAAACAGAGCGGAGCTTCGGCGTGGAGCATGACGCCGCGCTCTTTTATGGAATCTATGATAAGCGCGCGGCGGCAGACGAACAGGGCCGTCTCGGCGAAGTCCGCCATAGCGGAGACGGCGAGCGCCGCGTATTCGCCGAGCGAGTGCGGCAGCATGAAATCTGGGACGAACCCCCAGCTGATGTATTGAAGGGCGATCGCCGCGCCGTAGGCAAAAACTGAGATGTGCTCCGCGAGGGCAGAGCCGCTGCGTCCTTTTTCGAGAATTCGCATGAGTGAAACGCCCGCCGCGCGTTCCGCAACCTTGTCTGCGATGTCGAGATATTCTGAAAAGACAGGCATGGCGCGACGAAGCTCCGCGACGGGCACGGCACCAGCCGCGCCCTGTCCGGGGAATGCAAAAGCGAGCTTTTTACGCGCTCCGCCGGATTTGAACGGCGCGAGCAGAATTTCCGAGGCTTCCGCTTCGTTCGACGTGACGGCTGCGCGGCGGAATTTTCCGCTGCTTGCGCCGCCTGTCGCTTTGTCAACAAAATCGTACGAAAATGGCGCGCGCGCCGCGGCGCGGCAGAGCTTCGCTAATTCCCCGGCGCTTCCCGCCGTTACTATAACGGCGCGCGGCGGCGCTTCGAGTGGAAATTGTCCAGGCAATGCGCTATTTCCCGACGCAGAAGCTTCCGAACACCTTGTCGAGCAAATCTTCTGCTGCGTCGAGGCCGAGCAGAGAGGAGAGCGCCGCGCGTGCCTCCGCTACGCAGGCGATCGTCGCGTCGCCGCCAGCCCCCGCATCGGGCGAGGCCGCGGCATCGTCT
>URAG01000001.1 GCA_900545755.1 uncultured Cloacibacillus sp. | reverse complement strand
CGGCATCAAGGTCTCGGGGCGCGGCGAGCTGCATCTCGGCATACTGATCGAAGAAATCCGCCGCGAGGGCTCGGAAATATGCGTCTCGCGTCCGGAGGTCATCGTGCAGCACGACGAGAACGGACACATGCTCGAACCGATGGAGGAACTTATCATCGACGTGCCTGAGGAATATCAGGGCGTCGTCATTCAGAAGCTCGCGCAGCGCAAGGGCGAGCTTAAAAATATGGAAAACAGCGGGACTGGCGTGCTGCGGCTTGAATTTAGGATACCGACGCGCGGCCTCATCGGCTACCGCGGCGAGTTTCTCACAGACACCCGCGGCCTCGGCATCCTCGCCTCGCGCTTCATCGGCTACGGGGAATGGGTCGGAGAGATAAACGCGCGTTCGCACGGCTCGCTCGTCAGCATGGATACCGGCACCGCGACGAGCTACGCTCTTGAGAATCTACAGGAACGCGGAACGCTCTTCATCAAGCCCGGCGATCCTATATACAACGGACAGGTCGTCGGCGAGGCGTCGCGCAGTAAGGACATCCCTTGCAATCCTTGTAAGCGTAAGCAGCAGACCAACCACCGCTCCGCAACTAAGGATATGATGACGGTGCTCGACGTGCCGCGCACGGTCACGGTCGACTCAGCGCTTGAGTGGATCAGCGACGATGAGCTCGTAGAGGTGACGCCGCTCTCAGTCCGCATACGCAAGATGATTCTCGACGCCGACCAGCGCAAGAAAGCGCGTATTCAGGCCGGTATCCGCGACGACGAGGATTAGGCGATGCAGTACGAGCTTGTGCCGTTCCGCGATTTTGAGCAGGACGAGGTCTACGGCTGCTTTACAAACATTTTGGAGACGATAGGCGCGCAGGACGACGCGGATCGCGCAGACAGCGCGGAGTGGTTCTGCGGCTGCGCTGCTCAGATTATACGCTATGCGGAAAGCGCCGGCATAGGCGGCAACGTCTGGACGGCGTGGCTCGCGAAGCTTTTCGCCGAGGCGGAAAACCCCTTCTCGCTCGCGCACGAGCGCCGCGAGGTTTCCGGCGGCACGATGGAGCGTCTTGCCGCCGACGATATCGAGCAGATATATTTCTATTTGAAGTGCGACCTTACGAGACTTGAAAAGAGCCTCAACGTAAATATCTTGACCCGCGCCGCGAATTTCGTCCCGTCGCCCGACGGCTCCGCATCGCTTGAGAGAACGGCGGGAAGCGTCATCGCCGGGCTGGCCGCCGCTATGGAAAAGGCTGCTTCGCCAGCAGAGCTTTACAAGGCCGTCACGGATTTCTATCACTCGCACGGCGTCGGAAAGTTCGCGCTCTACAACGGCTTCCGCTGGGACGACAAGGCGCGTGAGATAGTCCCGGCCGCGCCGCTTGAGGACATAACCTTCGACAGGCTCTTCGGCTACGAGGAGCAGAAACGCGCGCTCATTGACAACACAGTCGCATTCATCGAAGGCCGTCCCGCGAACAACGTCCTGCTGTACGGCGAGGGCGGCACAGGAAAGTCCTCGTCGATAAAGGCGCTGCTCAACGAATACGCGCCGCGCGGACTGCGCATGATCGAGCTCTACAAGCATCAGATGGCCGACTTTGAGGCCGTGCTCGACGCAGTCAAGTGGCGCAACTACAAATTTATAATTTTTATGGACGACCTTTCGTTCGAGCAGTTCGAGGTCGAATATAAATTCCTCAAAGCCTTCATAGAGGGCGGACTTGAGAAACGCCCTGACAACGTGCTCATATACGCGACATCGAACCGCCGCCACCTTATGAAGGAGACGTGGAGCGACCGCGACGATAAGTCGGACGACATGCACGAATCCGAGACGATGCAGGAGAAAATGTCGCTCGTAGACCGCTTCGGCCTTATGATACGCTATTTCTCGCCTGAGCAGGAGCAATACCTCGACATCGCGCGCCGTCTCGCCGCCCAGTACGGCATCGACACGCAGAGCGAAGAGTTCGAGAAAGGCGCTATACGCTGGGAGCTGAAGCACGGAGGATTCTCGGGCCGCAGCGCGCGCCAGTACGTAGAGCACCTCGCAGGTCTGGCAGGAAAGTAAATGTAGCGAAACGACTAACGCCCCGCAGGGGGCGTTTTTTTATATTTATTGGAGTGTGGGAATGGAGCGTGTGGGAAGCCAATCCGCATAGGGGCTCTTCAGCCTTGCGCGGCTTCTTAGCCGCGGACGTCATGCCGATACGACGCGCCCGAACGGCTAGCGGAGGGGCGGAGCTTTCCGTGCCTGCCCGTTTTTGCGCCGGCTTATATCTTCGTCCCTTCCGGCAGCACGCGCACGCTGCCGTCGCGCGCCACCATTTTTTTGACGTAGGCGATGAAGCGTTTGCAGGCCGGGGAGGCTTCGGCAAATGACGGCAGGCATATCGCGAGCTCACGCGTCACGCCCGGCTTCAGCGGAAGCGTGACGGCGCGGCCGGCCCAGCCACGCATGACGAGTTCCGGCAGTATGCTGACGCCGAGGCCGTTTTCGACCATCGAGTAAATCGTCCTTTCGTCGCGCGACGTGAATTTTATGTGCGGGGTCAGCGAATGTTCTTCGAGTATGCGGCTCGTCGCATAGTCGTAGCTGTGCGTGACGATGACGAAATCCTCGCCGTTGAAGGCTTCAAGCGGGAATTCGCTGCGTGAGGCGAGCGGGTGATCCGGCGGCAGTATCGCGAGGAAAGGATCGGAGTAAAGCGCGTAGTGCTCGAAGTTGCACCCAGGCTGGCAAGTCATGAGCGCGAGGTCTGCCGTGCCGTCTTCGAGAGCAGCTTCGAGCGCGTCGGTGCCGCCTTCGGTTATTTCTATTTTGATGTCGGGGTAGTCGTTCTGAAAGCGCTTGATTATCTGCGGCAGCCAGTGCGCCGCTATGCTCAAAAAAGAGCCGATGCGCAGCGTCCCCGTGATGAGGCCGTTAAGCGATCCTACAGTCTGCGTCAGCCGCTCGTTCCATTTGACTATCTCGCGCAGATACGGCAGCACGTGCGAGCCCGCGTCAGTAAGAGTCGCACCGCCGCGTCCGCGCAGGAATATGCGGAAGCCGAACTCAGTTTCGACCGCCTTTATCATGTGGCTCACGCCGGACTGCGTGTAGCCGAAATCTTCGCCGGCCCTTGTGAGGTTGCCGCATTCCGCGGCCTTTATGATAACTTCGTACTTTCTCGCGTCCATCGCATGCGCCGCCTTCTTTTCAGATTTTTTGTACTGATTATATAATAGGATAGAGAAAATTTATCCCGCACTTTTATCTCTATGTATGGGGGGAGAAGGCATGAGATGTAGAATTTTCCGAAAAACCGCGGCGTTTTTGCTAATTTCTCTCTGCGCGCTTGCGCTTTGCACTCCGGCGCGCGGCACGACTCTCGCCTCGCTTCTTGACGACTTTGCCAAATATCAGACAGACCCGCTATCCCGCGCCGAGGAATTGCGCAAGGATATACGCCGCCTCCAGGATACGGAGGAGGGATTTGCGCGCCAGTACGGCCTGACGATATCAAGCGTGCTTGAATACGAATTTACGCTTGCAGACCTTGTGGACGCCTACAACAGCCTCTACTTCATCCAGAACGAGGGCGAGGTAAGGAATACATTCCTGCTCGACGACAGCCGTATAACGGCTCTTTCGCGGCAGAACCCGCCCTATCCATTCATCTTCTATCTCGACATCAGCGAAGACGTTTCGAATTGCCGCCGTGAACTTGAAAATTTGCGCCGCGATATAGATACGGCGCGCGCGAAGACGATGGAGCTGCGGGAGAAAAAGACGGCTATAGAAAAGAGCTACAGGCTGCTTGCCGCGCACAGCTCCGTCTCCGCAGAGGAGCGGCTGAAGCGCAACTTCGAACTCAACGTGCAGCAGACGCGCCTCGAGCTTTGCCTTACGCAGCTCACTTATTACGAGCATTCCATCAACATCTCGCAGAGTCAGACGGCTGAGGTGGAGGCGAAGCTCGACCTTCTCGACCCGCTGATCAAGCGGGTGCGCGCGAACATATCGACGGAGAGCGGCGGCTTCGACTATCTGAACTCACTGGCCTTCCACAACGAGCGCGCTCTGCGTGACACGCTTGAAAAGCTAAACGGGAGGTTCCAGGAGATGGACGATGCACGCCGCAGCGACATGGAACTTACGCCGCTTGAACGTTATTGCAACGCGACGGGGCGCCGTCTCTCCGCGGACGAGGCCGTCTACGTCCTCGACATGATAAAGCTCTGGTCGGCGACCCGCCTTGCGTGGCGCTCGATCTACGATCTGCTCCTTGGGCGCACCAGCTTCCAGGAGAACCGCGAAACGCTCGACCTGACTAAGAGCCTCATAACCTACGCCGAGACGCGCATAAAAGACGGGAACGACAACCTCCAGATGATACGCGCCGCGGAGCATGAGGTACAGAGGCGCTGCGCTGGAACAGCGACGGAGCCCTCGCCGCAGGACGAAGAGACGAAGAAACGCTTCATGCGCGAGCTCGCTGGGCAGAAGCAGCGTTATCTCTCCTACATCGTCACGCTGGGTGCTATGGTAGATCAATTCGAGACATTACAGAGCGAGACTGAAAGGGCGCTCGGCGAGAGCGGCGCCGATGAGAAACTCCAGAACCTCTGGACGCAGAATTTCGGAGGCCTGCTCAACATGGAGATGTGGAGCATAGGCGACTACCCGATCACGCTGAAGAAGCTGCTGCTCGCTGTGCTGCTCTTTTTCGCTGGATTTTTCGCGACGCGCTTCGCATCATTGCGCGCTAAGAAACACTTTGAAAAGGCTGGCACTCTAAGCAAACACAGCCTTATACTCGTGCAGAACCTCGTCTTCTACGCCGGCGTGATATTCTCATTTCTGCTCACGCTCTGGACGCTTCGCATACCGCTGACGGCCTTCGCTTTCATGGGCGGAGCGGCGGCGATCGCGGTAGGCCTCGGCATGCAGAAGCTGATGGGCGACATGATTGCGGGCATCCTGCTCTTCTTCCAGAAGAAGATACGCATCGGCGACGAAGTCATAATCGGAGGAACATACGGCATCGTGTCTGAAATAACGCTCCAGAATACCGTGCTGATATGCCAGCAGACGCGCCACCTAATAATTCCTAACAGCAAGATGCTTGATAGTTCTGTGCTGAACCTCACGCTCAACAACTCCATTTCGCGCTACGACCTCGAGGTCTCAATTGGATACGAGTCAGACGTCGAGAAGGCGATGGCTTTAGTCCGCACGGTTCTAAGCGATAACAAGGACGTGCTCAAGACGCCGCCGTTCCGCACCGTCGTATCTGAATTCGAGGAGAGCGGCATTAAAATAACGGCCTACTTCTTCATCGACCTGAGCCGCACGCTTGAGTCGAGCGTCAAGAGCGAGCTGCGGCTGCGCATCCTTGAAGCTTTCCGCGAAAACGGCGTAGAGATACCATATCCGCAGGTCGACGTACATATGCGCAACGGAGACGGCGATAGGTAAATTTACGTAAAATGTGCGCGGCATCTGACATTTCGAATCGACGCGCGTTTTTTACTCCGACGGGCCGCCATTTTTATTACCGTAATAAATACATATAGCGATCTTTTGTGTAAAAAGAAAATATAAAAGTATGTAAAAACACTTCTGAGTGCGCCATAAAGGGTTAATATCTAATTTTTCTATAAATCATGACGGAGCTCTGCATCGTTATATTGAAAGAGTTGAATTTACGCGGCTTTGTGAACGTCGGTAATTATGCCTAATCGCATTAAAATAGAAATTTTTTTTGTTTTACGTACTTAGAGCCGCTCTTCTATAATGCATGGCGTAAACGAAGATAAACAGACAGAAGGAGGCTGGGCGAAATGGGCGGCGATATGATTCTTCTCGGAACTATAGTAGCAACGGGGGCGCTTTGCACGGTGTTCTCGCTTGTGATGACGAAGAAAGAAATTTGGCAGTCAACGGGTGCTTCCGCGGCTTCTGAACTGGAAGCAGAGAAAGCGTCCTGCTGATAAAATTTCCTCCCTAGGAAGAAATGCGGCCGGAAGGCCGCGTTTTTTATGTGTTTTTTACATGAATAAATTTCATGTAAAAAATTAAATTTTGTCGTTTTACTAATCCTTGGCGTGCTGATAATATAACGAGCGTAAGGGACGTCAGTTCCAAATATATTAGAAATCACGGCGGAGACGCCTTGGGAGGTAATTTCAATGACGGTATTTGCAGAGATGTTCATAGCGGTGGGAAGCCTTGTTTTCGCGTTTGTGATGGAGATGCGCGACGTCTGCGCGGAGATGTCCGGAGTAAAACACGCCGGCGCGGCTGCGAAGCGCTTCTAATACATTGACAATCCACAGAAGCGCCTTCAAAGCGCGCTTCTTCCTGCGCGGCGGCTCACGACCCCGCCGCGCCCTATAAGCAGAGCTCAAGGCGAAGAGCCTGCATTCCTCAAAAAACGCGGCGTTCTGACTTGCGCCGCGTTTTTTATATTTCTTAACTCTTACACGTTTCCAACTATTACCGTTTCGAGCTTTTCACTCGCAATTTCCGCGAGGCGGAAGAGCGTCTCCTTTCTGGTCGGAGGCCTGTCGGTCATCAGTCGTCGCGGGAAGAAGCGCGTGACGTGCAACGGAATCTTCTTATCGAGCGAGGCGACCCACGACGAAAGCGCGCGCATCTCGTCTTCGCCGTCGTTTTCGCCGGGGACAATGAGCGTTGTCAGCTCCACGTGGGCAGCGCCTGCCGCATCGGCGATGAAGCTCTTAACCGTTTCGAGGTCGCCGCCAAGCTTTCTGTACCATTCCACGGTGAAGCCCTTGAGGTCGATATTGTATGCGTCAATGGCCGGCAGCAGCTCCATCCGTATCTCAGGTTCGGCAGTGCCGTTTGTGACGAGGACGTTCTTCATGCCGCGCGCGTGTATCTCTATGGCGCAGTCGCGCACGAACTCCCAGCCGACCAGCGGCTCGTTGTAGGTGTAGGCGAGGCCGACGTTGCCGCGCGCTTTGAGCTGCTCCGCGAGTTCGGCTAGGCGGCGCGGATCGGCGCTCTCAGCCGGAAAATCTTCGCCCGCGCCGGCAATCTCGTAATTCTGGCAGAACGGGCAGTCCATGTTGCAGCCGAAGCTGCCCACCGACAAAATCATCGCGCCGGGGTAAAAGCGCGCGAGCGGCTTCTTTTCTATAGGGTCGAGCGCCGCAGAAGTTACTTTCCCGTAGTTTAAACTGACGCTGCGGCCGCCGAAGTTCTTCCTCGCGCGGCAGACGCCGGTTTGCCCTTCCTCGAGACGGCAGTGGTGGAAACAGACTGGGCAGATTATGCTAGAAATGGCGCGTCACCTCGAAACGTTCGAGCGCTACCGCCTCGCCCTGTGCGATGCCGGCCTTTTGCTTCGCTATCGCTATCTGTTCGTCCACGCTGCACACGCCGTCGAGGTTCGGGAGAAGAAGGCCGCGCCGCCCGCCATTTGTGACGATGACGCCGTATTTTTTCACGTCTAGCTGCGACGGCGACTCTATCCGCTCCGGCGGTTCAAGGACGTCGACGCTGTAGACCAGCTTGTCCAGCTCGCCGGGCTCTACCGGATTGAACCGCGGATCGCGCGCTGCGGCGCTGACTCCGTTGTCGATGATTTCCTGCGCGATGCACGGCGTAACGGGCGCTATCGTGCCGATGCAGCCGCGCAGCCGCCCGTCTTCGTGAAGTGATACGAAAACCCCGGCGCGGCGGCGCGTCATATCGTCTGGCAGGCCGTCCGGCATTTCAAGGCGGCGGCCCGTGCGCACGTAATGCTCGACCGAGGCGCGCGCGAGGCGCACGTATTCGTCTTCGGCGCTCTTTATTGCTGCGAGGCGCTGTTTCTCTTTTTCCGCGTAATTTT
This sequence comes from uncultured Cloacibacillus sp., assembly GCA_900545755.1. GTDB lineage: Bacteria > Synergistota > Synergistia > Synergistales > Synergistaceae > Caccocola. Next base: position 63,291 of record URAG01000001.1, on the reverse strand, counting down.
TGAGAAAACGGCGGGAATCGTCGCGCGCTCCGCCCTCAAAGGTACATACTCCGTAGCCGACGCCGAAAGGCCCTTCGTGCGAAAGCCGCTCCGCGCGCACTGCGCGCCCGTCGAAAGCGCCCGCCATTATGACGAAAGAACGATGTCCGCATTCCGCGGCGCTCTCGCAGAAATCCTCCGAAAAGTCGAAAAGCTCGCCGAAAGCAGCGCGTCCCATCACGTCCATGATACGCTTGTCGTAAACAGGGCTGTCCGGCGAGAAGCCGTAAGGGCCGTCCGTTTTTAGTTTGTGTGAAAGGTCGCCGCTTGCAACGACGACGGCGCGCCGCCCGAGCTTCTCGGCAGTCTCCGCTATGAGCCGCCCGAATTCATTTTTTTTATTGATAGGGAGACCAGAGAGATCTACACGAACAGCCTTTGGCATTTTGCCGGCAGCGCGCGAAATGAAATAAAGCGGCACCATCACGCCGTGGTCGAGCCGCTTGTCGCGCTCCCCGAGAGTCCCAGCCGGGAAGCCGGATTTTCCCGCCGCGGCCTCAAGCCCGCGCACGAACTCGACGTCGTAGGCGACGTCGAAAGCCTCCTGCGGCGCGCCGAACTGTGCGAAGTTACCTGAAGCACCTACCCCTGGCGAAATGTGAAAATAATCGGCATACATTACGGCGTGAGGCGAAATAATGACCAACGTCTCCGGCTCGAAGCTCATCGTAAACTCCGCCGCCTGCTCGTAAGCGCGCACCGTCGCCGCAATCCAGCGCTCCCCGCCGCGCCCCACCGCCGGCACGATAAGCGGCGGATGCGGCACCATAATACCCGCAACGATTCCCATAACGTTACCTCCAATCATGCGTGTAACACGTTTATATTCTGTTGAATTATACACCCTCGGCGCTTGCGGCGCGAAAGACGCACAATGTCTTATGTGTTATATAATGAAAATACGCCACCCGCGCCACATGACGAATGTTTACGCGGAGCGTGGAGAAATATAAATGGAGCGGCACTCCGTGAAACAAGTTCATACGGCGTCTCCATATTTCTCTTTGAAAGGAGAATAGAGTATGATAAACGTCGCTCTCTCCATTCACGACCCGAAAGGGACTTATGCGCGTCACGCGGGGGTAGTGATAGCGTCTGTGCTTCAGAACACAGATGCTGAGGTGCGTTTTTATATATTACACGACGAGACTTTGACGGAAGAAAACCGCGCGAAGCTGATGTGTGCGGCTAAATTGCCAATTGCGAAATCTGACATGCGCCAGCACGGAGACATAGAATTTATTGATGTCGCTCAGAAATTTGCTCTTTATACTGGAGTTGGCTTGAATGCTTACTGCGGCAAATTTACAATAGGAGCACTATATCGGTTGACTCTTCCTGATATCATGCCTAACCTAAACAAGGTGCTATATCTTGATTGTGATTTGGTTGTTGCAGTTAATGTAGAACAACTGTGGCAACTAGATATGGCAGGAAGAAGCCAAGCTGGGGATTTGAGTGATAGATCAAAGCCATTTCCAAATCTCAATGTCCCTAAAAATGAGATAACGTTGAATCGATATCGTTATAGTAACGAGCGTTATATTAACAGCGGAGTGCTGCTGATGGATTTATCAAAAATGAGGCGCGGCTTAGAAAATGGCGATCTACTTCTGAATAAGGCAGTATCGTACATACAGAGTTACAAACCTATGTTACCTGACGAAGCATTTCTCAATGCAGAATATCTTGCTGATATCTTATATCTTGATCCAAAATATAACACAGACCCAACAGATGAAATTTTCGATGATATATTGGGTCTAGAAAGAATCTGGCATTTCGGTGGTCATTTGAAGCCGTGGGATGCTTTTACTGGAACGAACGCCGATATGCTTTATTGGAAATACCTTGTACTTACTCCATGGAAAGACGAGCTCTGGGGAGCTCTTTTTGCTGCTGCGACAAACGATAAATATTATCACCGACATTCCTGCGGCTGCGTAAAAAGGTTGAAAACGCAGATAATAGAAGAAATCAAAAACGCTTTGAAATTTAAAAAATAACAGGTAAGGGGAGCGGTTGTGCGGCGAAGCTATTGCTTTACTGGACCGGAACCGCCTATCGTACGACCGCCGCATGAAATAGGTTAGGAGGGGGCAGATGAAAAGGATAGACAAAGTTGTATTCGCCGGGCTCGGGGCCGTCGGCTCGGCGTTTTTTGCTAAGGTGTGCGACAATATTTCGCCGGAGGCCGCGCGGGTGGTCGCCTACGGCGAACGGGCGCGCCGGTACGCGGAGAACGGGCTTACTCATAACGGCAGGAAGTACCCCGTAACGCTCGCAGGGGCCGACGACGCCCCGGCGGAGCTGCTGTTTATATCGGTCAAGAATACTCAGCTCGAGGAGGCGATAAGCGACGCGGCGAAGTTCGTCGGCCCTGATACCGTGATAATAGCGCCGCTTAACGGAGTGTCGAGCGAGAAGATACTCGGAGAGCGGTTCGGCAAAGACAAAGTGCTCCATTCCTACGCCATGATAGACGCCGAACGCTCCGGCGACGGCTTCGTCTCGAAAGGGGCTGAGCGCATAACCTTCGGAGACGCGGCCAACGTTCCCGGACATTATTCTGAGAACGTCGAGGCGGTCGAAGACTTCTTCCGCCGCGCGGGCATAAACTACGAGATCCCCGCGGACATGCTCAAGAGCCTGTGGCGCAAGTTTATGATGAACTGCGGCGTGAATCAGGTCTCCGCGGCGCTCGGCTTTACGTACGGAATGATGAACCGTTCGCGCACCGCTGGCGGCCTGGTCAAGGCGAGCATGGAAGAGGCGGCGGCCGTAGCGCGCGCCGAGGGCGTGCCGCTAGGCGACGCCGAGATATACGAATGCTACCGCGCGCTGCTGAACACGGTAGCGCCCAGCGGCAAAACGTCGATGTTCCAGGACATCGAGGCGGGGCGTATGACTGAGGTGGACGCCTTCGCGGGCACCGTCGTCGCGCTTGCGAAAAAACACGGCATAGCGGCGCCGGTAAACTCGATGTTCCTACAGATGATACGCGCGAAAGAAGAGATATTCGCTATAAACCGCGCGGCTGAAAGGGGCTAGCTCCGCATCGCCGGCTGTGACGGCCGGGCGTGCGAGTGCAGTTTGCTTTTGCACGTCTAACAGGCTCGCGGAATTTGTCTGGAAAATAGAGAAAGGGCGATATTTAAGTGGCAAAGGCGATAACGGACGTCGCGCTTATCGGCCTCGGGGCAGTCGGCGCGGCTTATCTTACGAGCGTCGCGGATAATTTCCCGGAGTGCCGCATACGCGTGGTTGCGGCGGGGGAGCGCGCGGCGCGGCTGCGGGCAGGCGGGATTGTTTACAACGGCAGGCGTTATATGTTCGACGTGGCTGAGCCGCAGGACGGCACGCCCGCCGGGCTGCTCTTCGTCTCGGTGAAGAACGGACAGCTTGCGGAGGCTATAGAGCAGGCGGCGGCCTTTGTCGGGCCTGACACTGTGATAATTTCTCCGCTCAACGGCGTGACGAGCGAGCGGAAGCTGGCGGAGCGCTTCGGCGCGGAGAAGGTCGTATATTCCTACGCGATAAAGCTCGACGCGACGAGGCGCGGTTCGGAGACCGTCTGCGGCAACGAGGGCTGGATAGTATTCGGCGACGAGCATAACGAGCCGGGGCGTCTGTCGGAAAACGTGATTGCAGTCGAGGAATTTTTCAAACGCTCACACATCGAATATGAAATCCCAGAGGATATGATAAAGAGCCTGTGGAAGAAATTTATGATGAACTGCGGGCTGAACCAGACCTCCGCAGTGCTGGGCTTTAATTACGGCCTCATGCAGCGCTCGAAGGAGGCGCGCTCGCTGATGCGCTCGGCGATGGAGGAGGCCGCGGCAGCCGCGCGCGCTGCCGCGGGCGTGGAGCTTGGCGAGGCGGAAATCTGCGAGATTTTCCGCACGATGGACATGCTTTCGCCGAACGGGAAAACCTCGATGCTTCAGGACGTCGACGCGCGCCGCGTGACGGAGGTAGACGCATTTGCGGAAACGGTCGTCGAGATAGCTCGCGAGCACGGCTTCGCGGCGCCTGTCAACGAACTGTATCTCCGGCTCATACGCGCGCGCGAGGAGTCGTTCCAGCTGCAAGACGGAAATTCCAGTCCGCGCTGAAAATCCCGATTTCGGGAAATACCGCGTCAAAGACCGCGTCGGGAATGTCCTTCGGCGCTCGCTCGACAAAGCGGTATTTTTTTTGTTCTGACGCTATGTTTCGCGCCCGCGCGGTTCGCCCTTTTCGTTTTATGACGGTCGATGCCTCTCCGTCATAATTTTGAATCGTCTCGGCTGTCGTCCTATGGACGAATTTGGCGGCCCGTCCCGTTCAGGCTATCGTCTTAAAATTTCCGCCTCACGAGCCCTGCGCTCACGTCCAGCTGCATTTCAGTTTTGTCCAGCAGTTCTATCAGGTCGACGTCGTCTGCAAGGTCGGTGAGCGCCATGCGTCCGTAGGTATTACGCACGATGCAGTATTCCGTCGCTATCACGTCGACGGCGCAGTGTCCCGTGAGCGGAAGCGAGCATTTTCTTACGAGCTTGCATTTCCCGCTCCTGTCGAAGTGGCGCGTGGCGACGTAGACTTTTTTAGCTCCGGTCACAATGTCCATAGCTCCGCCCATTCCGGGGACACGCACCTGCGGGATCATCCAGTTCGCAATGCTGCCCTCGTTGTCGACTTCGAGGGCGCCGAGTACTGTGACATCAACGTGGCCGCCGCGCATTATCGCGAAGCTCAGCTCGGCTGAGACGAGCGCGCCGCCTGGCAGCACCCTTACCGGCGCGCCCCCAGCGTCTATGACGCGCAGGTCGTTTTTGTCCGTTGCGGGCCCGGCGTTGATTACGCCGTTTTCCGTTTGGAGTATGACCCGCACGCCGTCTGGAAGATAGTGCGGAACGAGCTGTGGAATTCCTATGCCGAGATTTACGATCGCTCCGTCTTCCAGCTCCGAGGCTATCGCCCTCGCTATCCTGGCGCGCGCTTCGCTTTCGCTAAGTTCTGGAAGCATATTTCCCGTCTCCCTTCATCACAAGCGCGTCGACGAATATGCCGGGCGTCACAACCTCGTCGGGAGGTATCGCGCCGAGCGGCTTCAGATCGTCGATCTCCGCGACGACTATTTTCGCAGCCGTCGCCATCGTCGGGTTGAAATTCCTGTTCGTGCCGAAGTAGGTGAGATTTCCCGCTTCGTCGGCGACGTGCGCCTTTACGAAGGCTACGTCGGCTGTTAGCGCGCGCTCTACTATATAGCGCCGTCCGTCGAGCTCCATCGTCTCGCGACCATGTTCGTAAATTGTGTCTATCCCGACCGGAGTCAGCACGCCGCCGAGTCCGGCGCCGCCCGCGCGTATGCGTTCGACGAAGGTCCCCATCGGTATCAGCTCCGCTTTGAGCTCTCCTTTAGTGTAAAGCTCCTGCGTCTTCTTGTTGAGGCCGATGTGGGACGCTATGAGCGAGCCGATCTGCCCGTTGACGACGAGTCGCGCGACGCCGACCGGTTCCGGCTCTTTGTCGTTGTACCAGCTCGTATCGACGCAGATTAGTTTTATCTCCCGCGTCCCAGCTTTGCAGAGCGCGTCTATCAGCGTGTATGGCGCGCCGCCGTAATTGAAGCCGCCTACCATGAGCGAAGAACCGGGCCTTACGAGGGCTGCCGCCTCCTCGGGTGCGATGACAGGTTTTATAAAAGGTTTCGCCACGTTATGCCTCCTCCCAAGATTCCTGTATAAGTTTCACGGCGGCGCCGCGCTCTGTCAAGAAAAATCTGCGCACGCGGTGCGCTTATGGTATCATTGCCCCAAACGGAGGCGATAAAAAATATGAAAAGGGACTACCTTCTTTCTATGATAAAAGAGCTCGTCGCGATACCGAGCGTCACGGAGAGCGCCGAAGAGAGCGCGCCAGGCGCGTGGCTGCGGGCAAGGCTCGAAAAGCTGCCCTACTTCGCGGAGAACCCATCCCATTTGATAACGGCGGAGACGCCGCTCGAGGGCTCGCCGCACGCGCTGAAGTCCCTGGTCGCGCGCGTCGACGCGGCGGAGCCGACGAAGCGCACCGTGCTCATGGTGAGCCACTACGACGTCGTTGACGTGGCCGTCTACGGCGACATCGCGGAACACGCCTTCAACCCGGAGAAACTCGGCGAAATTTTCGGCGCGGACGAAGATACTCTCTACGGACGCGGCGTCATGGATATGAAATGCGGCGTAGCGATCGAGACTGCCCTGCTCGAAGAGTTCGCCGCGGATAGGACGTTGTTCGACGTCAACGTCGTCGTCGCGTTCGTGGGCGACGAGGAAAATTCTTCGGCTGGTATGCGCGGCGTTCTGCCCGTCCTAGCACGTATGATCAACGAAGAAGGGCTCGAATTTATCGCTGCGCTCAACACTGAGCCTGGAGAAGCCGGCAAGTCCGGGCTAGTGGGGCCCATGGTGTATTTGGGAACTTTAGGCAAACTCATGCCGAGCTTCTACATGCGCGGGCGCGGCGCGCACGTAGGCAACTGCTACGACGGTTTCTCCGCGGCGCTCGCCGTCTCGCGCCTCGTATGCGCGGCGGAGGGGAACAGCTGCCTCGCCGACCCGCTTCACGGCGTCTGCGAGCCGTCGTGGATATGCCTCGACATGAAGGTCATGCGCGAGAGCTACAGCGTCACCGTCCCAGACAGGGCCTACGCATATTTCAACTGCTTCACGACGGGCAACACGCCCGAAAAGGTTATGAACCAGATGAAGGGGCTCGCCGCGCGCGCCATCTCAGAAGCGTCCGCGCAGCTTGCAGAGTCATGCGAGGCGCTCTCTGAAATGGGTTACGACGGCTCACGATTCGCCGCCTCCGAGCCGGCGGTCTACACGCTCGGCGAGCTGGAGGCGCTCGCCCGCGCGCGTCACGGCGAAAAATTCGACGCGGAGCTGGCGGATTTTATAAAGAAACTGCAGCCCGGCGATATGCGTATGCGCGGCATCCGCGTCGTTGACTTCGTCGCCGGAATGTCCGGCGCGGAAGGCCCCTACGCCGTCTGCTTCTTCCTGCCGCCGTGGATGCCGCCGCGCACGGACTACACGAGCGACCCGCGCGACGCGAAAATAGTCGAGGCTGCGCGTGCAGTCGAAAAGCTCTGCTGTGAGGATTTCGGCCTCGAAATGACGGAGGTAGAGCTCTTTGCCGGCCTATGCGACCTCAGCTACGTTGGCGCGAAGATATCGGAGGGCGACGTAAAGGCGCTTTCCGAAAACACGCCGGGCTGGGGCGAGCTCTACAGCCTGCCGCTCGACGAGATGCGCGAGCTCGGCGTCCCGGTAATGAACCTCGGCCCGAGCGGCGAGGCTCCTCACAAAAAGGACGAGCGGCTGCACCTGCGATACTCGCTCGACATACTGCCGGAGCTTCTGTACGCCGCGATACGCGAGATCGCGAAGATATAAATGCGAAAGGGGGCCGCTAGGTCCCCCTTTCCCGTATCTTTGCAGAGGCTGCAATTCGAGCGGCGCTTAACAAGAAGCTGGCGCTCTGTGATACAATTACCAAGAAATTGAGAATTATACGGGGGAGAAGATATACAAACGATGTACGACGACGATGTTCGAATACGTCTTGCAAAACCGGCGGAGGCCGAAGAGCTGACCGACATAGCATGGCGTTCGAAAGGCTACTGGGACTACCCGTCGGAAGTGATGAACCGCTTCCGCGGGCTTCTCACGATAAAACAAGAATTCATAGAGGCGAACCCGACATACCTCATCGAACACGACGATACCGGCGAGAAGCTAGGCTTCTACACTCTTGAAAAAAAGAACGGCGGATGGTGGCTGCGCCACATGTGGGTTCTGCCGGAGGAAATCGGCACGGGACTCGGCGGCAAGCTCTTCCTCCACGCCTGCGAGACAGCCGAGACGATGGGAGCCGAGGAGCTTAATATACTTTCAGACCCGAATTCCGAGGGGTTCTACGTACATATGGGAGCCGAGCACGCGGGCGAGGTCGAGTGCAAAGAAGTTCCCGGCTGGAAGCAGCCCGTGCTCTGCATGAAACTCTGACATGCTTTACAATTGGCAGGAAAAAGCGCTAGCCGCGATAGGCGGGAACAGCGCCATACTTTCCGCGCCCACAGGCAGCGGCAAGACGTGGGTCGCCTATATATGGGCTGGACTCATGGAGCGCGACGGAACGCCGCGGATGCCGGAGGGGCGCGTCATCTTCACCGCTCCGATAAAGGCGCTGTCGAACGAACGCTACCTCGACCTCAAGGGTATGGGCTTCGACGTAGGCCTAGAAACGGGCGACTTCAAGAAAAACGCCGGAGCCTCCGTCCTCTGCTGTACGCAGGAGATATACACGCTCAAATACGCGCACCTTCCGGGGCAGAGCGTCGTAATAGACGAATTCCATTTCATATTCAACGACCCAGAACGCGCTAGGGCCTACATAGACGGCCTGCGCCGCACCTCCGACGACAGCCGTATTCTTGTAATGTCCGCGACTTTCGGTAATCCGGAGAAGGTACAACGTTACCTCGAAGAGATGGCCCGCCGTGACTTTGCCCTTTTCGAGACAGGCGACCGCGTCACAAAACTTGTTTACAAACGCCGCGGCACACGCTTTTCACAGATACACGACGCGCTGATTTTCGCGTTTTCAAAGAAAGGCGTCGAATGGGCCGCGGCGCAGACGGCGAAAACGCGGCATAAAATCAGCCGCGACAAACGCGCGCGGCTGCGCGAAATCGCCGAAATCCTTGAAGTGACGAAAATTCCCGAAACAATGCTGCGAGGCGTCGGTATGTACTTCGGCTCGATGCTTCCGAAAGAAAAGCTGCTCGTCGAAATGGCCTTCCGCGAACGCATAATCGACGTCGTCGCTGGTACTGACGCGCTCTCGCTAGGCGTCAACCTGCCCGCGGAAAGCGTGATATTCGCGCAGATGGCGAAATTTATCGACGGCCCGCTTACGCGCAACGAATTTCTCCAAATGGCGGGGCGCGCTGGACGTAAGGGATTTTTCAACACCGGCTAAGTTTCGTACATACCGCGCAGCCGCTGTGAAAACTTCGACTACGACACCGGGATACTATATCTTGAGACGCTCGACAAACCTTGCGAGGAAGCTAAAATCAAACTCCTTCCCGCGATAGGCCGCCTGCTCAACAAAGAAGTGACCGTAGAGACCGAGGCCAAGACGCTTGCAGAGTGCTCTATGCCGCGGCGCAGCCTGCGCTCAGTAACGCGCGAGGTGGAAAAAGCTCTGCGCGAGATAACTCAGGCGCTATCGGTTATAAAGGACGTAAAAGAGCGCGCGCGCGTGCGCCGCATCCTCGGCGACATATGGAGCGACGAAATGGAGCTCGAGCCGAACGTCGCGCTCGCGCGCCTCTTCGCCGACGAGGGCGAGCCGGACGCGCTAAAATGCGCCGAGCTGCTCAAAAAGACCGAGCGCAACTATTTGCAGGCACTGCTCAAAATCAAGCGTTTCGCTAACCGCCTGCCCGAGCAGTACCGTTTCTCGCACATGGAAAAGATCGACGAGGCCGTCAACGAGATAGACGGCTCCGTGTTCGGCTTCGAGGACAAAATCCACCAGATAAAGCTCACAGAAGAAGAAACAGCGCTTTAACAGTGCGCCGACTACAGCCGCCTTGTCCGGAGGCGCATTAGCTTTACTTTTATGTAAAATGTCGCTAAAATACGCATTGACACAGGAATATGTTTAATAAAGATGGATATCATCTGGTCTTTTCGTTCCGGAGGTAGAAAATGAAGATTGGAATCATAGGAGCCGGAAAGGTCGGTTTTTCTCTCGGAAAGCTTTTTGAGAACGGAGGCGTCTCACTGTCAGGCTATTACAGCAGGAGCCGGGAGAGCGCGGATGAGGCAGCCGCCTTTACAGGTTCGCGCCACTACGGCAGCCTTGAGGACATCGTCCACGACAGCGGCGCGCTGTTCCTCACCGTCCCCGACGGGGCGATCGGCGGAGTGTGGCGGAGCCTTTGCGGTTTCGACCTTCATGGGAAATACGTCTGTCATTGCAGCGGCGCACTCTCTGCCGACGAAGCTTTCCCGGGAGCTGCTGAGATGGGCGCCCGAGCGCTCTCCGTCCACCCGCTTTTCCCTGTTAGCGATAAATACGATGCGTACAAAGAACTGCGTGGCGCATATTTTTGCCTCGAAGGCGACGAGGGCGGCGTCGAACTTTTCGGTTCTATGCTGGGTGAACTAGGCGTAAATGTACAGACGATCCCGCCGGATGGCAAGGCCCGGTACCACGCCGGATGCGTGATGGCGAGCAACTTCATTTGCGCTCTGACGCAGGAAAGCGTCGACCTGCTGGTTTCGTGCGGTTTTACGCAGGACGGCGCTCTGCGGGCGCTGGCTCCGCTTATGAGGAACAACCTGGAGCACATTATCGCAAAAGGGCCTGTGGAGGCGCTCACCGGACCTGTAGAGAGAAACGACGCTGGGACGCTTAGAAGGCACCTCGCCAATATAGATCTGCCCGAGCGGCGTATGCTGTACAAGCTTCTCAGTGCGCGGCTTTCCGCGCTCGCGAAGCAGAGACATCCTGAAAAAGATTACAGCGAAATAGACTCGCTGACGAAAATCAAATATGGGAGTGACTAGCTGATGAAAAACACAGCTGCGGAATTCTTGAAGATGAAGCAGGAAGGGCGGCGTATCGCCGAACTGACGTGCTACGACTACACGACGGCTAAACTCGTGGAAAAATCAGGGATGAACGCTATTTTAGTCGGTGACTCGCTTGGAATGACGATGCTGGGATACGCGGACACTCTGCCCGTCACGCTTGACGATATGATAAGATACAGTGCCGCAGTATCGCGCGCCTGTTCGGACACGATGGTCATAATGGACATGCCGTTTATGTCGTATCAGCCGTCTGTCTACGACGCGGTGGTCAACGCCGGTCGGCTTATGAAAGAAGGCGGCGGCAACGCCGTCAAACTTGAAGGCGGAGCCGCTGTAACAGAGCATATCCGAGCCATAGTGGACGCCGGAATCCCGGTGCAGGCCCATATAGGTATGACGCCGCAAAGCGTAAACGCCTTCGGAGGCTTCAAAGTACAGGGAAAGGGCGAAGCCGCGGCGCGCCGCTTGTTGGAAGACGCATTCGCAGTGCAGGAGGCCGGAGCATTTTCGGTAGTACTCGAATGCGTTCCGCCCAAGCTGGCTGCTCTCATATCGAAAAAACTCGTCATTCCTACGATAGGAATAGGCGCAGGGGCGGGCTGCGATGGGCAGGTGCTTGTTTATCAGGACATGCTTGGGATGAATACAGATTTTACGCCGAAATTCGTCAAAAAGTACGCGTCCGTAGGCGAAGTCATGACTGAGGCCTTCCGCTCATATATAGAAGAAGTGCGCAACGGGGCTTTCCCAGAGGCTGGACATAGCTTCGCGAAGTCAGACTGCGGAGACGAATACTTAGCGCGTCTCGACGCAGAATTTTAGGAGGAAACCGGATATGATAATAGCTGAAACTATAAACGAAGTCCGCGCGCAGGTGCGCGAATGGAAAAGACAAGGGCTGAAGGTCGGACTCGTCCCAACAATGGGATATCTGCACGAGGGGCACGCAAGCCTCGTGCGCGAATCTGTGCGCCGCTGCGACAAAACCGTCGCCTCCGTCTTCGTCAACCCAACCCAGTTCGCACCTAATGAAGACCTAGCGACATATCCGCGCGATTTCGCGCGAGACTGCGAGATACTTGAACGCGAGGGCTGCGACATAGTTTTCCATCCCTCAGTTGAAGAGATGTATCCGGAAGGCTTCGCTACATACGTCGAGATACAGTCCGAAATGCCGAAACAACTCTGCGGCAAGACGCGGCCGATTCACTTCCGCGGCGTATGCACAGTCGTTTGCAAACTTTTCAACATAGCGACTCCCGACATGGCGTTTTTCGGTGAGAAAGATGCGCAGCAGCTTGCGATAGTGCGCCGTATGGTCAGGGATCTTTCCATAGGCGTAGAGATAGTAGGCTGTCCTATAGTCCGCGAGGCGGACGGCCTGGCAAAGTCGTCTCGCAACGCCTACTTAAGCGAAAAGGAACGGAGCGCGGCTCTTGTGCTCTCCAAAGCGGTCTCGCTTGGGAAAAAAATGACTGAAGAAGGCGAGCGTGACGCCTCCAAAGTCGTCGCGGCGATGCGCGCGCTTATAGAGGCCGAGCATCTGGCACGCATAGACTATGTTTCTGCCGTCGATGGAGAGACCATGGCTCCGGTAAAAGAAATTTCTGATCGCACGCTTGTGGCGCTTGCCGTATATATCGGTAAGACTCGGCTTATCGACAATTTTACTGTTCACACTTGCTGAGGGCGTTCCTGTGATGTATCAGCGCTGACGCTCAAAAACAAAACACGAATTTCATATAAAAAACGGGCCGGAGTGTTGTAACTCCGGCCCGTTTTTTATAAGGCGTTTCTCTGTTATTACTGCGCGATGGCGCTGACGGGGCAGGTGGCCACGCAGGCTCCGCACTCGACGCAGGTATCGGCGTCAACGTGCGCCTTGCCGTCTTCAACGGCGATAGCGGAAACGGGGCATACTCCGACGCAGGCCTCGCAGCCGACGCAAACTGACTGATCAACTGTAGCTTTAGCCATGATGTGAATTTCCTCCTTATAAGATGCGATTTCACTACGGGGATAGTTTCCCCACATACATGCGTAATTCTAACGCGAACATGCTGAGCTTTCAAGAGCTTTAGATTGTGTCTCTCGTGAGATATCAAGTTACAAATAGTATAGATATATCAGTTTGAGGTATGTAGACAAGTTATTTAGTAAAGTTATAATAACTTATAAGAACCATGAGCGTTTTTTATGTTTTTATATTGCCTTAATTGTGCTATGCGGTCGCTTGCGGAAGGGAGGCGAAGCAGAGGACGCGGCTGCCGCGACTATATTTTCATAATATGAAAGGAGAGAATACTGCAATGGGTAATAAAGAAGAGAAAAGATCTGAAAAAAGGACTCCGTCTCTTGGACTGTCCATTTTGATGCTGGTTATAGCCGCCGCCCTCATACTCTTCGGCGTAGTGGTATACGGACAGGACGTCCATATAATGCTGATATTCAGCGCCATCGCAGCTGGCGTAGTCGGGGTATTTTATCTTGGTTATTCATATGAAGAAGTCGAAAAAGGAATCATCGAAGGTATAATGACGGCGATGCAGGCGTGTCTCATCCTGTACACGGTCGGGCCGCTGGTCGGAACGTGGATCAACAGCGGTATCGTTCCGACCATGATTTACTATGGACTCTCTATACTTTCGCCGAGCATCTTCCTTTTTGCGACTCTGGTGATATGCTCCATAGTCTCGCTTGCCACCGGTACTTCGTGGGGAACGTCTGGCACGGTCGGCATTGCGCTGCTTGGTATAGCTATAGGACTGGGCATCCCAGAGCCTCTCGCGGTCGGAATCATAATCTCTGGAGCGTATGCCGGCGATAAGATGTCTCCGCTTTCGGACACGACGAACCTGGCCCCAGCCGTCTCCGGTACAGACCTGTTCCAGCATATTCGCGCCATGGCGTGGACTACAGGGCCGTCGTGGGTCATCGTTGCGGTGATCACGATTGTGCTCGGCTTTAAATATTCCCAGGGAACGCTTGATTATACCAAGATACAGGGAATTCAGATATTCCTCGACAAAGAATTCTGGGTGAACCCGCTGGCGCTGCTCGCGCCTATAGTGGTTATTGCGCTTTCTGCCATGCGTAAACCGGCCATCCCGTCGCTTTGGATCGGTATATTTATCGCCGCAGCTTTCATGTTTTTTGAAGGGCATAGTTACGGCGACATCCTCAACGTCATGCAGAACGGCTATACGCCGACTATATCCGCCGCGATAGCCGACGCGGCCGGCGATCCTGCTGCGCTTTCAGCGGCGCTTACCAAATATTCGATCTCGATAGACCAGTCGCTTGCAGGGGAAGTCGCGCGTGATATAGTCGAGCTGATGGCGCGAGGCGGCCTCCAGTCGATGAACTGGACGATCTCCCTCATTCTCTGCGCATTCACTTTCGGCTCTACTATGAACGCCTGCGGATATCTCAAAGTCATACTCCACGCGGTAGCGAGCCGCGTCAAGACAGTCGGCGGGCTTGTCATGTCCGTCGTCATTTCCTGCCTGATCTGTAACTTCTTCCTCGGTGACCAGTATCTGGGCATAGCGCTGCCGGGTACGATGTATAAGGATACATTTGACAAGATGGGGCTGCATCCGAGAATGCTTTCGCGTACGTTGGAGGACTCGGGAACCCTTACATCAGTCCTAATCCCGTGGAACACGTGCGGAGCCTATCATGCAGAGCTTTTCGGCATTGCGACCTTTGCCTATGCGCCTTATGCGATACTTAACTGGCTGAACCCGATTATAGCGATTTTGATGACCTACGTCGGTATAGGTATATTCTGGAGAGGCAAGAACGGCGATCCTGTGCATGGAGGCAAGACGCGCCCTGCGAACCTTGCATAGGCGGGATGGTATAATATTTTCTGAAGTATGGTTTTGCTTGAGAAGGGGATAGTACATTGCCCGAACTTGAACAACTCGAATGCCTTCTTGTATCGAAGTCGAGCCGAACTGTCGACGGATGGAGGCGCTTTACCTTCGGCGCGCTCGCGGCTTACCTCGCCGTCTCCGGCGTAATGGAGTTTATGCGCGACGGCTTCTCCCAGAAGGTAGTTGTCAACGCATTTCTCTGTTTATGTAGCTTGCTCGTGCTGAAATTTGAGAAAAAGATATATGCCTCGCCGGTTGGCTTCGTGAAGGACACGCATACGTGGTTCTCGCACCACCGCGAGCTGCTGCGCTGGGACGAGATACGCCACGTTACGCTTGTGACGAAGGGTATGGGGTTGACTGCGTTCCTTGAGAAGGACGTCGTAGGCTGGAAACTGCTCTTCGAACGCAACGACATGGCGGCTCTCGACGGGCTGTTCAAGAAATACGCCCCGACGGTCAAGGTAGTTATCAAGGAAATGGGGCATAGGTAAGCAGTAAAGCAAAGAGGGCCGCGGTTTCTACGCCGCGGCCCTTCTTGCGTTTTCCCTGTCTATCTCTTTACTTCTTCAAGCTTGAGCCACGGCGCGAGCTCCTTCTTGTCGAGCTCTATCTCCGGGCATCCAGCGGAGCCCGGAGCCACCTCGTACTTGTCGAAGCATATCACTATGTTGCCGTCCTTGTTTACGTAGAAGTTCTGTTCGGCTTTGACCGACGAAAAGCCGCCGTCGTCCTTCGGCGCGACCCAGTAGGTTCCCTTTCGTCTCTTGTTCGCGCGCCGCATTTCGCCGCGCACTGCGTCGCTGACTACTTTGACGTAGTTCGCCTTGTCGTTGAAGAAATAGGCGAGAGTCACCGGCATCCCCGTCTCCTTGTCGAAGTTCATTATCGTGCGCTTCGTGGAAGAAGAGCCGGCTATGTTCATCTCGACTACGTCGAGCGTGAAGAAACGAGCGTCGCCGTCGATGACCTTGTAATCCATAATCCAGCCGATATGCGCGCCCTTCGCGAAGGGCGCGTGCATCAGTTCAAGCACTTCGAGAGCGTAGCGCTCCTGCATTTCAAGCGCCTTTTCCGTAAGATTCGCGTTTATCTCTTTCTCAAGAGACTCCACGGCGAGTCCTGTGACGGCGGGAGTCACTATGCGCGCCTCACAGCCCTCGTATTTAGACTCAAAGACTCCGAGCGTCGCGACCTGCACGTTTATCTCGCGTGCCGCGCACGGAACCGCCTGCGCAGCGACTGCGAAAGCCGCGGCGCAGGCGAGCAGAGTCCCATAAAACTTCATGCTATTCGCCTTTCACGGCTAGGGCCATGTTTCTGCCGAGCTGGCGGCAGAGCTCGAGGTCTTGTCCCTTCGGGCATGACTTGACTTCGATCGTCGGTTCTACGAGCCTCCAGTCGCCGCCCTGCTCGGCGAACACCTGGAGTTCAGCGAGCGCGCCCTTGCTCCAACTGTATGAGCCGCAGATGCCGAGGAAGCGGTTTTTCATCATTTTGTTTTTGAGCGTGCGGCAGAGCGTAGCGACCGGCGGATAAAGTTCTGTGTTGTATGTGCAGCTTCCGAGCACGAGCCCGCGGTACTTCCATATATCGCGGACGATGCAGGATAGGTTGGAGCGCGAAGCGTCATGCACTATTACGTCCTTCACGCCGGCTTCGCAGGCGGCGCGTGCTATGGCGTCCGTCATGAGCTTCGTGTTGCCGTACATCGAACCGTAGACTACGACGATACCTTCGTCAGTCTCCTGTTTGCTCCACTTATCATAGAGGTCGACGATATGCTGCGGGTTCGAACGGAGTATCGGACCGTGGGCTGGGCAGATGATTTTCAGGTCAAGCGAGCGCACCTTAGCGATCGCCTTCTGCGTCGGGGCTGAGTAGCGTCCGACGATGTTTGCGAAGTAGCGCAGCGTCTCGTCTTCGTAGAGCGCCATGTCGAGCTCGTCGTCAAAGATGCCGCCTTCGAGAGCGCAGAAGCCGCCGAATGCGTCGGTCGAAAAAAGCACTTTGTCGGTCATATCGTAGGTGACCATGCTCTCTGGCCAGTGGACCATAGGAATCATCGCAAAGGTGAGTTTGTGATGCCCGAGATCGAGCACGTCGCCCTCTTTTATCTCCTCAACACCGTCCTTGATGCCGTAGAAAGCGTCGATCATTTCAAGAGTCTTCTTGTTGCCTATTATCTTCATGCCGGGGTAGAGCTTACGCATAATGTCTATCGAGCCGGAGTGGTCCGGCTCCATGTGGTTGACGATGAGGTAGTCGATGCCCTTGCCGGCTGGCAGAATAGAGACGAGGCGCTCGATGTAATCCGAGAGCTTGTCCGCCTTTATTGTGTCGATAACGGCGGTCTTTTCGTCGTTGATGAAATAGGCGTTGTAGGCTACGCCGCGCGGCAGTGTCCACAGCCCTTCAAATAAATCAGTCTCGCGGTCGTTGCCGCCTATCCAGTATATCGATTCGGTGATCTTTATAGCGTTCTGCATCATTCCGACAGCCCCCTATGGTTTAAGTATTTGCCGCTATTATATAGCAACAGCTTAAATTTGCGTGCTGTGTCCGCGCGATTCGCCATCTTTCCCTCGCCGCGCACGCCCGTCCGCTTTTTCTTTAAAAAAGAATGAACTGACTTGTCTGAAATTATAGCTCAAATGTTGCAATTTGCGGAAAGTTGGGCAATAATAGCGGCGTGTGGTACTTTTGCATATTCACGTGTGCTGACGGTCATTCCAACAATGGCCCGATATGTTTCGCAAGGAGGCGGAGTAATTGTTCGAACCAACACAGCTCCAGGAAGTAGCAGAAGGAAAGAAAGCCTACGATGCGGCGGTCGAAAAGGCGCTGACCAAAGGCCCCGAAAGAAAGGCTAACTTCACGACCGGCGGAGGCATCCCCCTTAAGAGGACGTACACTCCCGAAGACGTGAACGGCGTGGACTACGCCAAGGATCTTGGATTTCCAGGCGTATATCCCTACACGCGCGGCGTGCAGCCCACAATGTACAGAGGACGCTTCTGGACGATGCGCCAGTACGCGGGCTTCGCAACCGCAGAGGATTCCAACAAGCGCTACCGTTACCTTCTGAGCCAGGGCACGACGGGACTTTCTGTCGCCTTCGACCTTCCGACCCAGATAGGCTATGACTCGGACGACCCGATGGCGGTCGGCGAGTGCGGCAAGGTCGGCGTCGCGATAGACAGCCTTGCCGACGCTGAGATACTCTTTGACGGCATTCCTCTTGACAAAGTCTCGACCTCGATGACGATCAACGCCCCTGCGTCGATACTTCTCTCGATGTACATCGCCGTCGCCGAAAAGCAGGGCGTGCCGATGAACGCCCTTGCCGGAACCATCCAGAACGACATCCTCAAGGAATACATCGCGCGCGGGACCTACATCTTCCCGCCCAAGCCGTCGATGCGCCTCATCACCGACATCTTTGATTTCTGCTCGCGCAACATCCCGAAATGGAACACCATTTCCATCTCCGGCTACCACATCCGCGAGGCCGGCTCCACCGCAATCCAGGAAGTAGCCTTCACCCTTGCAGACGGCATCGCCTACATCGAAGCCGCAATCAAGGCCGGACAGGACCCGAACGTATTCGGTAAGCGCCTCTCCTTCTTCTTCAACGCGCACAACGATTTCCTCGAAGAAGTCGCTAAGTTCCGTGCGGCGCGCAAGATCTGGGCGCACATCATGAAGGACCGCTTCGGCGTGACGAACCCCAGCGCGCAGATGCTCCGCTTCCACACCCAGACGGCGGGCTGCACGCTCACCGCTCAGCAGGCGGAAAACAACATAGTCCGCGTCGCCATCCAGACGATGGCCGCGGTCTGCGGCGGCACGCAGTCGCTCCACACCAACAGCCTTGACGAAGCCCTCGCGCTTCCGACGGACAAGAGCGTCCGCATCGCGCTCCGCACGCAGCAGATAGTCGCCTACGAGTCAGGCATCACCAACGTAGTCGACCCGCTCGCGGGAAGCTACGCCATCGAAGCCCTTACGAAGGAAATCGAAGAAGGCGCCCTCGCCTACATTAAGGAAATCGACGACCTCGGCGGAATGATGAACGCCATCGAGAAGGGCTATCCGCAGAAGCACATCCAGGACGCCGCCTACGACTATCAGAAGTCGATAGAGTCCGGCGACCGCATCATCGTCGGCGTCAACAAGTTCCACATCGACGAAGACATGACCGAGCGCAAGCTCCTCAAGGTCGACGCTAGCGTCGGTGAGAACCAGATCAGGAAACTTCGCGAAATGAAAGAAAAACGCGACAACGTCAGAGTCAAGACGACTCTTGACGCAGTACGCGAAGGCGCGAAGGGCGACGCGAACCTCATGCCGCTCATCCTCGACGCAGTCCACGCCTACGCCACGGAAGGCGAAATCTGCGGCGTACTCCGCGAAGTCTTCGGCGAGTACAAAGAGAACGTGGTTCTTTAAGAATCGCGAGAGCTTTTAAGGAGGAAGAAAAATGGATCGTAAAATTCGCGTAGTTGTTGCGAAACCAGGACTCGACGGACACGACCGCGGCGCGAAGGTCATCGCTAGAGCCTTCAGAGACGCAGGCATGGAAGTCATATACACCGGCCTCCGCCAGACGCCGGAACAGATAGTCGCCACCGCAATCCAGGAAGACGCCGACGCCATCGGCATCAGCATCCTCTCCGGCGCGCACGACTACTGCTTCAAGACGATAATCAACCTTCTCAAAGAGAAGAACGCCAGCGACATCATCGTATTCGGCGGCGGAGTCATCCCCGAGACCGACTATCCGACGCTCCTCGGATACGGCGCGGGCGCGATCTTCGGCCCCGGCACACCGACCTCCGAGACCATCGAGTGGCTCGAAAAGGCGGTAGCCGAGAAGAGAGCGAAAGAGGCGTAAGACTATGGAAACCAAAATCATCGACCATATCGGGATAGCGGTAAACAGCATCGACGAGGCGATGAAGTTCTGGGAAGGCGCCCTCGGCGTTAAGTGCCACGGCGTCGAAGAAGTCGCCGAACAGAAGGTCAAGACGGCCTTCCTGCCTATCGACGATTCCGAAATAGAGCTTCTTGAAGGCACGAGCGAGGACAGCCCAGTCAGCAAATTCATCGCGAAGAACGGACAGGGCATCCAGCACATCGCAATCAGAGTCGCCGACATCGAAGCAGCACTCGCCGAACTCAAAGAGAAGGGTGTGCGCCTCATCGACGAAAAGCCGCGCAGGGGCGCGGGCGGCGCGAAGATCGCATTCCTTCACCCGAAGGCGACCGGCGGCGTGCTCCTCGAGCTCTGCCAGCGCGACTAATTAGGCGGAGGCTCAGCGCTTAGGCGTTGAAGCCTTAAACACAACGGAACTGTATGCGGAGGGCCGCCCGGCGGCCTGGAGACGGCGAACGCCGCGGGAAGACGGGAGTCCCTCCGCTTAACAGATAATGAGGAGGTAAGAGGTAATGGCGGAAAAAACGATTGACGAACTGTGCGCCTCTCTCATCGCTAAGCGTGAGAAAGCCGCTGTCGGCGGAGGCGAAAAGGCCATCGCCAAGCAGCACGACAAAGGCAAGATGACCGCGCGCGAGCGCATCAACGCAGTTCTTGACCCCGGCAGCTTCGTGGAAATAGACGAATTCGTCGAACACCGCTGCACCAACTTCGGACTTGACAAGACGACGTTCCTCGGCGACGGCGTCGTGACGGGCTACGGTACGATAGATGGACGCATCGTCTACGTATTCAGCCAGGACTTCACAGTCATGGGCGGCTCGCTTGGCGAGATGCACGCCCAGAAGATATGCAAGGTCCTCGACCTCGCCCTCACGAACGGCGCTCCCTGCATCGGAATCAACGATTCCGGCGGAGCCCGCATCCAGGAAGCAGTCGACGCCCTCTCCGGCTACGGCAAAATATTCTTCCGCAACGTCAAAGCGAGCGGCGTGATTCCGCAGTTCTCGATCATCGCGGGCCCCTGTGCGGGCGGCGCGGTTTACAGCCCTGCGCTCACAGACTTTATCTTTATGGTAGATAAGATCGGAATCATGCACATCACCGGACCTGCGGTCATCAAGTCTGTAACCGGCGAAGACGTAACCTCTGAGCAGATAGGCGGAGCCATGGCGCACAATTCGCACTCCGGCTGCGCGCACTTCTTCGCGAAGACCGAAGCCGAGTGCTACGCGCAGGTCCGCAAGGTTATGAGCTACCTGCCCAGCAACAACATGGAAGAGCCTCCGTTTGTCGAGACGGGCGACGACCCGTGCCGCACCGATATGGGCCTGCGCGAGATCGTCCCGACCAACCCGAACCGCGGCTACGACGTCCGCGACGTCATTAAGAAAGTAGTCGACAACGGCGACTTCTGCGAAGTGCAGGAACTCTACGCGAAGAACATCGTCACAGGCTTTGCGAGAGTCGGCGGCCGCGTCATCGGAATCATCGCCAACCAGGCGAAATTCATGGCCGGATGCCTCGACATCGACGCCTCTGACAAAGCGAGCCGCCACATCCGCATCTGCGACTCCTTCAACATTCCTATAGTCACATTTGAAGACGTCCCCGGATACCTCCCCGGACTCAATCAGGAAATGGGCGGAATCATCCGTCACGGCGCTAAGCTCCTCTACGCCTACAGCGAAGCGACCGCTCCGAAGATCACCATCGTCATGCGCAAGGCCTACGGCGGATCATACCTCGGCATGTGCAGCAAAGACCTCGGTGCCGACGTTGTGCTTGCATGGCCGCAGGCCCAGATAGCGGTCATGGGAGCCGAAGGCGCGGCTAACATCATCTTCCGCAAGGAAATTGAAGCCGCCGAGGACAAGGCAGCCAAGCGCGCCGAAAAGATAGAGGAATACAAAGAATCCTTCGCCAACCCGTATCGTGCGGCGCAGCGCGGATTCGTCGACCGCGTCATACTTCCGGAAGAGACGCGCCCGGCCCTCTACCAGGCCCTTGTAATGACGGAGAGCAAGAGCGAACTTCGCCCGAAGCGCAAGCACGGCATCATGCCCAACTAAGGCGGGAGGCTGAGAAGCTATGAACGGTCCTATCAGCTCATTCTTCGTCGGGGTGCCCGGCGGGCTCATCATGTCGTTCATCGCCTTCAGCATCGTCTTCATAGTCATCATCGGGCTTATGCTTGTTATGATGGGAATGAAGCATGTATGCGGAGCGATCGACGGCATGCATAAGCCTAAGCAGAGCGCTCCAGCGGCTCCTGCGCCCGCGGCTCCTGCCGCTCCTGCAAAGGCCCAGGCCGCCGCTCCCGCAGCGCAGCCCGCGCCTGCGACGGCAGCCGACGACGAACTGCTCGCCGTCATCACAGCCGCAATCGCGGCTGCATGCGGCCCTGCGGCTCGCGTAATTTCCTACAGCCCGGTCAAAGTCCCCGCCTCTTCCGCGTGGAAGAACGTCGGACGGCTTCAGAACACCGAAGGCCTCTACTAAGCCTTCGAAACTAACCACAAAAAACTTAGGAGGTATTCTTTCATGTCACGCAAATACAGAGTAACGGTAAACGGAAAAGCATACGATGTAGATGTTGAAGAGCTCGGCGCCGGAGCGGCTCCTGCGCCCGTAGCGGCCCCGGCTCCCGTACCCGCGCCCGCTCCCGTAGCGGCCCCCGCCCCGGCTCCTGCGCCCGCCCCGGCTCCCGCCCCTGCACCTGCTCCGGCCCCCGCGCCCGCAGCTCCCGCTCCGGCAGGCGAAGGCACCATCAGCGCTCCGATGCCTGGCAAAGTCCTTAAGATCCTTGTCCAGCCCGGCGCTGCCGTAACGGCGGGACAGCTCGTCCTCATCCTCGAAGCTATGAAGATGGAGAACGAAATTTACACGACCGTAGCCGGAACCGTACAGCAGCTCTGCTGCAAGGAAGGCGACACCGTCAGCACCGGCGACGCGCTGATCGTAGTTGCTTAATAAGCTGAGAAGCTTAGCAGCGAACAACGAAATAGCGTTCTAAAGTTTTTTCCTGGGGAGGAAAACTTTTTATGGAACTCTACTTGACAGCGCTGAAAGGCGTTATCGAGCAGTCCGGCTTCGTAGCGCTTAACGGGCCCACGCTCGTCATGCTTCTCGTGGCCTTCATACTGCTCTATCTCGCCATCGCTAAAGGGTTTGAGCCTCTGCTCCTTATGCCGATAGCTTTCGGCTGCCTGCTCGTCAACCTGCCGCTCTCCGGCATAGTCGATCCGGGCGGATTCCTCTACTTCGTGAAATTCGGAATAGACCATGAAATCTATCCCGTCATCATATTCATGGGTATAGGCGCTCTCACCGACTTCGGCCCGTTGCTTGCCAACCCGATAACCTTCCTGCTCGGAGCTTCCGCGCAGCTCGGCGTATTCATAGCCGTCATCGGGGCGATGTGCATGGGCTTCACTATCCAGCAGGCCGCTGGTATAGGCATCATCGGCGGAGCCGACGGCCCGACAGCCATCTACCTCTGCGCAAAGCTTGCGCGCGACATACTCCCGGCGGTCGCCGTCGCGGCGTACAGCTATATGTCGCTCGTCCCGCTCATCCAGCCGCCGGTCATTAAGCTCCTCACGACGCATAAAGACCGCAGCATAAAGATGCAGCAGCTCCGCCCCGTTACGCGCACCGAGAGGATACTCTTCCCGATCGTCTCCACGATAGCGTGCGGCCTCGTCCTTCCGGCCTCCGTACCGCTCATAGGGATGCTCATGTTCGGGAACCTGCTCCGCGAATGCGGATGCACCGACCGCCTCTCGCTTGCGGCTCAGAACGAAGTGCTCAACGCGACCACGATATTCCTCGGCATCTCCGTCGGCGCGACCATGCAGGCGGAAACCTTCCTGACCGTCGCTACGATTAAGATAATCTGCCTCGGCCTGATAGCCTTTGTATTCAGCACGGCGGGCGGAGTCATCTTCGGACAGGTCATGAAAGTCCTCTCCGGCGGAAAGATCAACCCCGTCATAGGCGCGGCTGGCGTTTCCGCCGTCCCGATGGCGGCGCGCGTCTGCCAGAAGGTCATACAGAAGGAATTCCCCGGCTCCTACATCCTCATGCACGCGATGGGGCCGAACGTCGCCGGAGTCATCGGAACCGCCGTCGCGGCGGGCGCGATGCTCACGCTTCTCAGCAAATAGCGCGGACGACAGTCCAACGACAAACGAAGAGCCCGAAGGCGAAAGCCTCTGGGCTCTTTTCGTATTCCGCGCCGTAGCGCGCTTTACGCCTCCGTCCCGACGCGCGCGCCGCTGTGATAAAATAAAAACCGACGATTCTCGCACAAACGCATACATAGGCACAACTCACCGAAGGGACGGGCGTCAATGACCGACAACAGAAAAGAACAGGAACGCGCGGAGCTTCACCGCACGATATGGAACATAGCCGACGACCTGCGCGGCAGCGTAGACGGCTGGGACTTCAAACAGTACGTCCTCGGCGCGCTCTTCTACCGCTACATTTCGGAAAACCTCACAAACTACATAAACAAGATACAGCACGACGCAGGCGAAGAAAATTTCGACTACGCAGCGCTCCCTGACGAAGAGGCTGAAAGCGCGCGCGACTACATAGTCGAGACTAAAGGCTTCTTCATCGCGCCCAGCGAGCTATTTGAAAACGTCAGCCGCCGCGCCGCGGACGACGAAAACCTCAACATAACGCTCGAACGTGTGTTCCGCGACATAGAATCCTCGGCGCAGGGCACGCCGAGCGAGGCCAACGTGAAGGGCCTTTTCGACGACTTCGACGTGAACAGTTCGAAGCTCGGCCCTACGGTAGCGAAACGCAACGAACGGCTCGCGAAGCTGCTCGGCAAGGTCGGCGAGATGAAGCTCGGGGATTATCGGGACAACGCCATAGACGCATTCGGCGACGCATACGAATATCTCATGGGCATGTACGCGGGCAACGCGGGCAAAAGCGGCGGCGAATTCTTCACGCCGCAGGAAGTGTCAGAACTTCTGACGCGGCTGACGCTTGTCGGACGCACGGAGGTCAACAAAGTCTACGACCCCGCATGTGGCTCCGGCTCGCTGCTCCTCAAATTCGCGAAAATCCTCGGGCGCGACAAGGTGCGTCAGGGCTTCTTCGGACAGGAGATAAACATAACCACCTACAACCTCTGCCGCATAAATATGTTCCTGCACGACGTCGGCTACGACAAATTCGACATAGCGCACGGCGACACGCTGACAGACCCGCAGCACTGGGATGACGAGCCCTTCGAGGCGATAGTCTCAAATCCGCCCTATTCGATAAAATGGGACGGCGACGGCAACCCGCTGCTCATCAGCGACCCGCGCTTCTCTCCGGCCGGCGTCCTCGCGCCGAAATCCAAGGCGGATCTCGCCTTCGTCATGCACTGCCTCGCGTGGCTCGCGCCGAGCGGCGCGGCGGCGATAGTCTGCTTTCCAGGCATCCTCTACCGCGGCGGCGCTGAGCGCAAGATACGCAAATACCTGATAGACAACAACTTCATCGACGCTGTGATACAGCTCCCGGGCAACCTCTTCTACGGCACCTCGATAGCGACCTGCATAATGGTGCTGCGCAAAAACAAGCGCGGCGACGCGACGCTCTTCATCGACGGCTCGCGCGAATTCGTCAAGGCGACGAACAGCAACAAGCTGACGCAGGAGAACATAGCGCATATCCTTGCGCTCTACGAAGCGCGCGAGGGCGCGCGGTATTCCGCGGCTCTCGTCCCCAACGAAAAGATAGCGGAGCAGGACTACAACCTTTCGGTCAGCACGTACGTCGAGCAGGAGGACAAACGCGAGGCGGTGGACATCGTGAAGCTCAACGCCGAAATAGCGGAAATAGTCGCGCGCGAAAACAGACTGCGCGAAGAGATAGACAAAATAGTAGCGGAGCTTGAGGCGTAGCGTATGAATAAGATAGACGAAATGATTACGCGGCTTTGTCCGGAGGGTGTGGAGTATAAGACGCTTGGAGAAATTGCTGTAGACATATATCGGGGGGCTGGAATTACGCGTGAGCAGGTGTGCGATAAAGGCACACCGTGCGTGCGTTATGGGGAAATATACACGACTTATGGCGTGTGGTTTGACAAATGCGTTTCTCATACAAACGCCGATGAAATTCCGAACAAGAAATATTTTGAACACGGCGACGTACTTTTTGCGATTACTGGCGAGAGCGTAGAGGAGATAGCCAAATCGTGCGCTTACGTTGGAAATGAAAAATGTCTGGCCGGCGGAGATATCGTTGTTCTAAGACATAACCAAGACCCCAAATATATAGCTTACGCGCTTTCGACGCTTGACGCACAAAAGCAAAAAAGTAAGGGGCGCGTCAAAAGCAAAGTAGTACATTTTAGTGTTCCGGCGATTAAAGAAATAAAAATCCCGCTCCCTCCGCTTGACATACAGAGAGAGATTGTTTGCATACTCGACAGGTTCAGGGAACTAGAAGCGGAACTAGAAGCGGAACTAGAAGCAAGAAGGAAGCAGTATGAATTTTACCGCGATAAGCTCTTGACATTCGACGACGCTTCGGCTTACGCTTTAGCAAACAAGCAAACAAGCAAACAAGCAAACTCTGCGTCATCAAGAGTTAGATGGTTGATGTTGAGTGAGTTGTTTAATATGAAAAATGGTTATACGCCTTCTACGTCTAACGCCAGTTTTTGGAACTTCGGAAACATTCCTTGGTTTCGCATGGACGATATAAGAGATAATGGCGGCATATTGTCAGATGCTTCACGACACGTTACGCCCGAAGCAGTAAAAGGCGGTTTGTTCCCTGCTGGCACAGTAATTGTTGCAACATCAGCGACGGTAGGTGCGCACGCGCTGATTACAGTTGATTTTCTTGCGAATCAGAGATTTACCTGTCTGACGGTGAAAGACAAGTATAAAGATATGTTGCTGCCAAAGTTCGTATATTATTATTGCTTCAAACTTGACGAGTGGTGCCTGAATAATACGCACGTATCAAGTTTTCCATCCGTCGATATGACGCGCTTCGGTAAATTTTTGTTTCCCGTCCCGCCGCTCGACGAACAACGGCGCATCGTCTCCATCCTCGACAAATTCAGCGCGCTCGTCTCCGACATTTCGAGCGGGCTTCCCGCGGAGATCGCGGCGCGGCGCAAGCAGTACGAATATTACCGCGACAGGCTCTTGAACTTTAAGGAGGCGGAGAGTTGAGCACGTACAACATCGTGGCGGAGACCGACGAGGCTACCGTCGTCGCCGAATATGTACCCGAAAGCCGCGTCGCCTCGGCGTACCAGAGCGAAGCGGAGCTTGAGCGCGATTTTATCCTGCGGCTTGAGGCGCAGGGCTACGATTATCTCGATGTGAAGGAGGAGGCCGCGCTCGTCGCGAACCTGCGCGTGCAGCTTGAACGGCTTAACAATATATGTTTTTCGGATTCGGAGTGGAAACGCTTTTTCGACGGCGTTATAGCGCCCGCGAACAAGGGCGCGCTCGAAAAGACACGGCTGATTCAGGAGGACCACGTGCAGGCGTTCGCGCGCGACGGCGGGGAGACTGTGAACGTCATGCTGATAGACAAGAAGCGCATACACAACAACAGCCTCCAGGTCATCAACCAGTACGAGGAACACGGCGGGCGGCGCGAGACGCGCTACGACGTTACGATACTCGTCAACGGCCTGCCGCTCGTCCACGTGGAGCTGAAACGGCGCGGCGTCGCTCTGCGCGAGGCGTTCAACCAGATTGCGCGCTACGGGCGCGAAAGTTTCTGGGGAGGCGCAGGGCTGTACGACTACGTGCAGATTTTCGTAATCAGCAACGGCACTCACACAAAGTATTATTCGAACACGACGCGCGCGCTGGGCGGCGGACGCAGGCGGAACGGAGGCGCGGGGGGAGGCTTCGAGTTCACGAGCTGCTGGGCCGACGCGCGCAATAAGGTAATCGCCGACCTTACGGATTTCACGCGCACCTTCTTCGCGCGCCACACTCTGCTGAATATCCTGACGTGCTACTGCGTCTTTACCGCTCCGTCAACGGAGGGCGGTTCGGACCGCGAGCTGATGGTCATGCGCCCTTATCAGATAGCGGCGACCGAACGCATCCTGAACAGGATAGAGCTGGCGAACAATTATAAATACGCTGGGACTGTGAAAGCAGGAGGCTACATCTGGCACACTACCGGCTCCGGCAAGACGCTGACGAGCTTTAAGACGGCGCTGCTCGCCTCGCAGCTTGATTATGTCGACAAGGTGCTTTTCGTCGTGGACAGAAAAGACCTCGACTATCAGACGATGAAGGAATACGACCGTTTTGAGAAGGGTGCGGCGAACGGCAACACGAGCACGGCAGTCCTGCAAAGGCAGCTCGAAGACCAGAACGCGAGGATAATAGTGACGACGATACAGAAGCTCGACCGCTTCATCTCGAAGAACAGGAAGCACGAGGTCTACAGCAGGCGCGTCGTGATTATCTTCGACGAGTGCCACCGCTCGCAGTTTGGCGACATGCACGCGCGCATCGTTAAGTTTTTCAGGAACTATCATCTCTTCGGCTTCACCGGTACGCCGATATTTTCCGTAAACGCCGTGGGCGGGGCCACGGCGCTAACGACGGCGCAGATTTTCGGCGACAAGCTGCACACATACACTATCGTGGACGCAATCAACGACGGCAACGTCCTGCCTTTCCGCATAGACTACGTGAACACTATAAAAATGGCTGACGGCGTCGTGGACGAGCAGGTGCGCGCGATCGACGAGGAGCGCGCGCTGGACGCGCCGGAGCGCGTACGCGAGGTCGTCTCCTACGTCCTGGATAATTTCGACAGAAAGACGAAACGCGGAAATTTCTACCTGCACGAAAAGCGCAGGGTCGACGGCTTCAACTCCATATTCGCCGCGAGCTCCATCCCTATGGCGATAAAGTATTACCGCGAGTTCAAGCGCCAGCTTGCGGAGCGCAGAAGCGCGCTTCGCGTCGCTACCATATTCAGCTTCGCTCCGAACGAGGCGGAGCCGGAAGGTCTGCTGCCGGACGAAAATTTCGAGCCGGACAGCCTCGACGCAAGCTCGCGCGATTTCCTTGACGGAGCGATACAGGACTACAACGAACTGTTCAAGCAGACATTCAGCACAAGCGCCGATAAGTTTGAGGGATATTACAAAGACCTGTCGAAGCGTATGAAAAAACGCGAAATCGATATTCTGATAGTCGTCAATATGTTCCTGACTGGGTTTGACGCGAAGACGCTGAACACGCTGTGGGTGGATAAGAACCTGCGCCAGCATGGGCTGATACAGGCATACTCGCGGACGAACAGGATTTTGAACTCCGTCAAGACCTTCGGCAACATCGTCTGCTTCCGCGATTTGAAGCAGGAGACGGACGAAGCGATAGCCCTCTTCGGCGACAAAGAGGCCGGCGGCGTAGTGCTGATGAAGAGCTATAAGGACTATTACGAAGGCTACGACGAGAACGGCGCGCACAAACCCGGCTACGCTGAGCTTATAGAAGAGCTGCAAAACCTCTTCCCGCTCGGCGGGGAGCTGACAGGCGAGGATAATAAAAAAGCCTTCATCGAGCTATACGGCGCGATTCTGCGGATTAGGAACATACTTTCCGCATTCGACGAGTTTGAGGGCGACGAGATATTGAGCGCGCGCGATTTTCAGGATTACCAGAGCCGCTATATAGACCTGTACAACGAACTGCGCCCGCGCGACAAGGCGGATAAAGAGGACATCAACGACGATATTGTGTTCGAGCTTGAACTTGTGAAGCAGGTCGAGGTCAACATAGACTATATTCTGATGCTCGTCGCTAAGTACCACGCGGCGAACTGCAAGGATAAGGAGATCCTAGTCTCGATAGAGAAGGCCGTGAACGCAAGTATGGAGCTGCGCAGCAAGCGCGAATTGATAGAGGGCTTCATAGCGCGCGTGAACTTCTTCGATTCTGTGGACGAAGGCTGGCGCGAGTACGTGCGCGAGAGCCGTGAAAAGGACATTGAGGCGCTGATTGCGGAAGAGAGGCTCAAGCCGGAGCCCGCGCGCCGATTTATCGAGCAGGCGCTGAAAGACGGGGAACTGCGCACGACCGGAACGGATATAGATAAAATCATGCCGCCCGCCCCGCTCTTCGGAGGCGGCGGCAAAGGCGGGCGCGCGAAGCTGCGCGAGGCGCTTATAGAAAAGCTCAAAAAGTTTTTCGAAAAATATTTCGGCGCGGCTTAACCTCAGCGCTACAGCCCCTTATAGACCTTCGGGCTGTAATAGACTGCGGCGGACGCCAGAATTATCACGGTGCCGTATATCGCGCGGTAGGCCCATGTTACGCTTCCCGTCGCGTTGATGGCCTGCTGGATGAGTATGGGGCATATAAAAGACTGAAGTGAATATATGAAGCCGAATATTACGGCGAGGCCCGTTACCGCCGAGCGGCGGCCTCCGATGTCGAGCGTGAGGCACATGAAAGCCGGATAGCCGAAGCCCATGCCGAGGCCGAATATAAAGCCGCAGAACATGAATGCGGAGCGCCCGGCCGCGAAGGTCATGGCGAACATCATGCCCGCCGTCAGGAGCGTCGATGCCGGGGCGCATACCTTGCGCGGCAGTTTGTCGACGAGCTTACCGCACGTCAGGCGGAAGGTCATCGCCGTCGCAGCGGAGACGCTGAAAAAGTACGACGCAGCCAGCCCTCGTTCCCCCGCTAGCTGGACGAAGCGGAGCTGCGCCGCGTCGCTGAAGGCGAACAGCGCTGCCGAGGCGGCGAAGAAGAGCACCTGCGGCGAACGCAGCAACGGCAGGAACGAAGTTTTTTCTTTCGTCCGCGCTTTCGCTCCAGCGCCGTCACGCGCGGCCTTGGGGAGCTTCATAACGGCGAAGAGCCCCGCCGCCGCTATCATCGGAAACGTAGCAGCGTAGAGGTTGTAGTATCCGTTTCGTATCAGAAATTCCATCGGCGGCACGACAATGAGCGCGGGCAGGCTGTAGGCGACCGTTATGAGCGCGACGCAGCGCCCGCGGACCGCCTCCGGGAGAAGCTGGTATTCATAGCTTTGCAGTATTATCGTCGTCACGCCGAGGCCGACGCCCGCGACGGCGCGGCACAGTATGACGCCCCATGCGGTGCGCGCGAAGAGCGCGATGCCCGCGGCGCTGGCGAAGAAACAGAGGAAGCCGGCGCGTATCACCTTTTCCCTGCCGAAAAGCCGTTCCGCGAACGGGACGAGCGGGCGCAGCAGGAACGACACGCCGTAGCACGTCCCCATCACAAGTCCGCCGAGCGTCCCGACCTCGGCGCCTACGCCTTCGAGGAAGGGAATGAGGAAGTAGTAGCCGCTCTCCATCGAGGCGCTTGTGAATGTGATGCTGAAAAATATCAGTATGTAGATTAGAATCTGCCGTGTATAAACGGAGCCCATGCCGCGCCCTACTCGCAGCGGACAGGCGGAAGGTTGTAGCGCGCCATCGCGACGAGGTTTTTGAACTTGCCGCTTCCCGAGTAGGCGTATTTCAGCAGCCCTTCGCGCACGAAGCCGAGCGACTCGTAGAGGTGGATCGCGCGCGCGTTCTCTTCCGCAACCTCCAGCGCGACGCGCACGAGCATCAGGTCCTCGTCGGCGATGCGCAGCAGCTCTGTCAGAAGCGCGCGCCCTACGCCCATGTCCTGGCAGCCGGCGCGCACGACGATTGCGAGCGAAGCCGTGTGGCGCATCTTCGGCTTTTCGCAGAGACGCAGCAGCGCGTTGCCGATGAGCTTTTCTTCGCCGTCTTCGCAGACCACGGCGCTGAGGTTCGGCGTAACGGCGGGCGCAGCCTTCACCACGGCCTCCGTAAATTCCAGGCTCTCCGACGCAAGCGCCGGAATCGTCTCGCGCACGCCGCGCATCCTGCGGATTTCGTTCAGCCCGGGTATGTCGCGTTCCTCAAACGGCCTTATGAAGAATTCCATGTTGATCGCCTCGCTTATATGATGACTGAGACAAGTATATAACGGCCGGGGCGTTTACGGCGGTCTTGTCACCGTATATATTGTGCAGCCGCAGCCACGGCTTTACCGTTATGCGGTTGGGTGCGGAGAATTGTGAAAAAATTTGTCCGGCGCGTATATATTGGCATAAAAATATAGGGGAGAGGGCTTGTCGCCTCCTCCCCGAATCTTTATAAGCCGGCTGCGAATACGCGCAGCAGCTGATAGTTTACCCGCAGTACGCGAGCAGCATTTCCCTCAGCGTTTTGCAGGCTAACGCGGTCGACGCGCCGGAGTGGTCGTAGTGCGGTGAGAGTTCGCAGATGTCGAAGGCTACGATGTTGAGCGGGCGCAGGGCGAGCAAAGCTTCGAGCAACTCGGTAAATCGCAGGCCTCCTGCCTCTGGCGTCCCCGTCCCAGGAAATTCAGACGGGTCTACCGCGTCTAGGTCTAGCGTTACATAGACAGGGGCTTCGCCTATCGTCTTGACGGCCTCGTTTATTGTCTGCGCGCGGAATTTTTCCATCGTCGTGTGGGCGTCGCTCCATTTCATTTCGTCGCGGCTGCCTGATCGTATCGCGAACTGGAAAATTCTCCCGTCGCCAAGTATGTCCCAGCAGCGGCGTATGACGGATGCGTGAGAGAGCTTTTCGCCGAGGTAGTCTTCGCGCAGGTCGGCGTGCGCGTCGAAGTGGACGATGCGCATGTCGGGGTATTTCTTCGCCGCGGCGCGGACGGCCCCGAGTGTGACGAGGTGTTCTCCGCCCAGCAGGACGGGGATTTTCCCCGCGCCGAGTACTTCGTCCTCCGCTTCTTCTATTGCGTCTAGCGCCGCCGCCGCGTTGCCGAAGGGCAGCTCCAGGTCGCCAGCGTCGAAGATTTTTAAATCTTCAAGATCTTTATCCTGGTATGGGCTGTAGGTCTCTATGCCGAAGGATTCGGAGCGCATCGCGGCGGGGCCGAAACGCGCGCCGGGACGGAACGAGGTTGTAGAGTCGAATGGCGCGCCGAAGATTACGGCGCGCGCCTCTTCCCATTCTTTTTCACAGCCTATGAAGCCCTGTATCGAGCTTTTCATCCGTCCCTAGTCTTTCAGGTTCAGCGCCTTTTTGACGTAGTTCGGCAGCATGAAGGAGCCGACGTGTATACCGGTGTTGTAGTACTTCGTTTCGAGGCCGAGGGCGTTCCACGCATCGGCGTCGAGGTCCTTGACCGGGTCGTACTTCTTCGACGCGAAGCCGAAGAGCCAGTGCCCCGACGGGTACGTCGGGATGTGCGCCTGATAGACGCGGCAGATGGGGAAGAAGTCTTCGATGCGCTGGTGCGCGCGCTTCATCGCCGCGGAGTAGGATTCGTAGTAGGGGTTCTCGTGCTGGTTGACGAGTATGCCGTCGTCGCCGAGCGCCTTGAAGCAGTTGCCATAGAACTCCTTCGTGAAGAGCCCTTCGCCGGGGCCGAATGGGTCTGTCGAGTCGACGATTATAAGGTCGTACTTCTCTTCTACCGTGCGAACGAATTTCAGCCCGTCCTCGAAGTGCAGCGAGACGCGCGGGTCGTCGAGCTCGCAGGCCGTGAAAGGCAGCAGCTTCATACAGGTTTTGACGACGAGCTCGTCGATGTCGACCATGTCGATTTTTTCGATGGTCTTGTAGCGCGTCAGCTCGCGCACCGTGCCGCCGTCGCCGCCGCCGATTACGAGGACGCGCTTAATCTTTGGGTTCGTAGCCATCGGGACGTGGACTATCATGTCATGGTAGATGAATTCGTCCTTCTCTGTCAGCATCATAAGGCCGTCGAGCGTGAAGAAGCGTCCGAACTCCTCCGAGTCAAAGATGTCTATCTGCTGGAAGGGGCTCTTCTCGCTGAAAATCTGCTTCTTAACCTTTATCGAAAAGCGTGTGGAGGGCGTATGTTCCTCCGTGTACCAAAGCTCCATTGAAATGTTCCTCCTATTTCACAACGTATAGATTTTCGAGAGTCATGTCCTGCGGCCCCATCACGAGGCAGCCTTTTTCTTTAGCGTAGAGTATGTATTCGAGCGCCTCGGGCGTCACCTCTTCGCCGGGGGAGAGTATCGGTATTCCGGGCGGGTAGCACATGACTGACTCCGCAGTGATCCTGCCTAGGCTCTCCCGCACAGGCACGGGCTCGCTCGGCGCGTAGAAGGCTTCGCGCGGCGTCATGCGCACGACGGGCGTGATGTACTCGTGGTCGAGCAGCTTCAGCCCTTCCTTGCCGTGTAGCCGTTTGATTTCAGACAGCGCGGCGACGAGGCGCTCTATAGCGTAGTGGTTGTCCCCGACGGAGACTATTGCGAGCATGTTGCCCATGTCGCCGAACTCTATCTGTATTCCGTAGTCGTCGCGCAGTAGGTCGTAGACCTCGACGCCCGCGAGCCCGGTCCTGAGAGTGTTGACGGAGAGCTTCGTCACGTCGAAGTCGAAGACCGCGCCGCCGTCTATAATTTCGTGCGAAAAGGCGTAATAGCCGCCGATGCGGTTGATTTCAGCGCGCGCGTACTCGGCAAGCGAGACGACGCGGCGGAATGTCTCCGTCCCTTCCGTCGCAAGCGCTTTGCGCGCAATGTCTAGCGAGCTCATGAGCAGGTAAGAGGCGCTCGTCGTCTGCGTCAGGCCGATGACGGTGCGCACGTAGTCCTGGCTGACGCGCCCGCGGCGCATGAGCAGCAGCGAGCTCTGCGTAAGAGAGCCGCCTGTCTTATGCATGCTGACGGCGCTCATGTCCGCGCCGGCCGCCATAGCTGGCAGCGGCATGTTTTCGCCGAAGTAGAAATGCGTGCCGTGCGCTTCGTCGGCGAGCACCGCCATGCCAGCGGCGTGCGCCGCATCGGCGATGCGCCGGACGTCGGTGCATATCCCGTAGTATGTCGGGTTGTTGACGAATACGGCCTTAGCCTCCGGATGCGCCTTTATCGCGGCCTCGACGTCCTCCGCGCGCATCCCGAGAGAAATTCCCAGCTCTGGGTGTATCCCCGGGTCGACGTAGACGGGCGTGATTCCGCACAGAATCATCGCGTTTATCGCGGACTTGTGGACGTTGCGCGGTATTATCATCGAGTCGCCAGCCTTGCAGACGGACATGACCATAGCCTGCACGGCCGCCGTCGTGCCGCCGACGATAAGGAATGCCGCGTCGGCGCCGAAGGCGTCGGCGGCGAGCTCTTCGGCCTCTTTGATGACTGAGGTCGGGTGGCTCAGGTTGTCGAGCGGCTTCATCGAGTTTACGTCGACGGATAGGCACTCCTTGCCGAGGAATTTCGTCAGCTCCGGAGTGCCTCGCCCCTGCTTGTGTCCCGGCACGTCGAATGGGACGACGCGGCTGTTCCTGTACTCTGCGAGCGCTTCGTGCAGCGGCGCGAGCCGCTGGTCGAGACGGTATGTCTTCTGCGGCATATCCGTTGCCCCGCGCCTAGTACATGTTCATGCCGTAGTAGATTTCGAGCATCTCTTTCGTGATGCTGTCTTTGATGGCGAGGCGCTCCTCCGGCGGAAGCTCGCGCGGGTCGATGTTGAAGAGGTAGTCGGCGAGCCGAATCTCCTTCAGCATCATCTTCGTGTGGAAGATGTTCGACTGGTAGACGTTCACGTCTATAGCGTCGTAACGCGCGAGGGTCTTCTCGTCTATATAATTCTGTATTGAATTGATGTCGTGGTCTTTATAATATTTCTTCCCGTTCACGTCGCGCGTGAAGCCGCGGATGCGGTAGTCGAGCGCGAGCACGTCCGAGTCGAATTGTCCGATAAGGAAGTTGAGCGCGTTCAGCGGGGATATCTTGCCGCAGGTCGACACGTCGATGTCGACGCGGAAAGAGCTGATGTCGTTGTTCGGATGGAATTCCGGGTAAGTGTGGACGGTTACGTGGCTCTTGTCGAGGTGTGCTACGACGGTCTCACGTTCGTCGTAGATCCTCTGCGCCCAGTATCCGCCGTTGCATGTGGCGTCGATCTGCTCCGGCGGGACGGTCTCCTCGGAGATGAGGATGGTCACGCTCGCGCCCTGCGGGTCGTAGTCCTGCTTGGATATGTTGAGCACGCATGCGCCGATGATGTCCGTGACGCCGCATAATATGTTGGTTAATCGTTCGGAATTATACTGCTCGTCGATGTAGGCGATATAATCCTTCTTCTCGCGCTCCGTCTTTGCGTAGCAGATGTCGTAGATGTTGAAACTAAGAGTCTTAGTCAGGTTGTTGAAGCCATAAAGCTGGATCTTCTCGTTCAACCCTATCCCCACGTCCCTTCTCAAGCCGCAAGGCTTTATATTTTAGCTGCGAAGACTGGTTCGCAGTCAATGCAAAACTATACAGAGAAAGGTGGGCGTTGTCAAAGGATTTGCAAAAAGTTAGCCGCCGCTTCAACTCAATATTTTCCCGCGCGTTTCACGGCGGGATCTGCATACTTCCTGGACGTCGTCAATCGCATGCCAAAGCGGAGAATTAACGCCACGCACGCAAATTGAGGAGCGGCGCTAAACTTTGTGCGGCGGCGCAGAATTACCGTGCCCGGTGTTAACGTGCAGGTCTCGTGTTGATGTGGAAAAACACCGCGCGTTTGGCGAAAGTGCAGCCGCTTCGCGCCGGAAGCACAGACGCGTTGAAAATTCCGCTTAGCCGTGCGCGCATAAGAAAAACGCCGAGGCTGACCCTCGGCGTTTTTCTTATGCCGTTTCCGGCGTTTCGTTTAATTCCCGCTGAATTTGATCTTCTGGTACTTCTCGGGCACTTCAATACTCGTAGCGCCCATGTAGCCCTTGCCGAAGATGTAGGTATCTTCGTAGATCATCATGTAGTTTCTCATCGTAACGCCGGTTCCGATGTCCGTGTAGGCGGCGCCGTTCCAGGTCGCGCCGGGCGTATAGTCGTTGAATGCGGCCATGAGGTCCTTCTTGCTGTTGAGCTTCGCTTTGCCTTCGACTATGCGTTTACCGAACTCAGCCAGGGCTGCGGAGCTGGTGTAGCCGTAAGAGTACGTCCAGGTTCCCATGCGTCCGCCCGCTCCGGCGTCGATGACGGCCTTTTCAACCTTCTTCATGATCGCCGGGAAGTCTCCTGCCTCATTCTGTAGGTCGATGCCAAAAGCTCCGGGGTAGCCCATGAGCGGCGACGGAAGGTCGGCTTCGATGAAATATCCGCCGTACTTCGCAAGCTGCTTGAGAAGAGGCTCGGTGTGAGCGTCGTTGGTGCAGAAGAAAGCTGTGTCCTTGCCGTACTTAGCAACCCAAGCGGGAGTCTTTTCGAGGATAAATTGCTGCGCGCCGGCGGTGCCGACGTCGCTCGTCGGGTCTGGCGCGGTCTCAAACACGAACTTGATGCCGAGGTCGTTGCAGGCCGCTTCCATTATCGCGCGGCGGCGTCCAAGCGTCTCGTAGCTCATGTGGCGCGGGAAGGAAATATGTACGAAGGTCTTGCATCCGAGTTTCTTCGCTGTGTCGATGATGAGATAGCCGCGGTTGACGAAGTCGGTATGAGTCGACATGTCGGCGACGGAGGCGATTACGTTCGGGTCTTCGTGTGGCTCGCCGGCGAAGCAAAGGATGTCGTTTCTCTTCTCCTTAACGCGGCGGAAAGCTTCCGCCGTTCCGGGGATGGCCTGGTTGACGACGATGACCTTCATCTTTGGGTCGTCGGCAAGGCCGGCTATTTGAGAGATCGTCGTCTCCATTTCTGACATAAAGTTGTCGGGATAGGTGAGGTGTTGGATCATTCCGCCGTTTGACACGTCGCCGTACTTTTGGATCATGAGCTCTGCGCCGCGAAGGTCGTCCTCGCTCTGCGATACGGTTCCGGTCACGATTCCGATGTGGAACGGGGCCTCGGCCATAGCTGGGGCGCAGAAGCAAAACGCCGCCATAACGACCGCCAGCAGTAACGCTGCCTTTTTCATATAAGATTCCTCCCTTTGAAATTTACGGAACTCCCTATAATAGAGCCTTCTGAACTGCTTTATTATTCAAGTTCCGTGAGATAATTGCATTATAGTTGTGCGCCGCGCCGCGTGTCAACATGAAGCGCGTTCTGAAAATTTGCGTGCGGTTCGTATTTTTATGCAGGCGGACAATGTGCTTGACTTGCGCTGAAAAATTGTACTATTATTATCATTGTAAGGCTCGTTTGTCATATTGCAAAAAGCGCATAAAAGTCGATACAAACCGGAGCTTTCGTCTGTTTATCCGGCGTTACGTAATCATATCTATATTCTATATAAAACAAATTGGAGGTCCTCTCAATGATAAGAAAAGAAAGGGTCGCGCGTCTCGCGGAAGAACTTCGCAGAAGAGGGCTCGACGCAGTATACCTCGGCCCGTCGACCGACTTGGAGTATATCAGCGGCCTTGATACGCATCCCGACGAGCGTGTCCGCGGCCTTATGGTGGCGAAGGATGAACGCTGCTTCGCGATGACGCCGCTGCTCTACCGCGAGGAGATGGTGAAGGCCTTCGGCGACGTGCCTTTCTATGCGGAATGGGACGACCATGAGGGCTTCACCGGCGCTTTCCGCCGCGGCTGCGAGCATCTCGGAATAGTCGGCGGAAAGATAGCTTTCAATGACGGCGTACGCGCCGTCGATATGCTCGCCGTGCGTGACACAATGCCGCTCGAAATGGTCAACGGAGTCGACATTCTCACTGGGCAGCGCTCGCGCAAGGACGACGAAGAGCTTGGTATTATGCGCGAGTCGTCGAAAATAGTCGACAACGTCGTAGCGAAGCTCCAGAAGTTCATCAAGCCGGGCATGAAGGAGCGCGACGTGGCGAAGAAAATAGCCGAGTTCTTTGAGGAGGACGGCGTGACTCAGATGTCCTTCAGCCCAATCGTCGCGAGCGGCCCGAACGGATCGATGCCGCACTACTCTGGCGGCGACCGTGTGATAGAGGACAACGACATAATAATTCTCGACCTAGGCGGACGCTGGAAGGGCTACTGCTCGGATACGACGCGCACATTCTTCACCGGCACGCCAACTCAGGAGATGAAAGATATCTATGAGATAGTCCGCAGGGCGCAGGCGGCCGGCGAAGCTGCGGTGCAGCCCGGAGCGACGGGGCAGGACGTCGACCGTGCTGCGCGCCAGGTCATCATCGACGCCGGCTACGGAAAATATTTCTTCAACCGCGTAGGCCACGGCATCGGCGTCGCGGTACATGAGGGCCCCTACATGATAGAGGGCAACACTGTACCGCTTGAGCCAGGCAATGTGTTCAGCGTAGAGCCAGGTATCTACATCCCAGGCAAATTCGGCGTCCGTATCGAAAACCTTGTTGCAGTCAGGAAGGACGGTACCGGCGAGGCGCTCAACCACTTCTCGCGCGACATCACAATCTGCGGGGAATAGGCATTACGTCTGCGCGGCATCCACGCGCGGGCTTAACGCATAAAACTTTATTTTTTATCTGAGGAGGAAATGGGAAGATGAAAAAGACCAGCGCATTAATCCTTGCTTTGGCCGCGACGTTCATCATGACGGCGGCCGCGTTCGCGGAGGCGCCGTTCCACATTGGAATAGCGACGCTCACGGTCTCGCAGGCGGAGGACACATACCGCGGGGCCGAGCGCATGATCCAGGAGTACGGCGACGTAGCTAACGGCGGAATGATCCAGCACGTCACGATGCCGGACAATTTCATGTCAGAGATGGAGACGACCATTTCGCAGATAGTCGGCCTCGCCGACGACCCGAAGATGAAGGTCATCGTAGTCGACGACGCGATCCCAGGCACGACGGAAGCCTTCCGCCGCGTCAAGGAGAAGAGACCCGATATCCTCTGCTTCGCTGGACAGCCGCAGGAAGACCCTGGAGTCATCTCGAGCGTAGCAGACCTTTCCGTCAGCGTCGACTTCATATCCCGCGGCTACCTCATGGTCGACACCGCTAAGAAGCTCGGCGCGAAGAAATTCGTCCACATCTCCTTCCCGCGCCACATGAGCTATGAAACGCTCGGACGCCGCCGCGCGATAATGGAAGCGGCATGCAACGACCTAGGACTCGAATTTATATTTGAAACCGCCCCCGACCCGACGAGCGACGTAGGCGTAGCCGGCGCGCAGCAGTTCGTTCTCGAAAAGACCCCGGCCTGGCTCGACAAGTACGGAAAGGAAACCGCTTTCTTCTGCACCAACGACGCGCAGACTGAGCCGCTTCTCAAGCAGATAGCGAAGTACGGCGGAATCTTCGTCGAACCCGACCTACCGTCGCCGCTCATGGGCTATCCCGGAGCGCTCGGCATTGACCTTTCAGCTGAAGCCGGAGACTTCCCGGCGATCATGAAGAAGGTCGAACAGGCCGTAATCGACGCCGGCGGAAAGGGCAGAATGGGAACGTGGAGCTACTCCTTCGGATGGAGCACGGTCTGCGCCCTCGCCGAGTACGGCAAGCGCATAACGGAAGGCGAAGCGAAGCTCTACCGTCTGAAGGACCTCTGGGCCTGCTACGACAAGTACACGCCCGGCGCTCAGTGGATGGGTTCCGAGTAC
The DNA here is from genome assembly GCA_900545755.1 of uncultured Cloacibacillus sp. Taxonomy (GTDB): domain Bacteria; phylum Synergistota; class Synergistia; order Synergistales; family Synergistaceae; genus Caccocola. Next base: position 23,329 of record URAG01000001.1, on the reverse strand, counting down.
TTCGACATGGCGACGCAGGTCAAGATGCGGAATTTCCTTCTCGTCTACCAGGACACCTACGTTTTCGGCAAGGGCTACATGGGCATAACTCAGGTCCAGGTTCCCGAGAAGTACATGACCATAAAATAAGCGCTGTAAACAGAGCTGTCATTTGAAATCTTTCCGGCGTGAGCGCCGGAAAGATTTTTTATAATCAAAGCGTCCCGGCGTATCCTCCTTGTTATCTTGCCGTTTTTGAACAAATCAACTATCATAAGTTTAGTTTTATGAGCAAAGAGTTTAACGTCACAAAGCCATAAGATTATAAGTATCCAAGCAACGAGGTGAAGTGTATGGGCACAGGAGTCCCTCTATTGAAGATGGAGAACATCGGCAAGGAATACTTCGGCAACCGCGTTCTCCAGGACGTGAGCTTTTCGCTCCAGCCGGGGGAAATAATGGGGTTGGTCGGAGAGAACGGAGCCGGCAAGTCTACGCTGATGAATATACTTTTTGGGATGCCCGTCATCGCTGAAACGGGCGGCTACGAGGGAAAGATCAAGATCGACGGCGAGGAAGTCCACTTCAAGGACCCGCTCGACGCCCTCAAGGCCGGAATAGGAATGGTGCACCAGGAATTCTCGCTTATACCAGGCTTCAGCGCGACAGAGAACATCCTGCTCAACAGAGAATCCACGAAGTACAATTTTACCGTCGAGGTATTCGGCGACAGGCTCAGAACGCTCGACCGCGCAGACATGCGCGCTAGGGCGGAGAAGGCTATCAAGACGCTCGGCGTCGATCTCAAGGCGGACACGCTGATCAGCGAAATGCCCGTCGGACACAAGCAGTTTACAGAAATAGCGCGTGAGATAGACAGGAGCAAGACGCGGCTGCTCGTCCTAGACGAGCCGACAGCCGTTCTCGCCGAGACCGAGGCTACAGTCCTCATCGCCGCGCTGCGCAAGCTTTCCGAACAGGGCATCGCTATAATATTCATATCCCACCGCCTACAGGAAATAATCGACCTATGCGACAAGCTCATAGTCCTTCGCGACGGCCGCGTCATCCAGGAGGCAAAGACCTCCGAGACGAACGTCCGCCAGATAGCGGCGTGGATGGTAGACCGCAAAGGCGACGGCGCGGCGCAGGTCGAAGAACGCAGCGAAGAACACCAGAAAGAAATCGGTGAAGTCGTCCTCAAGACCGAGCACCTCTGGGTCGATATGCCGGGAGAGACGGTCCGCGACGTTTCGATAGAGGTGCGCCGTGGCGAGATACTCGGATTCGGCGGACTCGCCGGACAGGGCAAGGTCGGCATCTCGAACGGCATTATGGGCCTCTACGCGGCAGGCGGCAAGGTCTGGCTGCGCGGCAAGGAGATAAAACTCAACGACCCGGACGCTTCCCTTCGCGAAGGCATGGCCTTCGTATCTGAGGACCGCCGCGGGGTCGGCCTTCTGCTCGAGGAAGGCATCGACTGGAACATAACCTTCACGGCGATGCAGGTGCAGGAGAAGTTCATAAAGAATCTTTTCGGCGGCCTTGTTAAATGGCGCGACGACAAAGCCATCGAGCAGTGCGCAGAGGATTACATCAAATCCCTCGAAATCCGCTGTACGGGGCCGAAGCAGCGCGCGATAGAGCTCTCGGGCGGAAACCAGCAGAAGGTCTGCCTCGCCAAGGCTTTCGCCGTGAATCCTGAAATCCTTTTCGTATCTGAGCCGACGCGCGGAATAGACGTCGGCGCAAAGAAGCTGGTACTCGACACGCTGCGCCGCGTCAACCGTGAGAACGGCACGACGATCATCATGACCTCATCCGAGCTCGAAGAGCTGCGTTCAATCTGCGACCGCATCGCGATAATCAACGAAGGGCGCGTCTCCGGCATACTTCCGGCCTCGGCCGAAGCGGAAGAGTTCGGGCTGCTGATGCTAGGCCATGTCGAAGAAGAGACGGCCGCGGCAAATCAATAGGGAACGCAGGTGAAAGACAATGCAGGGCAAATTAAAGCAGTTTATTGAAAACGCCGGCTGGCCGCGAATCATAATAGCGCTCTTCCTACTCGCGCTCTTCGTCGCCGCTCCCTTCGTCGGCGTCCGCATAGACGCCTCCATCTCCGACACGCTCGTCCGCGTCGGGATGAACGGCATCCTCGTACTCGCTATGGTGCCGATGATACAGTCGGGCTGTGGGCTGAACTTCGGCCTGCCTCTAGGGATAATCGCGGGCCTTCTCGGCGCGGTCACGTCGATACAGATAGGTGTGACGGGCGCCATCGGCTTTGTCATCGCGATGGCGATAGCCGTGCCGATTGCGGTAGTCCTCGGATGGCTCTACGGACAGCTCCTCAACCGCGTCAAGGGCGACGAAATGATGATAGCCACTTACGTAGGCTTCTCCTCTGTCGCGCTCATGTGCATCGCGTGGCTGCTGCTTCCGTACACCAGCCCAACGATGATATGGGGCTACGGCGGATCAGGCCTCCGCACTACTATCAGCGTCGAGGGCTTCTGGCTCAACGCGCTCAGCCAGTATCTCAACATCCGCATCGGCGAGTTCTTCTACGTACCCGTCGGAATGTTCCTTTTCTTCGCCTTCGTCGCGTTCCTTGTATGGGCCTTCTTCCGCACCAAGACCGGGACTGCGATAACGGCGGTCGGCTCGAACCCAGAGTTTGCGCGCGCATCCGGCATCGACGTTGATAAGATGCGGACTATATCGGTCGTCATGTCGACGGCGCTCGGCGCGATAGGCATACTCGTCTACGAGCAGAGCTTCGGATTCATCCAGCTCTACATGGGCCCCTTCTATATGGCCTTCCCGGCTGTCGCCGCGATACTGCTCGGCGGCGCTTCGGTCAACAAAGCCTCGATGGTCAACGTCGTCGTCGGGACCTTCCTCTTCCAGGGGATACTCACGATGACGCCATCGGTCATAAACAGCGTAATGCAGACGGACATGTCCGAGGTCATACGCATAATAGTCAGTAACGGTATGATACTCTACGCCCTTACCAGGAAAGTGACGGTGAAACGATAATGGCGGAGCAGAAACGCGACTTAAAGAACATACTTGCGGACTACGCCGTCCCGATCGTATTCATCGGGCTTTCGGCGATAGCAATTCCTCTTTCGGGATTCTCGGCGACTTATCTGATACAGGAAATGTTTACGCGCCTCGCGCGCAACTCGTTCCTCGTCCTCTCGCTGCTCATTCCGATACTCGCCGGCATGGGGCTCAACTTCGGTATGGTCCTCGGCGCGATGGCGGGGCAGGTCGGGCTCATCTTCGTCACCGACTGGGCCGTCGCAGGCTGGCCCGGAATGCTGCTCGCATCGATAGTCGGGATGCCGATAGCGATAGTCCTCGGCTATATCTGCGGAGCTGTACTCAACAGAGCTAAAGGGCGCGAGATGGTAACGTCGTACATCCTAGGGTTCTTCATCAACGGCGTCTATCAGCTCGTCGTGCTCTACGGCATGGGCCGCCTGATACCGATAAGCAACCCGCAGCTCGTCCTCTCGCGCGGCTACGGCATACGCAACGCGATCAACCTCACCGGCATCCGCCGCACGCTCGACACGCTCATCCCATTTAAGATCGGCACGATAGACATACCGATAGCGACCTTCATCCTCATAGGTATATTCTGCCTCTTCATCGTCTGGTTCCGCCGCACGAAGCTCGGTCAGGACATGCGCGCTATCGGGCAGGATATGGCCGTCGCCGAAGCCGCGGGCATACCGGTCGAGCGCACGAGGATAATAGCGATAATCATATCGACAGTCCTCGCCTGCTTCGGACAGATAATATTCCTACAGAACATCGGAACGATGAACACCTACAACAGCCACGACCAGGCCGGTATGTTCGCCATAGCGGCGATACTGATAGGCGGAGCCTCCGTCAGCCGCGCGACGATAACGAATGTTTTCGTCGGCGTCATACTCTTCCACCTGATGTTCGTCGTCTCGCCGATGGCCGGTAAGGAGCTAATTGGACAGGCGCAGCTTGGCGAATACTTCCGCGTCTTCGTATCCTACGGCATCATCGCGCTTGCGCTCGTGCTCCATGCATGGAAGCGCCACCGCGACCGCCTTGCGGCGCGCAGAAGCCTGAGAGGAGAATAACGATGAAGAACGTCAACAAAAGAAGGCTCGTTATACGCATAGCGCTCGTCGTACTGCTCGTCCTGCTCTGCTTCGGCCTCTACTACATAGGCAAGGAGCACGACGTCTACGTAGACAACAAGACGGTCACGATAGACGGTAAGGAATATCAGGAAATAGAGTACCTCGCGCTCGTCATCGACGGCAATGAAGACGGCTCGGTCGAATACTTTGCCGGCGACCGCGACGTCGTGAAGCTCCAGGGGCCGAACCACACGATCAAGATCATTGTCATGGATGAGGACTCCGAGGAAGTAATCAAAACCGTGGAGCGCAAGCTCAGCCTCGGCACGATCCCGGCGATTATGGTTTCGATGCCGGCGATAGCGGAGGAGGCGGAGAACGTCGAACTCCCGCTTCCGCATCTACAGCAGGCGGCGCCCGCGCCGGACGACGAACCGGCATCCGGCGGCATGGACGAAGGGCCGTCGTTCCAGGAATAGGGGCGAAGACGGAAACCTCAGGGCCGCGCGCAAGTTATGCGCGCGGCTTTACTTTTACAGGAGGGACGCGGAATGAGCGAAACGACCGTATATTTCATCCGTCACGGAGAATGCGACGGCAACAGGGATAAAAGGATACGCGGCTGCGTTGACTTCCCTCTCAACGAAAACGGAGTGAAACAGGCTCGCGCCTTAGCCGCGCGGCTCAAAGACGCCGGGATTTCGGCAGTCGTGACGAGCCCGCTCGCGCGCGCCTTCGAGACCGCGCGCATACTCGGCGAGGCGGTAGGCGCGGAGCCGGTAGTGAAAGAGGGCTTCCGCAACATCTGCTTCGGCGTCTGGGAAAACCGCCTGCAAAGCGACATAATGTGCGAATTTCCCGAAGAATGGCGCACGTGGACGACTCGCCCCGAGGAGCTGCGCGTTGCGGGAGCAGAGAACCTTTTTGACGTGCGCGCCCGTTCGCTGCGCGAGCTTGAAAACACCGTCGCCGAATACGACGGGCGGACGATAGCGCTCGTCTCGCACCGCGCCCTGATAAAGCCGATGCTCGCGGGCGCCCTCGGCGTAGCGCCGCCTTTCTTCTGGCGGCTGCATCTCGACAACGCCGCCTACGGCGTGTTAAGCCACACGCCCGAGCGCGGCTTCACGCTGCGCGCGCTCAACATCACGGAACATCTGAAAAACCTCAAAATCGCCGACGACTTCGACAGCATGTAGCCGCTCGGCGGAATCTCTATTTTCACGAAAAAATTTTTGAATCTTCCGGCGGCGCGGGCGCTTCATAAGCCCCGCGCTCTGCTATTATTATCCCGTAAAGTTCCAACAATTCATGCGAGGGGTGTTGATATGTCGAAGATATATACTCTCACTGCGGCGGAGATTTCGGACAAAGTCTGCGAGCTCGCGCTGACCGCGAACATGTACTTGCCCGAGGACGTGGCCGAGTCGCTGAAAAAAGCGCGCGCCGCGGAAAAGCTCGGCCGCGCGCAGTCTCTCTACGACGAAATAATCGAAAATGCGAAGCTCGCCGCAGACAAGTATATGCCTATATGCCAAGACTGCGGCATAGCGGTCCTCTTCATCGAGCTAGGACAGGACCTGCACGTCGAGGGCGGCGATCTCGAAGAGGCGGTCAACGAAGGAGTGCGCCGCGCCTACCGCGAGGGCTACCTGCGCAAATCGGTCGTCCGCGACCCGCTCGCCGACCGCCGCAACACAGGCGACAACACTCCAGCCGTCATCCACTGGAAGATAGTCCCCGGCAGCGCCATAGACATCACGATAACGCCGAAGGGCATGGGCAGCGAAAACATGAGCCGCATATTCATGCTCAAGCCTGCCGACGGCGCGGAGGGCGTCGTGCGCTCCGTAGTCGAAACGGTGCGCGAAGCCGGCTCCAACCCCTGCCCGCCGGTGGTGATAGGCGTCGGCATCGGCGGAAATTTCGAGACCGCGCCGCTCGCCGCGAAAGAGGCGCTGCTCGTCCCCTGCGGCGTCCGCAACCCGATAGAATACTACGCGAAGCTTGAAGAAGAAATCCTGCGCGAAGTCAACAAACTTGGCATCGGCCCCTCCGGCTGCGGCGGCACCGTCACGGCGCTCGACGCGCACATCGTGACGAAGCCGACGCACATAGCGGGGATGCCGGTCGCCGTCAACATCTGCTGCCACGCGCTGCGCCACGCGCACGGACGCATCGAAGGGAGAGGCTAACAAGATGAGCGAAATAAAATACATAACACTGCCGCTCGACGACGAAACGGCGGAATCGCTGCACGCGGGCGACATCGTCCGCCTTTCTGGCAAAATCCTAGTCGGCCGCGACGCGGCTCATAAGCGCATAGTCGAGGCGATAAAGTCCGGCGCGGAATCGCCCGTCCCGATAAAAGACGAAGTCATCTACTATGCCGGACCCGCGCCTACGCCCCCCGGGGCCGTCATAGGCCCGATAGGGCCGACAACGAGCGGGCGCATGGACCCATACGCGCCGCTACTCATCGAAAAAGGGCTGCGCGGCATGATAGGCAAGGGCAAACGCACGCAGGCCGTCCTTGAAGCGATAAAGGCGCACAAAACCGTCTACTTCGGCGCGACCGGCGGTACCGCCGTGCTGCTCGCCGACTGCGTCAAAAGCGCGGAGACGGTGGCCTACGAAGACCTCGGCCCCGAAGCCGTCCTCCGCCTCGAAGTCAAAGACATGCCGCTGACCGTTATAGCCGACTGCCACGGCGGCAACCTATACGAAACCGGGCCGGAAGAGGCGCGGAAGCTTATATTCAATCAGGAGGGCTAGTTTCTGGCAACGAAAGCGGCGTTTCCTGCCAAAGCCTGACGTTCAGATACGCAGAGTGCAGGGAACGCCGCGTAAAAAACGAAGCTGCTCGGATGGAAACGGCGCGTACACGAAAAGCCAGAAAAGGAGTAAGAGCAGATGGACAAAAAATTCCCCAGAGAGGTCGAATGTTTGTTTGACGCTGTCTCTCAGAAACTTGGACGCGAAGCCTGTGTCAGGCAGGTAAAGAACGAAGAAACATATTTTATACTCGACAACTCTTTTTCTTATTTCCAGAAAGCCGACAGGGACCGCCAGGTGGGCTACCGCACAGGCTATTGTATTAACAAAGGCGTGACGACGCTGGGAGCCAACGATTTGCAATTCATCATGGTACATTCGCCTATCATGTTTTCGTTTTTTCAGCAGAACTTCGATTACGCAACGTTCAGAAACATGCTGGAGGAGACTGCACAGTACAGAAAACGCTCCCATTATCTGCAATATGTTTTATATGATAAGCAGAGAAAAAACAAAGAAACATTCGTTATCGATAACAAGGATATAAATAGTTTTCTTAAAGAAGTAGACGCAGTTGAAGAAAAATACGGCTTTGCAAAAACAATACTCTCAAGCAAAAATTCCAGCCAGCACAATTTGGGAAACACTTTTTACCTCGAGCTCGCATGGCGGCCCCGTCTGCGGGACATCCCGGACATTATTGATAAAACATGGGACTTATTCATGTGGCTTTATCCCAGCAAGCCGCTGTTTAAAAGCGACGCTTCGCTCTACCGCAGTATGCAGAAGGTAGAACGCAAGTGCGAATTCCGCTCAATTTAGGGGCTTCCGGAGGAGATACTCGACGCGGAATGCAGCGGCGTCGTGCAGGCCGCGCACATCAAGCCGCACAGCAAGGGCGGAAGCGACAAACTGACGAACGGCCTCTGGCTCTGCGAGAAACACCACCGGATGACGGAAGGCAGACTCACGGGCAGCCGTGATCTGGAAAGTATCGACGTAAAATACCGCCCGTAGTGCCTGAATACGCTTGCTTGCCCGGAAGAGGCGCGGCGGCTGATTACGTAACTTATTTGTAACTTTGAATATAGACCTTGCATGACATAGGGTGCTAATCTGTACAAAGTAATTTGACGGTTCTTTTCTTTTGAAGAAAGGCGGTGAGGCTATGCTTCCGTTACATCTCTGACGCGTTTGTCGGGTTTCTGCGCACGGCGTGCGTTCCGAGAGAGCGGCGTTGGGGGATGGAAGCTGCGCCTCGCCCCTTTTTCATCTCTAAGCGACCCTAAGCAACCGCATTCCCGGCTCCTGCTCTCAGACAGACGCAAGAACGTTTTCTCGCGCTGTGCGGCGCGTGTCCACTTTCGTCAGCAATTTTATTATGTCTTGAGACAACAGGAGGAACGTTATGAATAAGTCATTCAGAAAATTTTTCGCAGTAGCGGCGGCCGTCGCCGTCGCCTCCGCCGCCGTAGCGGCTGAAGCCGTCGAGTTCGTCACCATTGGAACGGGTCCGACCGGAGGGACGTATTACCCAGTCGGCGCCGGAATAGCCAAAATATGGAGCGACAACGTGAAGGACATGAAGGCCAACGCCCAGGCGAGCGGCGGCACGCGCAACAACATCCAGCTCATGGAATCCGGCGAAGCGCAGGTCATATTCGCCGACGGACTTCACTACGACGCCTACAACGGACGCGACAGTTACGCCGGACAGGCGAAGACCTTTATGCGCGCTATGGTCCCGCTTTATCCCGAGGCGATCCACATCGTCGCGCATAAGGACAGCGGCATCAAGACGCTAGCCGACCTCGCTGGCAAGCGCGTGTCGGTCGGAGCGGTCGGCGGCAGCGTAGAGCTGACAGCGGAGAACCTCTTCAAGTGCGCCGGCATCGACCCCGCCGGAATCAAAAAAGAGTACCTCGGCCACAGCGAATCCGTCGCTGCTCTCCAGGACAAGCAGATCGACGCTGCGGTCACGGTCGGCGCCATCGGTATAGCGAGCGTCGTCGAGCCGATGACTCTCGGCATCGTAGACCTGATAGATATTCCCGACGACGTAGTCGCGAAGATGATAGAGATAACGCCGTACTACGCGCCGCTCACGATACCGAAGGACAGCTACAAGGGGCAGACTCGCGACGTCAAGACATTCTGCAGCCCGAACATCCTCGCCGTCCATGAGAATCTCTCGGAGGACACCGTCTATCTCATGACGAAGGCGCTCTTCGACCACAAGGCCGACCTTGTAGTCATCAGCGCTAGAATGTCGGAAATGGACCCCAAGTACGTAGGCGACATCAAAATACCGCTCCATCCCGGCGCGGAGAAGTATTATAAGGAAATCGGCGCAATCAAATAACCTTTACAGGCGCGGTATATGCGCGGCCGGCTTCGATGCGAGGCCGGCCGCGTTTACGAAACGACCTAATAATATAAAAATTTCACAATCTGTCTGAACAAATGTGACTCTAGAACTATATACACCCGCTTGATGTTATAGTACTCTCATTTCATTGCAAGTGGAACGAATCTATTGTGAAAATTTCACATTATGATGGGAAGCTTGAAAATTGAGAGCAGGAGGGTGTAGTAATATGAAAAATTTTGTCGGAGCGGTATTGGCGGCCGCAGCGCTTTGCGTATGCGCGGCCTCGTCGGAGGCTGTGACCTTCGTCAACATAGCGACCGGTTCCACCGGTGGAACTTATTATCCCGTTGGCGCGGCGATGGCGAAGGTGTGGAACGACACGATCCCTGACATGCGCGCGAATGCGCAGTCAACGGGCGGAACGGCGCAGAATCTTTCGCTGCTGTCGAAGGGCGAGGCTGAGGTGATTTTTGCGGACGGGCTTTATTATTTCGCCTACGACGGCAAGGGCATGTTCGAGGGCAAGCCTATGAAGGAGCTGCGCGCGATCGCGCCTCTTTACGCTGAACCGATACATTTCATGGTCGCCAAGGGCAGCGGCATAAAAAGCATTAAAGATCTGAAAGGCAAGCGCGTCTCCGTCGGCGCGGTCGGCAGCGGAACAGAGATAACGGTCCGAACGCTTCTGCTGGCGAACGGCATCGACCCGGACAAGGACATACGCGCGGAGAATCTCGGCCTTTCTGAAACGGCGGCCGCATTCTCCGACAAGCAGATAGACGCGGGGCTCGTCGTTGGAGCGCTCGGCATCGCAGGAATCGTCGAGATAACGACTGTAGGAACCGCCGACCTGATAGATTTCGAACCGGAGGTTGTAGATTCACTTTGTAAGCGGCTGCCTTATTATCTGCCTTTCGAAATACCGGCTGATACTTACAAGGGGCAGGAAAAGCCTGTAAAGTCGATGGCGAGTTGGAACGTCTTAGTCGCCAGCGACAAGCTTGACGATGAGACGGCATACCTGATGACTAAAGCGCTGTACGAGCGGAAGAGCGATATTCTTAACGTATCGCCGAGGCTGTCGTCTATGTCGCGGGAGAATCTCGGCATCATTCAGATACCGCTCCACGATGGAGCGCAGAGATATTACGAAGAGGCTGGAAGCGCTAAGTAGCGTCAGGCGCGAAACGGAACGCAGCGCCGAAGGCTTTTAGGAGGATATGACTTTATGGAAGAAAAGAAAAACTCCGCCTCCCTGCTCGACAACGTGAGCATGGACGCAGCGGAGGTCCATAGCCTGGTTGAAAAGTACGACCAGGAGAGCCGTTACAGGAAACTCTTCGGCTGGCAGGGCGTTTTCATAACGTGCTGGCTTGCTGCGATGTCGCTGTTTCACCTTTACACCGCCGGCGTCGCCACAATACCGATAACAATTCAGCGCGCGGTTCATCTGACCTTCGCAATCGTCGCCGTCTATGTGCTCTATCCTGGGACGCGGAAGTCGTCGAGGGTGAGCGCGCCGTGGTACGACTGGCTGCTCGCAGCGGCCTCGGCCTGCGTTGTAGGATACATAGCTGTGTTCTTCAACGATATAGCGCGGCGCGGGGCTGAGCCGATGGAATATGAAATTTACCTAGGCATTGCGGCGATAGTGCTCGTCGTGGAGGCGGGCCGCCGCGTAGTCGGCAACGTGCTTCCGTGCCTCAGCGTGCTTTTTCTGCTTTACTGCTACTTCGGGAACTACGTGCCGGGAATGTTCCAGATTCGCGGATATTCGCTGAACAGGATAATACAGCACATGTACCTTACCTCTGAGGGCATATTCGGCCTCGCGCTCGGCGTCTCTGCGACCTTCGTCATAGTTTTCATAATTTTCGGAGCATTCCTCAGCAAGAGCGGTGGCGCTAAACTCTTCAACGAACTAGCGCTTGCGCTTGCTGGCAGCCGCCCGGGCGGCCCCGCCAAGGTCGCGGTTGTCGCATCGGGACTGCTGGGTACGATAAACGGTTCATCGGTAGCGAACGTCGCTACGACGGGGACATTCACGATACCGTTGATGAAAAAGGTCGGCTACGCGCCGCATTACGCCGGCGCTGTCGAGGCCTGCGCCTCGACCGGAGGCCAGCTGATGCCGCCCATTATGGGGGCCGGTGCCTTCATCATGAGCGAGTTCCTCAACATTCCGTATCTTTCGATAGCCGCGGCCGCCGTTATCCCCGCGCTTATCTACTACACGGCGATATTCACGAACGTACACGTGCGCGCGCGCCGCGACGGACTAGAAGGAATCCGAAAAGAAGACCTACCTGACGCGCGCGAGGTAATGAAGCGCGACGGCCACCTTCTGATACCCGTCGTCGTCATAGTCGTCACGCTGCTAATGAAATATACGCCGCTGCGCGCGGGCTTCATCGGCGTCGTCTCCGTGATATTCATAAGCGCGCTCAAAAAGAACACGCGCATGTCGCCGAAAGATATCCTTGATGCGCTCGTAGAAGGAGCGCGCGGCGCTCTCGGGGTCGCCCTCGCCTGCGCGCTCGTCGGCTTCATCGTCGGGACCTCGTCGCTGACGTCGCTCGGCCTTACGATATCGAACAACATCATAGAGATTTCGGGAGGCAACCTGCTGCTGACCCTCATCATGGCTATGGTCGCCTGCCTAGTCCTCGGCATGGGGTTGCCGACGACGGCGAACTACATCGTGTGCAGCACGATAATCGCTCCGGCGCTCATCGGCATGGACGTGCTGCCGCTCTCGGCGCACCTTTTCGTCTTCTACTTCGGCATCATGGCCGACCTAACGCCGCCCGTCTGCCTCGCGGCCTTCACGGGCGCCGGCATAGCTGGAGCGAGCCCGGCCAAGACTGGCTTCGCGGCGACGAAGATAGCGCTTGCGTCGTATCTGCTGCCCTATTGCTTCGTCTACAACCCGATGCTGCTGCTCCAGGACGTTCAACCCGTCGAGCTTGCTGTGCTCGTCGTATCCGCCGTGCTCGGAGTTATAGCTCTCGCGGGGGCTTTTGAAGGTTGGTATTACAGGAACCTGCGGAAGTGGGAGCGCGTCGCTTTCGGTATGATTGCGATCATCGCCATACACTACAACATTCTGGCGAGCGTCGCGGCGATCGTCGGAATCGTGCTCTTCATACTTTATTTCAGGAAAACGAAAAACAGCGTCGCCGCCTAAATTTACTGCGCGGCGAAAACAAACCGGCGCGGCGCCCTCTGCGGGGCCGCGCTTTTTCTGTGCCTTCTGCCTGTGTATAGTATAATCTTAGATATATGATGCTGGCGCGGAACGTCCGCGCAGCCTGAGGGGAGTTCTCATGCCGGAAAACAGTCAGCCTCTTATATGGCATTCTCTGAATATGTTCCGCGCGCTCTGCTGCCGCATGGAGCACGAGCGCGCCGTTGCGTTCGGGGGAAAGCTCGGCGCCCTCGTCGCGCGCTTCTCGCGTAAAAAAGTCGCAGAGGCCGTCGAACGCTGCATGAAGATACTTGGAGTTCCACACGCGCGCGCCGAGGAGATAGTGCGCGGCGCTTACGAGCATTTCGGCCGCGCCGCCGCGGAGTTCGCGCGTATGCCGCTTATGGCGGATAAGATAGATTCGCTCGTCAGCAGCGAAGGCCACGAGTACCTCTTCGACGCGGTGAAGTCCGGGCGCGGCGCGATGCTTGCGACGGCGCACATAGGCAACTGGGAATATTCCGCCTGCTGGCTCGCACACCACGGCCTACCGATAAATTCGCTCGGCGCGGATCAGCGTGACGAACGGATAACCGAGCTGATAAAGGATCTGCGCCGCGCTGGCGGCGCGAAGGCGCTAGGCAAGGCTAACGACCTGAAAGCGATGATAAAGGCGCTCCAGCGCGGCGAAGTCATCGCCGTCCCCGTAGACCAGGACGCGAAGGAGGCGGGCGTCGTCTCGCCCTTCCTCGGTTCTCCTGCAAGCACGCCGGTCGGCCCCGCGAAACTTGCGGCCAAGCTCGGCTGCGACGTAATTCCCGGTATATGTGTGCGCAACCCTGACGGTGTGACCTTCTCGATGAAATTTTACCCGCCTATGAAAGGACGCGACGGCGAACCCTTCGGCAAGAACATCCAGACTAGCACCGACGACCTCAACGCTGTTATATCCGAGGGCATAAAGGCCCACCCTGAGCAATGGATGTGGATGTACCCGCGCTGGGAGTCAGTCGAGCGCGGAATTTTCGATGATCGCGGGAATTGACCCTGGACGTTGGAAAACGGGCTTCGCGCTCGCCGAGAGCGGGCGGCTGCTCTTTTCGGCGATTATCCCCTCCGATAAGAAGGAAATCCTGATTGAAGCAATCGAGAACGGAAAATGGGAGACGCTCGCCGAATGGCGGCGCGAGGGAAGCGCGGAGGAGTTGCCGGAAGGCGCGCCCGAAGCCGTCTACGTAGGCGGCGGCACCTCGTCCGCGGAATTCCGCGCCGCCCTGCCGTTTCCGTACAAAGTCGTCGAGGAATACGGCACGACGCTCGAAGCGCGGGAAATATACTGGCGGCTGCACGCGCCGCGCGGCCTTATGAGGCTTGTGCCGACGTCGCTGCGCACGCCGCCGAGAAACGTCGACGACCTCGCCGCCTACGCGATACTGCTGCGAGGGGCCGAGGCCGCCGAATCAAAAAAATTCCTTTAATCGTAAAACTTCTCGACAGACACGCCCCACGCGCCGAGCTCCGCGGCCAAGTCGCCGAGCATCGACTCCATAGCGGCGCGGTACATTCGCTCCGTGAGGTTCGCGGGCGCGGCGGGCAGCCGCACGGCGACGACGGGGGCTTCACGTCCCATCATGTATGGCAGGGCGCATTTGCAGATTTCAAAGAAAGCGTTAAGCGCCGCGGCGTGCGCCGTGAAATCCTCGGGAGAAATGTCAAGGAAGAGCGGCTCTTTAGACGAAAGCGCCGGAGCGTAAACTACGGCGTCTATGCCGCCGAGCGCCTCTGCGCACGCCACTGCGGCGGGCGCGATGTCGGCGAGCGCGGCCCCGCCGGCGACTGTGCCGCCTGCAAATTCAGCGTCATGCGGCAGAGTTTCGGAAAGGCGCGAAATTTCGTCCTCGGAGCGCGCCGTCAGCCAGACCGACGACCCGCAGAGCAGCGCCGCCATCCCGGCTGGTAGCGGCCCGCCGTGCGCGAGCGGGAAGAAAACGCAGTGCATTACTTTTTCACGCTTTTCTTTTTAGGCGCGGCCCCTTCCGCGGCTTTGCTCTCGAGCTTGCGCAGCACGTCGCGGTAGCCGTCCGTGCCGTACTCTACGAACTTCTTGACGCGGCTTATCGTCGCCGTGCTAGCTCCCGTCGCCTGCACTATCTGCGGATACGAGAAGCCTTTTATGAGAAGTCCAGCAACCTGCAAACGCTGCGAGAAGGCTTTAATTTCGGAGAAGGTTGCTAAATCTTCGAGAAAGCGGTATGCTTCGTCTCTGTCGGTGATGGCGACGATCGCGTCGCATAGCTGGTCGGTAAAATCGTCTTTCCACTGGTTTGACATGGCTGTGCCTCCGGTCTGTTTTTGTTCAGTGCTTTAGTTCGCGACTATATTAAAATAATAGCGGCATCGGCCGAAAAGTCAAGTGCGGACGAGCCGGAGCGTGCCGCGGAAGTTCAAAAGGCGCGCGTAAAGTGATAGAATAGGAAACTGGCGCAGCCTCGCGTTGCGCGTATATGTAGCAACGATAGAACGGATTTCCCGCAACGGAGAACCGATATAGATTTTTACCGGAGGATGAAGGAATGGCAAAGAACATAACGCCGAGAGAAAAAGATTATTCGCAGTGGTACCTTGACGTCATCCGCGTCGCGGAGATGGCCGACTACGCGCCAGTGCGCGGCTGCATGGTAGTGCGCCCGACGGGCTACGCGATATGGGAAATGATACAGCATTACTTCGACGACGCTTTTAAGGAGACGGGCCACGTCAACGCCGCCTTTCCGCTGCTCATACCGCAGTCTTTCCTCGCTAAGGAGGCGGAGCACGTCGAGGGCTTCGCGCCCGAGTGCGCCGTAGTCACGCACGCTGGCGGCGAGGAGCTTGAAGAGCCGCTTATAGTGCGCCCGACCTCCGAGACCGTCATCGGCCATATGTACAGCAAATGGGTGCAGTCGTGGCGCGATCTGCCCATCCTTATCAACCAGTGGGCGAACGTCATGCGCTGGGAGAAGCGCCCACGCCTCTTCCTCCGCACCTCCGAATTCCTCTGGCAGGAGGGGCACACCGCCCACGCGACGAAAGAAGAAGCCGTCGAAGAAACGCTGAAAATGCTCGAGGTCTACCGCCGCGTCATGACCGAGTACCTAGCGCTTCCGGTCCTCGAAGGCGAGAAGACCGAAGGCGAGCGCTTCCCCGGTGCGGACAACACATATACCTGCGAGGCTATGATGAGCGACAAAAAGGCGCTCCAGGCCGGTACCAGCCACTTCCTTGGGCAGAACTTCGCTAAAGCCTTCGACATACAGTTCCAGGACAAAGACGGCACTATGCGGTACGCCTACACGACGAGCTGGGGCGTCTCAACGCGGCTCATAGGCGCGATAATCATGACCCACTCCGACAACGACGGCCTCGTCCTGCCGCCGCGCATCGCGCCCGTCAAGGCCGTCATCGTGCCTATTTCACCCGACGACGCAAAAATCGAAAGCGCGCTGCTGCCGAAGGCCGAGGAGCTCCGGGCGCAGCTCAACGCGGCGCTCGGCGGGCGTTACGTAAACATAGACAAACAGTTCCATATGCGCCCCGGCGACCGCTTCTTCTCGCATCTACAGAAAGGGGTGCCGCTCCGCCTCGAACTCGGCGAAAAGGAGTACGCCGCTGAAAAGCTGCGCGTCGTGCGCCGCGACACGGGCGAGAAACTCGACATAGCGTGGAGCGAAGCCGCGACGGCAATCCCTGCGCTGCTTGACGAGATACAGCAGAACCTCTACAACCGCGCGCTTGAATTCCGCCTCGCGAACACGCACAAGGCTGAGAATTTCGAGGAATTCAAGAAACTGCTCGAAGAAAAGGGCGGCTTTATCGAAGTTTTCTTCGCCGGAAGCAAAGAGGACGAGAAGGCCATCAAGGAAGCGACCGGAGCGACGCCGCGCTGCTTCCCCTTCGCCCACTCCGAGGAACGCGGCAAATGCTTCTACACGGGCAAAGAGGGAGCAAGAAAGGCGATATTCGCGAAAGCATACTAACCGCGCCGCGCACTGCGCGCAAAAGCGGAAATCAAGCGGGACGGCCTTCGTCGGGCTGCCCCGCTTCTTTTTTAGGCGGACGCAGCCATGATGTGTTCGGGGAAGTTGTCGCCGTCCGCCTCACCGGCCATAGGCTGAATATATGTCATGCTCTGCTTTTCGCTGAATTGATATGCAATTGCCGGCCAGCGGTTAAAGGAGCACTGCATTGCCTTGTGAGCGGCATGAATACCGCAAATTTATGCCGGTGTATAATTTGATTGTTGAATAATCGGCGTCATGGCGGCCCAGCGCCGCGTGATACAAAGCGAGCGCCCTTCCGTCGCGGAAGGGCGCTCGCTGCGTTTTTGGCTTTTAGAAATATCTCGTGCTGCTTCTGTAGATGTTCTCCCTGTGGCCTTCCTGTCCGTCCTTTTCTGAGGCGGCGAGGCGTCTTTCCGTGTAGCGTGAAAATCGTACGAAAGGCAGGCCGATGACGAGGTAGATTATCGCGACGAGGATTCCGGGGCCGAAGTAGTCGTAGTAGGTCGCTGAGACCTGTCCGTAGACCTTCGTTAGGTCCACCATCGTTATGATGGAGACCAGCGAAGAGTCCTTAAGCAACGATATGAAGTCGTTGTTTATCGGAGGGATTACGACGCGGATGGCCTGCGGGAGTATGACTTCGCGCATCGCCTGCCAGCGCGTCATTCCGAGCGCGAGCGCCGCCTCCCACTGAGTGCGGGGTATCGCGAAAAGCCCAGTCCTGTAGACTTCGGCTTCGTAAGCCGCGTAGTTGAGGCCGAGCCCGATCGCTCCAGCCCAGAACGGCGAGAGCTTGATCCCGACAGACGGCAGGCCGTAGAAAATGAAGAAGAGCTGTATCAGCAGCGGCGTGCCGCGTATTATCTCGACATATGCGGTCGCCAGCATCGCGAGCCATTTAGGCGCGAAGACGCGCGTGACGGCGAGCGCGAGGCCGAGCGCCATCGCTATGATCATCGAAACTATCGAGACCTCTATCGTTACGACGGCTCCGCGTGCGAAGAGCGGCGCAGCCTCCCAGTATCTTTCAAGGCGCTTCTGAAGCGTCAGCTGCGGTCTGTGGGCCTCGGCCCATTCGTTGTAGCGCGACGGCTCGACCTTAGGCGGGTCGTAGTCGTTGAAAGTTTCCGCCATGACGGGCGTCCAGAGGTTCCAGCGGTCGTATATCTCGCGCAGAACGCCTTTATCGCGCAGAGCGACGAGCGCGCGGTTGACTTCGCTTGTGAGCTCCGTGTCGCCCTTGCGCATCGCTATCGCGTAGATTATCTCGCCGATCGGCGGGCCGACGAATTTTATTTCGGGGTTGAAGCCGGCGGAGTATAGCGCTATCGGCTGGTCAAATAGCGCCGCGTCGAGGCGTCCGTTTGCTAGGTCCTCGTATGTGTTGGCCTCGACTATGTAGGTGCGTATCTCTACGTCGCCGACCTCCTCGAGCACCATCTGCGCATAGCTCTCTTTAAGCGTGCCCGCGATCTTGCCCTTGAGGTCCTGTAGCCCCTTTATCGAGTTGTCGTCGCGGCGCACCGCCAGCTGAAGGAATGTCTTATAGTATGGAATAGAGAAGTTTACTTCGCCTTCATGCTCCGGCGTGACCTCGAGGCCGTTTATCGCGATGTCGTAGAGGTTGCGGTCGAGGCCTGGAATGAGGTTGTCCCACGCGTTGTTGACGTAGACCGGCGTGCGCCCCATTTCTTTAGCAAGCGCGTCGACGATGTCGACCTCGAAGCCGATGAGCTTCTTGGGGTCCTTCGGGTCTGGGAACATGTACGGAAATCCGCCCTCGGAGTCTCCGCCCCAGCGCAGCACCTTTTCGCCGGCTGCTGGCGCGGCGGAGTCGGGAGACGGAGAGGCCGCCTCTTCAGCGTGGAGCGCTGCCGGCGCGCAGAGCATAAATATAAGAGTAAAAATTGCAATGAGCTTTTTCATCAGCATGTCACCCCTGCGTTTACAAAGTGGCGGAGGAATGCGCGGGTGCGTTCGTTCTTCGGATTCGCGAAGAGTATGTCCCCGTCCTCGTATTCGACTATCTCGCCCTTGTCCATGAATATGATGTAGTCCGAGGCGTCTTTGGCGAACTTCATTTCGTGCGTGACGATTATCTGCGTCATACCCTCCGCGTCGAGCTCCTTCATGACATGTAGGACTTCGCCGACGAGTTCGGGGTCGAGCGCCGACGTCGGCTCGTCGTAGAGCATCACTCGCGGATTCATTGCAAGGGCGCGCGCAATCGCGGCGCGCTGGCTCTGCCCGCCGGAGAGCGTCGAGGGGTATCTGTTGGCGAAGCCCGCGAGGCCGACCTTGTCGAGCATCCTCATGCCGAGGTCGCGCGCTTCGTCTTCTTTCATCTTCTTCACGACCATAGGCGCGAGCATGATGTTGTGGAGCAGGTCCTTGTTAGGGAACAGGTTGTAGCTCTGGAAGACCATTCCTACCTCGGTGCGCAGCGCGTGGACCTTGGCTAGCATCTCGTCCGTCGGCTTCTCGCCGGGTTTGCGCGAGACTGTGATACCCGCGACTGTTACGGAGCCAGAGTCCATAAGCTCGAGGCAGTTGATGCAGCGCAGAAAGGTTGACTTCCCGCAGCCTGACGGGCCTATGATTGTAGCAAGGTCTCCCTCGCGGATCGTAAAGCTGATGTCCTTGAGGACGGTCCCGTCCTCGTAGCTTTTAGAGAGGTGTTCGATTACTATTAACGGTTTATTGATGGTGTTCATATCCGTACCCCCTTGAAATTTTATTTGTGTGCTGAAATCTCAAAAGGGCCGTCATATTCGGAGGTATTCGCCGCATATTGCGTGGGCCGGAAGAGCCGTTACATACGCGGGAACAATGGGGGCCGCCGTGAAAACACGCCGCGGCCGGCGCGCGTTGGAAAGCTGTGTTTCGTGTCTGTCACACCAGACACCAGTGATTTTTTTCAATTTTCGTCTCACGTCCCTTCCGTGTAACGACATAAACGCCGTTAGTGTAATGGTTTTGGCGTGGGATTGCAAGAAGATGTTACACACTTTTACGTAAAGGAAACGAAAAGGCCGCGGCTCTGCGCCGCGGCCACCGTGTCTACCCTTCGTAGCCGAGCTCGCGTTTCGTCTTGGCGATGTCGGCCTCGGTCTCCTTTATCCAGCGTGCTAGCGTCTCAGGCTTCACTTTTTTCGACTTTGGATCGTTCAGCAAGGTGTCGAGCTTCTTCTCCTGTATGCGAAGCCACTCGAGCTTCGCCTCGCGGAACTGAATGTCGGCTACGGCGTTTCCGCGTTCGCCGTCGTCCTCTTTTACAAATGCCCGGCTCAAGCTGTCGTTCCTCCCTTCGTGCGGCGTTCGTCCGCCGCGCCCTTCGCTTCTGTGGAAGTTTGACGATATTATAGCAAAATAGCGCTGTTTTCATCATTTCCGTCCAGCGTGATATTGACGGCGCGCCGCGCATGCATATAATTAAGCATCATTATATTAAGTATGCTTAGCTTTTTGGAGGCAACGATGGAACCACTGCACTATCTTTTGATGAGGGCGCACAACGCGGTCAACCGCGAAGTGCTCGACGGAGCGGCTAAGCTCGGCCTGACGCCGGGGCAGCCGAAAATTTTGGAATTTCTTACAAAACGCGGCGAATGCGACCAGAAAACGCTTGCCGCCGAATGCGAGATAGAGCAGGCGACCGCGGGCGGAATCCTGCTGCGCATGGAGGATGCTGGGCTCATCGCGCGCCGCCGCAGGGACGGCAACCGCCGCTCGCTATACGTCTCGCTGACGCCGAAGGGCGAAGAGGCCGCGCGCGGCATGGAAGAGGTCTTTGCGCGCGCCGACAGCCGCGCCGTTTCGCTGCTTTCGGCCGACGAGGAAGAACGGCTGAAATCAACGCTCGTATCTGTGCGCCGCGCGATGGCGGCGGCTGAGGTGGACGCAAGATGAAACGTCACGACTATGTAATTCTCGTCAAGCGCTACGTGCTTCTCTGCTTCGGCCTCGCGTTGATGGCTATAGGCATCGGATTCTCGGTCAAAGGCAAGCTCGGGACTTCGCCGATATCGAGCGTGCCCTACGTCGTCAGCCTGTTCTCTTCGCTTACGCTGGGGCAGGCGACTATAGCGATGCACTGCCTTTTTATTGCCGCTGAGGTCGCGCTGCTCAGGCGGCGCTTTGACCCGATACAGCTGGCTCAACTTCCCATAGGCATAATGTTCGGCTATATGATAGACGTCGGCCTTTGGATGCTGGACGGAGTAGACTGTTCGGCGTATTGGCAGCTCTGTCTGCTTGTCGCCGCCGGTATAGTATTTGTCGGGACTGGCGTCGCTTTAGCCGTAGCGTCCGGCGCCGTGCCTCTGGCCGGCGAGGGGCTGGTCGTCGCGGTATGCCGGGTGTTTCATGTGAATTTCCCGCGTACCAAGGTGGCTTTCGATGTAAGTCTTGTGAGTATCGCGCTGATACTTTCGTTTGCCTTTATCGGAAGAGTTGAGGGCGTGCGTGAAGGCACTATCGCCGCGGCGCTTTTCGTCGGTTTTACGGTTAAGGTGATGAACAAATTCGTCGTCCCGTTTTCGAAGAAGTTTATCGCATAAGATGACGTGGCATGAAGAAATAAAAAGAGGCTCCGGCTGTGGCGCCGGAGTCTCTTTTTGTTATTCAACCGTTTGCTGCGGCTTTAGTCGTCGTAGTTTTTGCCGTCGTTGCCGCCTTTGCCAGGGGCGTTGTCTTTCCTGAAGTCCTTGCGCTCGCAGAGGACCTTGCGATCCGGCGCGGCGTTATGGTCGGGGCGCGCCGCCATGATTTCGGCGACGGCGTCGGCCGTGCCTTCTGCTCCGAAGGCGTCGATGAAGCGTCCGGCCCACCACTCAACCTCGTCGACTATTCTGTCGATGATCGGCTGCGGCTCGTTGAGGATCATTTCAGCGAAAGGCAGGTTGAGCTTCTTGTAGTCTCCGCTCTTGCGGCTCATGCCCTTTTCGTCGGCCGCGGCTACGATCTTCTCCCAGAGCTCGACGGAGATTCCGCGGTCTGCTTCCTTCGTATAGGTGCCGCCCTCTGTGACTGCGTTGCCGGTGTCGGGGTCCATCTTGATCCCGAAGTAGACGTTCTGGAAGAGCGTCGCCACGTTGCCTTTGCGAATGCCGTACTTGCGGAATGTCGAGACCTTGTCGAGCGGGGTGCCCGAGATGCCGTGCTGCGCTATCGCGACGCCGTAAGGGGCTATCGCGTCGGCTATTTCTTTAGTGCGTGTGAGGTCGATACCCTCCATCTGTCCGACAGCCGGGTCGTAAGTGCCGTGGAGGCTTCCGTTAGAGATGGCGAGGTAGTCCGGGAAGATCTGCCAAGCGTTAAGACCGCCGATGTAGTAGGTCGCCTCTTCTACGGTTGAGAGTTCGCCGGGGCCCTTTATCTCCCCGACTTCGACTTCAAGGCCGAGCTCTGGCGGCAGCCAGCCGGCAAGCGCGCGGGTTGCGGCGAAGTTGTCGTAGTCGTCGAGGTGCGAGGCGTCGATTGCAACGGAGGTGAAGCCGCTGTTCAGTATCTTTGTGAGGTGGCCTACTCCCTTTAGAACGTCCGCTTCGCTCTTTATCGCGTAGTGGTCGACGTGGAGTCCGAAGACCGCTCCGTGTCCGAGCTCAGTCGAGTACTTCAGCGCGTAGTCCGCAAGGTTCTCGTAGGTCGAACCGCAATAAGTCGACTCCGACTTTGCAAGCTCGATGAGCACGGCGGCGTTTTTCTTCTTCGCCGCGCGGAGTACTCCCTTGACGACGAGCGGATGGCGCGCATTGGCCGCGAGAACGATGGAATCGCATTTCTTAGCCGCGGCGGCTATGTCGCGTCCGCTGACGAGTCCCATCTCGTCGTTCGCGAAGCGCGCCTGCACGTTGAGGGGGCGCTTTTTTAGAAGTTCCTGGTAGGCTTTACTCTTTACATCCATTGGAATCTCCTCCTAATGATGTTTTTTTATTTATGTCCGTATCAATATTGTAGCCTTTCTGACCTGATATTGCAAAGAAAACTTGTGTAAAGAAGCGCGCTGTGCGCTTTTGGACAGAATCGCAGCGCACCGGACTTTGTACGCGCCGCAAATTCTCAACGCATTATAAATTTTCTTTCGATGAACGCCGCGCGCCCTTCCGCGCCTATCTCGCGGTATGCGCGCGCGGCTTCTGCTGCGTAGCGTGCGGAGGATAAGCTGACAGTATCTGCGAATGGCGCGCGTTCGAGGCGGCCCTCTTCGACTGCGGCGGCGGTCCACGCCTTCGCCATGTACTGCGCGGCGTGCCAGCTCTTCTTTCCTATTGCGGATAGAAAATCAGCCTTCTCGAGCGAATCGAGCGCGGCGGTTCCGTCTCCCGCTTCCGCGTCGCGCACGGCTTTTAGGCTGTATAGCAGGGATGTGCAGTGTCCGCCCTTTGAGCTTTCGAAGAGCTCTGCTCCTTTATGCACGTGCGATTCGAAAAGCGCGCGGTCGCCGAGGTCGAGGGCCGCGTCTGCGGCGTGCGCATGAAAGTGGCTGCGCCCCCAGAATAGTCCGCGTTTCTCGCATTCCGTCACGCATTCCTCGAAAAGGCGCAGCGCTTCAGCCGCTTCGCCGCGCCGCTGGCGCATCTCGCCGATGTAGCATTTCGGTGCGAGCATGTTGAGCGTGTAGCGGCGTCCTGTGAGCGCTAGATCCTCGAATACCTTGACGGAGCGCATGAACGTTTCCTCCGCGCCGTCGAAGTCGCCCTCTATCTGCTTTGCCATACCGAGGAAACGCAGCGCGAGGCCGGCGTGGTTTTCCTTGCCGAGTTCGCGCGAGAGGGCGAGCAGTTTTTCGCCTGCGGCGCGCAGTTTTTCGCCCTCGTCGGTCTGTAGGTAGAAGTGGGCT